>JANNJO010000332.1:0-22293 GCA_031395755.1 Acidobacteriota bacterium
GAAATCGTGGACACGGCGCGCCGCACCGGCGCGCGCCTGGCGGGCCCGATCCCTCTGCCCACCCACATTTCCCGCTACACCGTGAACCGCTCGCCGCACGTCGACAAGAAGTCGCGCGAGCAGTTCGAGATCCGGACCCACAAGCGGCTTCTCGATATCTACGAGCCGACCAGCCACACTGTGGACGCGCTGATGAAGCTGGATCTCCCGGCAGGCGTCGACGTCGAGATCAAGGCGTTCGGGAAGGAACATACGAAATAGTCGACAGTCGTCAGTGATCAGTCGTCAGTCGGGGGAAGACCGCGGACTGCAGGCTGAGACCGACGACTGACGACTGTCGACTGGGGACTGACGACTGACGACTGACGACTGGGGGCTTATGGTTACTGGCATCATTGGCAGAAAAATCGGCATGACGCAGCTGTTCGCCGAGGACGGCTCCGTCGTTCCGGCGACCGTCATCAAGGCCGGCCCGTGCGTGGTCGTCCAGCGCAAGACCGCCACGACAGACGGCTACGAATCGGTGCAGATTGGGCTGGTCGAAGCGAAGCCGGCGAAAGTGCGCAAGCCGCTCGAAGGGCACTACAAGAAAGCCAACGTGCCGCCGACCCGCGTCCGCCGCGAGGTCAGGCCCGCGACGAACGGCGATCCGAAAGTGGGCGATCAGATTCTCGTTACCATGTTCGAGAACGGCGAGCGCGTCGACATCGTCGGCACGAGCCGCGGCAAGGGATTTCAGGGCGTCGTCAAGCGCCATCACTTTGCTGGCGGCGCGGCGACGCACGGATCGATGTTCCATCGCGCGCCCGGTTCGATCGGCGCCTCGTCGTTTCCCTCACGCGTCGTGAAGGGCATGCGCGGGGCCGGCCGCATGGGCGGCGAGCGCGTCACGGTGCGAAACCTGAAAGTCGCGAAGGTCGACGCCGAGAACAACCTCCTGATCGTGCGCGGGGCCATTCCGGGCGCTCCGAGCGGCTACGTGATCATCCGCAAGGCCGTCGCGGCCAAGCGCCTCAAGGTGGCGCAGGTCGAGAAGCCGAAGGGTAAAAAGTAATGAAGATCGACGTCGTCAATTCTGACAACAAGAAGGTCGGCTCGCTCGAGCTGAGCGACGAGGTGTTCGGCGGCCGTGTCAACGCCGCGATCATCTGGGAATCGGTCGTGCACCAGAACGCGTCGGAGCGCCGTGGCACGCACAAGACCAAGAACCGCGCGAACGTCAGCGGTGGCGGCAAAAAGCCGTACAAGCAGAAGGGCACCGGCCGCCCGCAGGTGGGATCGACCCGCACGCCCTTGTGGCGCCACGGCGGCACGGTGTTCGGGCCTCAACCCCGCAGCTACGACTTCCGGCTTCCGCGGAAAGTGAAGCGCGGTGCGCTGGTGGCGGCCCTCGCGGCGCGCGTGCAGGACGGCGCGCTCGTTGTCGTCGACGAGCTCACCGCGACGGAAAGCAAGACCAAGGCGGCCGCGGAGCTGTTAAAGCGGCTTGGCGCAGACGGCAAGGCGCTGCTGATCGACGTTCTGCCCAACGAGAAGCTCGGCATCGCGGTGCGTAACCTCCCCGGCGTGCAGTTTCTCGCCAGCGCGCGGGTGAACGCGCGCGACGTGATGAACGCGTCGCGGGTGATTGCGACCAAAGCTGCTGTGGAGAAATTGCAGGAGCTCTATGAAACTTACTGACGTCATCCGCCGGCCGCTCATCACCGAGAAGACTTCCATCCAGCGCGAGCGGGATGGGCGGACGATCGTGTTCGAGGTGGCCACCCACGCGAACAAGACGGAAATCAAGCGCGCCGTCGAGACCCTGCTGGGGTCGAAGGTCGAGGCGGTGCGCACGGCGATCTCCCATGGCAAGGTGAAGCGCCAGGGACGGTTTGCGGGGCAGCGCTCGGACTGGAAGAAGGCGTACGTGAAGCTGCGCCAGGGAGAGAAGCTCCCGGAGTTTTTCGAGGGAGCCTGACGGCTCTCAGCCGCCAGCTGCCAGCTACCAGCAAAACAGCTGGACCTGGAAGCTGGAAGCTGGAAGCTGGGAGCTTTAAACCATGCCGATCAGAAAATACAAACCGACGTCACCCGGCCGGCGCTTTCAGACCGTCCAGACGTTCGACGAGATCACGACCAGCGAGCCGCACAAGCCGCTGACTGAGTCGCTGCACCGCTCCGGCGGCCGCAACAACCACGGCGAGCTCACCTCATGGTGGCGCGGCGGCGGGCACAAGCGGCTGTATCGGATCATCGATTTCAAGCGCGACAAGAAGGACATCCCGGGAAAAGTCGCGACGGTCGAGTACGACCCGAACCGCTCCGCGCGGATCGCCCTCATCACGTACGCGGACGGCGAGAAGCGCTACATCCTGCAGCCGAATGGCCTCAAGGTCGGCGATGCGGTGATTGCGGGCGACAACGTCGACATTCTTCCGGGCAATGCCCTGCCGCTGAAGAACATCCCCCTGGGCACGATGCTCCATAACGTGGAGCTGAAGCCGGGTAAGGGTGGCCAGATTGCGCGCAGTGCCGGGTCATCGGTGCAGCTCGTCGCCAAAGAGGGCGACTACGCGTCGGTGAAGATGCCCTCGGGCGAAATTCGTCACATCGCGATCGTGTGCTACGCCACGGTGGGACAGGTGGGCAATCTCGATCACGAGAATGTCTCAATCGGGAAGGCCGGCCGCAGCCGGTGGATGGGCAAGCGCCCGCACGTTCGCGGCGTGGTCATGAACCCCGTCGACCACCCGCACGGCGGCGGCGAGGGCAAGACCTCCGGCGGCCGTCACCCGGTGTCGCCGTGGGGCCTGCCGACCAAGGGCTACAAGACGCGGAATCGCAAGTCGACCGACAAGTTCATCGTCCAGCGCCGACCGAAAGGCGTCAGGTAAGAGTTGCTATGAGCCGATCACTGAAAAAGGGGCCGTTCGTCGATACGCCGCTGCTCGAGAAGATCGAGGCGATGAATCGCGACAACGAGAAAAAAGTGGTGAAGACCTGGTCGCGCCGCTCGACCGTGATTCCCGAAATGGTAGGGCACACGCTCGCGGTGCACAACGGCAGGAAGTTCATCCCGGTTTATGTGACCGAAAACATGGTTGGGCAGAAGCTCGGCGAGTTTTCGCCGACCCGCCAGTTCAAGGGACACACCACCAAGACGGAAAAGGCCGCGCAGGTGGCCGCCGCGGCGCCGCCCGCCGCCGGTGGCGGCGGGCCGAAGGCGGGGGGCTAGTCCATGGCGATTGACGCTCATGCGACAGCGAAGTACGTCCGCACGTCGGCTCAGAAGGCCGGCCTGGTGATGGACTTGATCCGCGGACGCGATGTGAATCGCGCGCTCGCGACGCTGCAGTTCACGCGCAAAGGCATCGGCCACGACATCGCCAAGCTGCTGCGGTCGGCCATTGCCAACGCGCAGCAGAAGGAAGGCTTCGGCGGCGACGTCGACCGGCTCTACGTCTCGGCGTGCTACGCGAACCAGGGGCCGTCGATGAAGCGGATTCGTCCCGCCCCGATGGGCCGCGCGTTCCGCGTGGTGAAGCGCACGGCGCATCTTACGGTGCGTGTATCGGAGCGGCCGCTGGCGATCGCCGCGGTGACGACACCGGCGCCGAAAGGGCGTGCGAAGACCAGGCCGGCGGCGGCGGCTGAGACGACGAAGGCGCCGGCGCGCAAGAAGAGCGGGACCGGAAAGCCCGCCGGCAGAAGTAAGAAGTAGAAAGTAAAAAGTCGGAAGTAACGAGGAGTTACTGTGGGTCAAAAAGTACATCCGTACGGATTTCGGCTCGGGTTCAACAAGACGTGGAAGTCGCGCTGGTTCGCTGACCGCGACTACGCGAAGCTGCTCCACGAGGACCTGGCGCTGCGCGCCGACCTCAAGAAGCGGTTCATGCACGCAGGCGTCTCGAAGATCGAGACCGAGCGGGCGGCCAACAAGCTGAAGATCGACATCCACACCTCGCGGCCCGGCATCATCATCGGCCGCAAGGGGACGGAGGTCGAGAAGCTGAAGGCGGAAATCCAGAAGCGGACCAACCGCGAGGTCTTCATCAACATCCAGGAGATCCAGAAGCCGGAGCTCGACGCGCAGCTTATCGCCGAGTCGGTGGCGCAGCAGCTCGAGAAGCGCGTGGCGTTCCGCCGCGCGATGCGCAAGGCGGTCGAGTCGGCGCTGCGGTTCGGCGCGCGGGGGATCAAGGTCCGCGTGTCCGGGCGCCTCAACGGCGCCGAGATCGCGCGCTCGGAGTGGTACCTGCACGGGCAGCTGCCGCTGCAGACGCTGCGCGCGGACATCGATTACGGGTTCGCCGAGGCGAGCACGACGTACGGCCAGATCGGCGTGAAGACGTGGCTCTACAAGGGCGAGCGCCTGACGCCAAAGACGGCGCGTGAGGAACAAGAGTTTCGGGAGCGGGCGCCGCGCCGGCCCTCCGGGCCTCGCGACGCGAGGCAGTGACGGACGACTGACGACTGAGGACTGATTCAGATGTTGATGCCGAAGAAGGTCAAGTACCGGAAGCAGCAGCGCGGCCGGATGAAGGGCAAGGCGTGGCGCGGATCCGATGTGTCGTTCGGAGACTACGGGCTCCGCGCGATGGAGCCGTGCTGGATGACCGCCCGGCAGATCGAGGCGGCCCGCGTCGCGATGACCAGGTTCATCAAGCGCGGCGGGAAGATCTGGGTGCGCGTGTTTCCGGACAAGCCGATCACCAAGAAGCCGCAGGAAACGCGAATGGGTAAGGGCAAGGGCGCGCCCGACCAGTGGGTGTGCGTCGTGCGGCCGGGACGGATTTTGTTCGAGATGGAAGGCGTGACCGAGACCGAGGCGCGCGAAGCGCTGAGGCTCGCGGCGTCGAAGCTCCCCATCCTCACGAAGTTCGCCACCCGGTTCGCCCAGGAGAAGGCATCATGATGGACGTGGCGGACCTGCGCGACCTGTCGGTGGACGATCTGGAGGCGCGCGCGAAGGAGCTCGAGGACCAGCTCTTCCGGATGCGCATTCAGCAGTCGCTCGGCTCTCTCGATACGCCGTTGAAGCTGCGCTATACGCGCCGCGACCTGGCGCGCATCAAGACGGTGATCACGCAGAAGCAGACTACGAAGTAGTGTCCGGTTTGAGACGGACCTAGAGGTACTCATGGCAGAGAAGTCGGAAAAAGAAGGCGTCGTCGTCAGCAACAAGATGCAGAAGACCTGCGTCGTGGCTGTCGAGTGGCAGGTGCGGCACGGCCTCTACGGCAAGACCCAGCGCCGGACGTCCAAGTTCGTGGCGCACGACGAGGAGAACACCGCGAAGATGGGCGATCGCGTCGCCATTGTCGAGAGCCGGCCGCTCAGCAAGCGCAAGCGGTGGGTCCTCACGCGCGTCATCAGAAAGGCGCTGGAGGTTTAAGCATGATTCAGATGCGATCGATCCTCGACGTCGCCGACAACTCGGGCGCGCGCAAGATCGCCGTCATCAACCCGATTGGCGGCTCGACCGGGCGCTACGCGCGGCTGGGCGATGTCGTCACGGCGTCGGTGAAGGAAGCGATTCCCGACGGCACCGTGAAGAAGGGCCAGGTCGTCAAAGCCGTCATCGTCCGGACCGTCAAGGAGCAGCGCCGCAAGGACGGCAGCTACATCCGGTTCGATCGCAACGCGGCCGTGCTGATCAACGACCTGCGCGAGCCGATCGGGACGCGCGTGTTCGGGCCGGTGGCGCGCGAGCTGCGCGAGCGCCGGTTCATGAAAATCGTCTCGCTCGCACCGGAAGTGCTCTGATGTCTCTATTGCAAAGTCCCATTCGGAAGAACGACAACGTCCTCGTGATCGCGGGCAAGGACCGCGGCAAGCGCGGACGCGTGTTGAAGGTCGTCCCTGCGAAGAACCGGCTCGTGGTCGAAGGCGTGAACATGATCAAGCGCCACACGAAGCCGAACCCGCAGCGCAATATCAAAGGGGGCATCGTGGAGCGGGAGGCGTCGCTGCACGCGTCCAACGTCCAGCTCCTGTGCCCCGAATGCGGCGCGCAGACCCGCATTGGCCGCAAGATTCTCGGCGACGGCCGCAAGGTCCGCATCTGCCGGAAGTGCGAGGGAGTGGTCGACAAATGAGCCGCCTGAGAGATCGTTACGTCAAGGAAGTGGTGCCGGCGCTCACGAAGGAGTTCGGCTACAAGAACGTGATGGCCGTGCCGAAGATCGAGAAGGTCGTCGTGAATATGGGCCTCGGCGAGGCGACCTCGAACGCCAAGATCATCGAGGTCGGCGCCGACGAGCTCGCGCGCATCACGGGGCAGAAGCCGGTCGTGCGCCGCGCGAAGAAGTCGATTGCCGCCTTCAAGGTGCGCAAAGGACAGCCGATCGCGACCAGCGTGACGCTGCGCGGAGACCGGATGTACGAGTTCCTCGACCGTCTGGTGACGATCGCGCTCCCGCGCGTCCGCGACTTCCGCGGCGTGTCGCCCAAGGGGTTCGACGGCCGCGGCAATTTCTCGCTCGGGCTCAAGGATCAGCTGCTGTTTCCCGAAATCGACTACATGAAAGTCGACAAGGCGCGCGGCATGAACGTTTCGGTCGTCACCAGCGCGCGGACCGACGAGGAAGCGCGCAAGCTGCTCCAGTTGATTGGGATGCCGTTCAGAGCGCAGGAACAGAGATAAGCATGGCTACTACCGCCAAGATCGCGAAAGAACACAAGACGCCGAAATTCAAGGTTCGCCTGCGGAACCGCTGCCGCCTGTGCGGCCGGCCCCGGGCCTACCTCCGCAAGTTCGCGCTGTGCCGCCTGTGCTTCCGCAAGCTGGCGCTGCAGGGCGATGTCGCGGGAGTGACGAAGAGCAGTTGGTAGGGGACCGTCGTCAGTCGTCAGTCGCCGGTCGTCAGTGGGACGCACGGTGATGAACGGTTAACGGTAAACAGTGAACGAGTAGAGAACCAAGACATGACAGACCCGATTGCCGATATGCTCACGCGCCTCCGGAATGCGGTCATCGCCAAGCATTCCCGAGTGGACGTCCCCGCCTCGAAGCTCAAGGTGGAGATAGCGCGCATTCTCGAGGACGAGGGGTACATCCAGGGCTTCAAGCTCGTCGACGAGAAATCGCCCGAAGCGGCCAAGGCCGCCGCTCCGCGCCAGATGGTCCGTCTTTTTCTGAAATATGGACCGCACGGCGAAAAGGTCATCACCGGCCTCGAGCGCATCAGCCGCCCCGGTCGCCGCGTGTACTTCCGCAGCACCGAGGTGCCGCCGGTGCTCGGTGGCCTCGGCACGAGCATCCTGACCACCTCGCGCGGCGTGATGACCGGACGCGCCGCCATGCGCGCCGGCGTCGGCGGCGAAGTGTTGTGCAACATTTGGTAGGAATCAAACATGTCACGCATTGGTAAGAAACCGATCGCGCTGCCCAAGGGCGTCACCGTCAAGGTGCACCCGGACGCGCTGGATATCCAGGGACCGAAGGGCACGCTGACGCAGCGGATTCCGCCCGGCATTGCCTTCGAGGTCATCGACGGCCAGCTCAAGGCCGCGCCCACGCGCGAGGATCCCCAGCTCGGCAAATTTCATGGCCTCGCGCGCAGCCTCGCGGCCAACGGCGTGCTCGGCGTGACCGAGGGGTTCAAGCGCGAGCTCGACATCGTCGGCGTCGGCTACCGCGCGGAGCTGCGCGGCAAGCAGGTTGTCTTTGCGCTGGGGTACTCGCACCCGGTCGTCTTCGACGTGCCGCCGGGCATCGACATCGTGATCGACAAGCAGACCCACGTCACCGTCACGGGCGTCGATCGCCAGCTGGTGGGGCAGGTCGCCGCCAACATCCGGCGCCTGCGCAAGCCGGATCCCTACAAGCAGAAGGGCGTGCGCTTCACCGGCGAAGTGCTGAAGAAGAAGGCCGGCAAGACCGGCACGAAGTAGAGCAGAGACATCATGCGTATCAAGACGAGAGAAGATCGGCGTTACCGCATCAAGCTTCGACTGCGCAAGCGCATCTCGGGTGATCAGGATCGCCCGCGGCTGACCGTGTATCGGAGCCTGACGCACATCTACGTGCAGGTCATCGACGACATGACCGGCAAGACTCTCGCCTCGGCCGCGTCGACCGAAGCCGCGGTCAAGTCGGGACTCAAGGGCAAGACGCGCGGCAGCAACAAAGCCGGCGCGGAGCTCGTCGGTCAGACGATCGCGCAGCGCCTCAAGGACAAGGGCATCACCAAGGTGGTCTTCGATCGTAACGGCTATCTGTATCACGGGCGGATTCAAGCGGTCGCTGATGCGGCCCGCAAAGCGGGACTGGAGTTCTAGTGGGAATGCAGCGAATTCGCGAAAAAATCGATCCGTCCCAGCTCGACATCAAGGACACCGTGGTGTCAATCAATCGCGTGACCAAGGTCGTGAAGGGCGGCAAGAATCTGAGCTTCAGCGCGCTGGTCGTCGTCGGCGACGGCCACGGCGTGGTCGGCTTCGGCGTGGGCAAGGCGAAGGAAGTCCCGTCGGCCATCAAGAAAGGCATCGAAGCGGCGAAGAAGGGTTTGATCCGCGTGCCGCTGCAGGGCACGACGATTCCCCACGCGGTGGTCGGCAAGTTCGGATCGGGCGCCGTCCTGCTGAAGCCGGCGCCGGAGGGCACCGGCATCATCGCCGGCGGCGCCGTCCGCGCGGTGGTAGAGGCGGCGGGGCTGCACAACGTGTTGACGAAATCGCTCGGCTCCGCCAATCCGCACAACGTGGTGCGCGCCACGTTCAACGGCCTCGAGTCGCTCAAGGAACCCTCGACCGTGGCGCGGCTGCGTGGCAAGGATCTCGAGGAAATGATGGCGAAGAGCTAGCCATGGCGAAACAGGCAGCGAAGAAACAGGCCGAGACCAAGCGCGTCACGGTGACGCTCGTGAAGAGCACGATTGGCTTCGGCAAGAAGCAGGCGGCGGTCGTCGAGGGCCTCGGCCTGCGCCGCATCAACCACTCGGTCGAGCTGGCAGACACGCCGTCGATACGAGGCATGATTCACAAGGTTCGCCACCTCCTCGAGGTGCACTGACAATGGATCTTTCTAATCTCAAGCCGCCGAAGGGCGCGAAGCACTCCAAGAAGCGCGTGGGCCGCGGCCAGGGCAGCGGCCAGGGCACGCAGGCCGGACGCGGCCACAAGGGCGCGAAGTCGCGCTCGGGCTTCAAGCGGAAGCGCGGGTTCGAAGGCGGTCAGATGCCGCTGAAGCGCCGCGTGCCGAAGCGCGGGTTCCACAACCCGTTCAGCATCGAGTACGCGGTCGTGAACCTCGACACGCTCGGGGAGCGGTTCGACGCCGGCACGGTGGTCACGCTGGATCTGCTTCGCGAGCGCCGGCTCATCCCGGCCTCGGCCGAGCGCGTGAAGGTGCTCGGGCGAGGCGACATCACCAAGGGCCTCACGATTCGCGCGCACAAATTCAGCGGCAAGGCTGCCGAGAAGATTGCGGCTGCCGGCGGCGCGGCGGAGACATTGTCATGAAGCCGCAAGCGGCGCGGGGCATAGGAGCCCCGCCAGCGAAGCGGCGTGGAGCGGGGCGTGGGGCCCCCGCGACTAAGTAACGACCATGGCTATCGACAGCGTCAAGAACCTCTTCGCCATCGCCGAGCTCCGCAAGCGCGTGCTCTTCACGCTGGCGCTGCTCATTGTGTATCGCATCGGCGGTCACATTCCGACCCCCGGCGTGAATACGGCGGCGCTCGCTCAGCTGGCCGAGCAGGCCCGCAGCACGATGTTCGGGCTCTACGACATGTTCTCCGGGCAGAACCTGTCGAGGATGACGATCTTCGCGCTCGGCATCATGCCGTATATCAGCGCGTCGATCATCCTGCAGCTGCTCACGGTGGTCTGGCCGTACCTCGAACGCATCAAGAACGAAGGCGAGCTCGGGCGCCGGAAGATTACGCAGTACACGCGCTACGGCACCATCCTGCTCGCCATCGTGCAAGCGCTCGGGATCGCGATCTGGCTGGAGCGCTCGACTGAGATCGCCGGCGGCTTGCCGCTCGTCTTCAACCCCGGTTGGGGATTTCGTTTCCTCACAGTGCTAACGCTGACGACCGGGACGACGCTGGTGATGTGGCTCGGCGAACAGATCACCGAGCGCGGCATCGGCAACGGCATGTCGCTCATCATTTACGCCGGCATCGTGGTCGGCCTGCCGAGCGCGGTCCTGACGACGTTCGATCAGCTGCGAACCGGCCAGATGGGGCTGATTCGTCTCATCCTGCTTCTTGTGGTGATGGTGCTGGTCGTGGCCGCCATCATTTTCGTGGAGCGCGGAAGCCGGCGGATCACCGTGCAGTACGCCAAGCGCGTGGTCGGGCGCCGGATGTACGGCGGGGCGAGCACGCACATCCCGCTGAAGGTGAACACCGGCGGCGTCATCCCGGTCATCTTCGCCTCGTCGATTCTTGCGTTTCCCGCGACGATCGGGCAGATGTTCGCGAACGACCCGACGCATTGGATGACGCGCGTGACCGATCAACTGCAGATGGGCATGCCTCTCTACGTGCTGCTCTACATCGGCTTGATCATCTTCTTTGCGTATTTTTACACCGCCATCATCTTCAATCCCGATGACGTGGCGGAGAACATGCGCAAGTACGGCGGGTTTGTGCCGGGCATCCGGCCCGGCAAGCGGACCGCGGAGTACATCGATACGATCCTGACGCGCATCACGCTCGCAGGCGCTGTGTATCTCGCGCTGATCGCGATTCTGCCGGACTTTCTGATTACGGGCTTTCGAGTCGCGCCGATTCCGTTCATCGGCGAGCGGCTCGATGCCGCGCTGCCGCGGTTCATCACCGAGGGCATGGGCGTGACGTTCTACTTCGGCGGCACGACGCTGCTGATCATCGTCGGCGTCGCGATGGATACGATTCAGCAGGTCGAGTCGCAGCTCATCATGAGGCACTACGACGGTTTCATGAAGAAGACCCGGATTCGGGGCCGGCGCGCGTAGATGGCGCTCAACGTCGTCATGTTGGGACCGCCCGCGTCGGGTAAAGGGACGCAGGCCGTTCGACTGGCGCTGGCGAGAGGCATCCCGAAGATTTCGACAGGCGACATCCTGCGCGAGGCGGCCGCCGGCGGCAGCGAACTCGGACTGCGGGCAAAGGCGCTGATGGATCGCGGCGAGCTGCTGGGCGACGAAGAGATGGTCGGCATCGTGAAGGAGCGGCTGGACCGCCCGGATGCAGCCAGTGGCTACATCCTGGACGGGTTTCCGCGGACGGTTCCGCAGGCGCGGGCGCTCGACACGATGCTGCAGGAACAACCGTTGGTCATCGTCGATCTGGCGGTGCCCGATGCCGAGCTGCTGCAGCGGATGCAGGGACGCCGCGTGTGCAGTAAATGCGCGTCGATCGCCGAGCCCGGCTCGGTCAGCAAGGCAGCGTGCGGGCGGTGCGGGGGTCCGATGATCACTCGCGCTGACGATGGAGACGAGAACGTGAGGCAGCACCGGCTCGAGGTGTACGCGCGGGAGAGCAAGCCGTTGCTGGATTACTACCGCGGGCGCGCGACATTTCGATCGATCAACGGCGCGCAGACGCCGGATCGCGTCGCGGCGGACCTGGTTGCGAGCATCGATGCGATGGCCCCCGTCGCGTCGGGACGGCGGCTGTGATTGTCTGCCGCTCGGCTGCGGAGCTGAAGCGTCTTCGCGAGGTGAATCAGCTCGTCGGCCACGTGCTCGAACAGCTGCGCGAGGCGGCGGCACCCGGTGTGACGACGGGAGATCTTGACGCGCTGGCCGAGCGCGAGATTCGCGCGGGCGGCGCGGTGCCGGCCTTCAAGGGCTACAAGGGCTACCCCGCGACGATTTGCGCGTCGGTGAACGAGCAGGTGGTCCACGGGATCCCGTCGGCGAAGACGGCCCTGCGCGAGGGCGACATCATTTCGATCGACCTCGGCGCCAAGATGGGTGGATTTTTCGGAGACTCCGCGGTCACGGTCGGGATCGGCCAGATTTCGCCGAAGGCAGCCGACCTGCTGCGCGTGACGGAAGAATCGCTGTGGAAGGCGATCGACGCGGTTCGACCGGGGGCGCGCGTGTCCGATCTCGGCCACGCGGTTCAAAGCCACGTGGAAAGGTTCGGGTTTTCGGTGGTGCGCGAGTTCGTCGGCCACGGCATCGGCGCCGAGCTGCACGAGGAGCCGCAGATTCCGAATTACGGAGGCCCGGGACGCGGGCCGCGCCTGGCGGAAGGCATGGTGCTGGCGATCGAGCCGATGGTCAACCTGGGCGACGCCGGCGTGAAGGTGCTGAAGGACGGGTGGACCGCGATCACTGCAGATCGCAGCCTGTCGGCGCACTTCGAGCATACCGTTGCGGTCACGGCGGACGGTGCAGAAGTACTCTCGTTGGGCCGCGGTGAAGCACGCGCGGTCGAAACAGGGATTCGGGATTTGGGAGTGGGGAGTAGCCAATTCCCAGTCCTTCCTCCCCAATCCCGATAGCGAAGGAAGTCATGAAGGTACGAGCGTCAGTCAAGCGCATTTGCGATAAGTGCAAGATCGTCCGCCGGCGCGGAGTGGTTCGCGTGATTTGCTCGAACCAGAAACACAAGCAGAGGCAAGGATAAACACATGGCGAGAATTGCTGGCGTCGATCTCCCGCGTACAAAGCGGGTCGAAATCGGCCTCACCTACATTTACGGTATCGGGCGGCACCGTTCGAACACGGTCCTCACGGAAGCGGGCGTCAGCCCCGACATCCGCGTGAAGGATCTGTCCGAGGACGATGTGCGCAAGATCAGCCGCGTGCTCGAAGAGCAGGGCGGCGTGGAAGGCGACCTCCGGAAGGAGATTTCGCTGAACATCAAGCGGCTGATGGAAATCGGCAGCTACCGCGGCGGGCGTCACCGCCGGGGATTGCCCGTCCGCGGCCAGCGCACGCGCACCAACGCGCGCACGCGCAAAGGGCCGCGCAAGGGCGCGGTCGCGAAGAAAAAAGTCGAGTAGTGTCCGGCTTTAGCCGGACCATGACAGCGAAGGAACACCATGGCCAAAACTGACGCAGAAGCCGCCGCACCCGAAAAAGGCGAAAAAGGCGACAAAGGCGCAAAAGGCGCGAAGAAGCCGCGCAAGACGTTCAAGAAGCGCGGCGAGAAGCGGATCGTGCACAGCGGCTACGCGCACATCCACGCGTCGTTCAACAACACGATGATCACGATCACCGACATCGAGGGGAATGTGATCGCCTGGTCGAGCGCCGGGGGCGTCGGCTTCAAGGGCTCGCGCAAGGGCACGCCGTTCGCGGCGACCCAGGCCGCGATTGCCGCCGGCAACTTCGCGAAGACGCTCGGGCTGCGCTCGGTCGAGGTGCGCGTGAAGGGCCCGGGATCCGGCCGCGAGTCGGCGATCCGGGCGCTGCAGACGATCGGCATCGAGGTGAAGTCGATTCGCGACGTCACGCCGATTCCGCACAATGGTTGCCGGCCGCCGAAGCGGCGGCGTGTTTAGAGGACTATGACATGGCACGATACGTAGGTCCGGTGTGCCGGCTCTGCCGGCGAGAAGGAATGAAGCTCTTCCTCAAGGGAGAGCGCTGCTACACGGAGAAGTGCGCGATCGAGAAGCGCAACTTTCCGCCAGGACAGCACGGCAAGACGCGGAAGGCCAAGATGGTCGGCTACGGCGTTCAGCTTCGCGAGAAGCAGAAGGTCAAGCGCATCTACGGCGTTCTCGAAGATCAGTTCCGCCGGTATTTCGAGTCGGCGGAGCGGCAGCGCGGCATCACGGGCGAAACCCTGCTGCAGTTGCTCGAGCGCCGACTGGACAACGTCACCTATCGGCTCGGCCTCGCGACGTCGCGGCCGCAGGCGCGCCAGCTCGTGCGCCACGGCCACTTCCTCGTGAACGGCCGGAAAGTCGACGTGCCGTCCTACTCGGTTCGCGTGGGCGATGTCGTCACGGTCCGCGAGTCGAGCCGGGAGGCGCCGACGATTCAGCACGCGATTGAAGAAGTGAAAGGCCGCGGCATTCCCGGATGGCTGTCGTTCGATCCGAACGGGCTGTCCGGCAAGGTCGCCTCGCTGCCGACCCGCGAGCAGATCAATCTGCCCGTCCAGGAGCAGCTCATCGTCGAGTTGTACTCGAAATAGCTGGTAGCTCGTAGCTGGTTGCTAGTAGCCCAGTCACCGGCCCGCAGCCTTACAGACCTGCGGTGGGAGGCCGGTGATCACACTTGCAGGTCTGACCCTGAGCGAGCCCGATCGAAGTCGACGGGTGAGTCGAAGGGCGTGGGAAAGGATAAGAGATATGTTGTGGAAAGGTTTTCAGCGTCCCAAGCGGCTCGAGTTCGAGCGTGAAACGTTGACCGATCGCTTCGGCCGATTCTACGCGCAGCCGTTCGAGCGCGGGTTCGGCACCACCATCGGCAACGCGCTGCGGCGCGTGTTGCTTTCCTCGATCGAGGGCGCGGCGATCACCGCGGTGAAGATCGACGGCGTGCTGCACGAGTTTTCGCCCATCCCGGGGGTGGTGGAGGATGCGACCGACATCATCCTCAACCTGAAGCAGGTGCCGCTGAAGATGCACACCGACACGACGAAGACGCTGTATCTGCGCGTCGAGAAGGCCGGCGAAGTGAAGGCGCGCGACATTCAGACCGATGGCGACGTCGAGATTCTCGAGCCGGACGCGAAGATTGCGACCGTCTCCGAGGGCGGCAAGCTCAACATGGAGATGCGGTTGAAGCGGGGCCGCGGCTACATTTCGGCCGACAAGAACTTCGACGAAGATCTCGGCATCGGCTGGATCCCCATTGACTCGGTCCACTCGCCGGTGAAGAAGGTGAATTACCTCGTCGAGGCTGCGCGTCTCGGCCAGACCACCGATTACGACAAGCTGACGGTGGATATCTGGACCAACGGGTCGGTCACGCCGCGCGACGCGATTTCGCTGTCGGCGAAGCTCGTGCGCGACCACCTGAATATCTTCATCAACCTCGACGAAGTGGCGGACGAACAGACCGACGCGCAGGTCGAGCAGCAGCAGACGGGATCGCTCAACGAGAACCTCGACAAGAGCGTCGAAGAGCTGGAGCTGTCGGTCCGATCGTACAACTGTCTGAAGAACGCCAACATCCGGACCATCCGGGAGCTCGTGCTGAAGACTGAAGGCGAGATGCTGAAGACGAAGAACTTCGGCCGCAAGTCGTTGAACGAGATCAAGGAGATCCTGCACAGCATGGGGCTGAGCCTGGGCATGCGGATCGATCAGCCGGCGGCGAACAGAGCGGAGTAACACTATGCGTCATAGAGTTGCACATCGAAAACTGGGTCGGGTCACCGAGCACCGTGTCGCCATGCTTCGCAATCAGGCGACCGCGCTGATCCGCTACGAGCACATCGAAACGACGGTGCCGAAGGCCAAAGAGCTGCGGCCGTTCGTCGAGCGTCTGATCACGATCGCCAGGCGCGGCGTGGCCAGCGGCGAGGCCAACGGCAGGATGCTCCACGCGCGTCGCCTCGTCGCGCGAGAGCTCGTCGACCGCGAGGTCGTCGGCAAGCTGTTCGATACGATCGCGCCGCGGTTCGCAGAGCGGCCGGGCGGCTACACCAGGATCCTCCGCCTCGGCTTCCGCCGCGGCGACAGCGCAGAGCTCGCGCAGCTGGAGCTCGTCGGCAGCGAGTACGATCCGAAGGCGGCGCCGAAAGACACGAAGTCGGCCGCGGCTCCGAAGCCGAAAGTCGGCGTTGGCGGGCGCCTCCGCGCCGCTGCGGATCGCCTGCGCGGCAAGAGCTCGGAGGACGCCGATCCTGGCAGCAAGAAATCGTCGCGCGCCGCCCAGACCAAGGGACGTTCCGCGAAGAGAACGACACCGCAGAAGGCCGGTTAGCGCTTTCACCCCGGTGATTAGGGACTGGTGATTGGGGATTAGTTCGGTACGCGTGACTGGGCTAATCCCTAATCCCTAAGCCCCAATCCCTCTCTCTTGTAGCGATTCCCAACACAATTCAGCGTCAGGCAGCGGTACCGACTGTGCAGTCGCAGTCGGCGTGCAATCTCGAAGTGTCATCGCGGCGGGTGGTGCGGCGGCCAGAGCCGCAGGCTTGCATTACGTCGCCCAAGGCGAGAGCGGGCTGTCCCGCGTGCGCCACGGGAAATCCTTCGCCTACCGGGATGCGAAAGGGCGCGCCATCCGCGATGCGCGAATCCTGGACCGAATCCGATCCATTGTGATTCCGCCGGCATGGACCGACGTCTGGATCTGCGCTCGGGCCGACGGTCATGTGCAGGCCACCGGCCGCGACGCGCGCGGGCGCAAGCAACATCGGTATCACCCCGACTGGACATCCACACGCCACACCGCCAAATACGATCGGATGGTGGAATTCGCCCTCGCGCTGCCGGCGATCCGCAGGCGCGTGGACGCCGATCTCAGAAAGCCCGCACAATCGCGCGAGCACGTGCTCGCGACCGTGGTGGCGCTCCTCGAGAAGACGTTGATACGGATCGGCAACAAGGAATACGCGCGCGCGAACAACTCGTTCGGGCTCACCACGCTGCTCGACGAGCACGTGGAGATTAAAGGCAGCTCGGTGACCTTCCGCTTCAGAGCGAAGAGCGGAGTCATGCAGACGATCGAGCTGGATGATGCCCCGCTGGCACGCATCGTCAGGAAAAGCCGCGAGCTTCCGGGCAACGCCCTGTTTCAGTATCTCGACAAGGACGGCAGGCGCCAGTGCGTCGACTCGGCCGCGGTGAACGCGTACCTCCGGGAGATCACGGGGCACTCGTTCACGGCAAAAAACTTCAGGACATGGGCCGCAAGCGTGCTCGCGGCGGTCGCCGTGTGCGAGCTGCCGGACTGTACGTCCAACTCCGCGTACAAAAGGAATATTGTGGGTGTGATAGATTCAGTCGCGGCGAAGCTCGGGAATACGCGGGCCGTCTGCCGCACCTGCTACATCCATCCGGGGGTGTTCGACGCGTATCGAGGAGGGGTGACGATCGCGGCAATAAAGGCGGAACCGCGGCGTCCGCATTTTTCGGCGAAAGAAGCCGCGGTCCTGGCTCTGTTGAAGCGGAGAATCCATCGCCGCCCCGTACCGAAGGCGGCATAACTTCTTACTTCCTACTTCCTACGTCTCACTTTCTGCTCACTTCATGGGCCCGTAGTCGACGGCGTTCATGAACACCGATTCGACCAGCGTACCCACCTGCATCTCTGTCCGGACCTTGACCCATTCCGGGTCGGACTGGAACGCCTTCCAGGCCGCATCGCGGGCCGCGCGATCCTTGTAGGCCAGCACATAAATCAAGGTGTTCGGCTTGTTCGTCGCGTGCCAGAAGCCGATGATCTCCATGCCGTGCTTTCTGAACAGGCGGTTCGTGTGCTGACGGAAGCGCGAGTGCAGCAAATCGATCGACCCAGGACCCTCGGCTCGCACCGTATAGGTGCGAAGCTCGAAGCAACGGGAGTCCGGCGCCACGTTCTTATCTGTCACGCCCGGGCCACACGGTGCCGGCGGTCCTGCAGGCGGCGCGGCAGGCGCCTGCGGGGCGGCCGGCGCCTGCGCGAAACCTGTGGAAGCGACCGCTGCGACGAGCGCACCGGCCACGAGAACGGAAGAAATAGTTCGGAAACGCTGGATCATCTGAGAGCCTCCTGAAGTTTCGGAGTCTAGCAGAATTCTTGACACTCAATGTGTGGAGGCGTAGCGTATAAGCGCACGTATCGACCGTTAAATCATGATGAAGGTGAGCTTTGCGGCGCTTCTCCTGTCTGCGGCCGCGGTGTCGGCCCAGGGCATTGTCACCAATCGTCTGGCTGCCGCAACGATGCGCGGGACGGTCGTGGAAGTGACGTGTTTCCGGCAGATGGGTGCGGCGGCGGTCGGCACTCCGGAGCAGATCGCGTGCGCGAAGAAGCGCGTGGCCGAGGGCGGCCGGCTCGGCGTCCTCACCGAAGGGGACGGCTTGTTTCAAATTGCGGGCAGCTTCTCGAGCAACAAATACGCGAAGCTCGTGCCGTTCATCGGGCAGCGCGTCGATATGACGGGCGCCGAGGTCGTCATTTCCAACAATTACGACTATCGATCGTTTGAAGCGGAAAAAATTGTGGCTGTAAAGAAGTAGGAGGCTGGAATGAGGGTTCTTCCCGTGATTGCGGCGGCGGCGGTGCTGATAATTATTCCGACCGTTGCGCCGCGGGCTCAGGCGCCCGCCTCCGCGCAAGGCGCTACGGCGGGCAAGCCCGTCGCGGCGCCGGTCACCTTCACCAAAGACGTTGCGCCGATCCTGCAGCGCTCCTGCCAGAACTGCCACCGTCCCGATTCGAACGCGCCAATGTCGCTGATCACCTACGAGGATGCGCGCCCGTATGCGCGCTCCATCAAGGCAAAGACGGCTGCCCGCCTGATGCCGCCGTGGCACATCGAGCGCAACATCGGCATTCAAAAGTTCAAAGACGACCCGGCCCTGGCGGACCAGGAGATCGCCACGATCGCCGCTTGGGTCGACCAGGGGGCGCAGAAGGGGGACATGGCGCACATGCCTCCGCCGAGGACGTTCGAGGCCGATGAGGTCTGGCACATCGGCAAGCCGGATCTCATCGTCGAGATTCCCCGGGAGCACGTCGTTCCAGCCAGCGGTCCGGATGTGTGGATCGATTACATCGCCGACAGCGGCCTGACCGAAGATCGCTACGTGCAGGCCGTCGAGACAAAGCCCGGACCCGGCGCACGCGTGGTGATGCATCACCTCCTCACCTATCTCATTCAAGACGTTGCCGAGAATGAGAAGCTCGTCGGCCAGGAAGATGTTCGGCAGCAGCAGACCGAAACCTTCCTGAACGAGTACGCCGTTGGCAAGAACGGCGACATTCTTCCGGACGGCACCGGCAAGCTGATGAAAGCGGGAGCGAAAGTCCGCTTCAACATTCATTACCACTCGAGCGGACGGGAAACGGTCGATCGATCGCGCGTGGCCCTGAAGTTCTATCCGAAGGGCTACGTGCCGAAGTACCACCAGATTTCGATGCAGATCGCACAGGCCAACAGCCAGCTCGACCTGCCGCCCGGTGTCGTCAGCCGCGGCGACGGGTACTATCGGTTCGAGAAGCCCGTTCAGATCACCGCGGTGCAGGCGCACATGCACAATCTCGGCAAGCGGATGTGCCTCGAGGCGATCCTTCCCAACAACTCGACGCAGCAGCTCAACTGCATGGGCTGGGATTTCAATTGGCACAAGGTCTACAACTACACAGACGATGTGAGCCCGCTGCTGCCCGCCGGGACGGTGCTGCACTCGATCCTGTGGCACGACAACACGAAGGCGAACAGGGCGAACCCCGATCCACGAAACTGGCGCGGGTACGGTCAGCGCACCATCGACGAAATGGGGTTCGCCTGGGTGACATGGACGAATCTCGAGGAAGCCGACTACAAGTCGAAGGCCGCCGAACGGAGCAAGCTGCGCGACACCAACTAGGATCACTGATGACCAGGCTGATGACAGGGTTGAGGCTCTGTGCCACCGTTGCGCAATCATGTGTCGTGCTGATCGTCCTGGCCGTTCCAGCCTACGGTCAGGAAGTCGCGATGAGCGAGCTGAAGTTCAATTCCGGGCAGAGCGTTCAGCCGGCGTACGAGGGTTGGACGCGCAATCCAGATGGCTCGCGCAGCATGTGGTTCGGCTACATGAATCGCAACTGGGAAGAGACGCCCGATATCCCGGCAGGTTCGAGTAACGGGTTCGGGTTGGCCGGCGAGGACCTCGGTCAGCCGACGCACTTCCTGCCGCGCAGGCAGGCCTTCATCTTCAAAGTGGACGTGCCGGCAGATTGGCCCGTCGACAAGGATCTGATCTGGACGGTGACGGCGAACGGCACTACCTTGAAGGCTTTCGGCTCGCTGTGGCCGGTGTGGGAGATCGACGAACAGACCATGTCGGCGAACAACGGGGGCCGTACTGCGAGAACGTTCGGCGAGCCCGTGAATCTCCCGCCGGCGATCTCACTCAAGCTGCCGGCGCAATCGATCACCGCCGGCCAGCCGCTCACGCTTGTCGTGCCGGTCAAGGACGACGGCCTGCCGACGCCGGCGATACGCGCGATGGGAACAGGCGGACCGAGAGCGGCGCGCGGTGCCTCGGCGCCGGATGCGGCGGCTCCGAATCCGCTGGCCGAGGCCGCGCGTGGCGAGTTTCGTGTGAAATGGATTCAGTACCGGGGAACCGGACAGGCGAAGATCGTTCCGAAAGAATCCGCGGTCCTTGGCGCCGACGGGAGGCCCACGCTCACCGAAGGGCGATCGACGACGAAGGTGACGTTCGATCGCCCCGGTACCTACACCCTGCGCGCGTACGCGCTTGATGGTGACGCGTTTTTCACCACGCAGGACGTGACGGTAACCGTGACGCCCTAATCCCCAACCCCTAATCCCCAATCCCTACTCGGTTTCGTGCACCGCTCCCCGTTCGGCCTTGCTCGCCGCGATGATCTTTGGCTGCAGCGGCGAGGGCACTTCCTCATAGTGCGAGAACTCCATGTGGTAGCTCCCCCGGCCGCCGGTCGCCGATGTCAGGTGCTGCTCGTACGTCAGCATTTCCGCCATCGGCACCTGGGCCTTGATGACGGTCGTCGCGCCTCGCGTGTCCATTCCGCCGATGCGGCCGCGCCGCCCGTTGAGATCGCCCATCAGGTCGCCGGCGAAATCTGACGGCGCGTAGACCTCCACGATCATGATGGGCTCGAGAATCGTGGGGCGCGCACGCGTCATCGCGTCCTTGAATGCGAGGGAGCCCGCCAGCTTGAACGAGAGCTCGTTGGAGTCGACGTCATGGTACGACCCGTCGAACACCGTCACGCGGAAGTCGACCATGGGATATCCTGCGAGGTACCCGCGCACCCGCGCGTCCTGGATCCCTTTTTCGACGGCGGGAATGAACTGCCGCGGAATGGACCCTCCGAAGATGTCGTCGACGAACTCGAAGTCGGTGCCGCGCGGCAGCGGCTCGACCTTGATCTTGCAGTCGCCGAACTGCCCGTGCCCGCCCGTCTGTTTCTTGTGCCGGCCGTGCGCTTCGGTCGCGGTCTTGATGGTTTCACGGTACGGGATACGAGGCGGCTTGAGGTTGACGTCGACGCCGAACCGGCGTTTGAGCTTGGCGACCGTGACCTCAATGTGCAGCTGTCCCTGTCCTGAGAGCAGCAGCTCCTTGGTCTGCGGATCGCGGCTGTAGCCGATGGACGGATCTTCTTCCTCGAGGCGGTGCATCGAGGTACTGATCTTGTCCTCGTCTCCGCGGCTCTTCGGCTCGATCGCATAGGAGATGACGGGCTCGGGGAACCTGATCGGCGGCACCACCGCCGCCGCGCCCTTGTCGGCGAGCACGTCGCTGGTCTGGGTCTCTTTCAATTTCGCGACGGCGCCGATGTCGCCGGCCCTGATCTCCGGCACGCTGGTCTGCGTCTTGCCCTGGAGCAGGATCAGGTGGCCGAGCCGCTCCGGCGCGTCCCTGGTGACGTTGTGCAGCGACGAATCGGACTTGAGCGTGCCCGACAGTACGCGGAACACCGTGATCCGTCCGGCGAACGGGTCCGCCACCGTTTTCCACACGAACGCGGCGGCGCCGCCGCCGTCCTTCAGCGGCACCTCGATATCCTCGCCCGCCGCCGTCCGCGCCCGCAGCGGACGCTCCGCCGGGGACGGCACGTAGGCGACGATCGCATCGAGCAGCGGCGGCATGCCGATGTTCGCGGTCGCCGACGTCAGAATGACCGGGAAGATCCGCGCCGCGGCGACGCCGCGCTTCAATCCGGCGACCAGTTCGTCATGGCTGAGCGTTCCGGCGTCGAAGAACTTCTCCATCAGCGCGTCGTCGGCTTCCGCCACCATCTCGATGAGCGCTTCGCGCGCCGCGCTGGCGGTGCCGAGCATGTCGCCCGGGATCGCGCCGTCGACCGGCTTGCCGGACCCGTCGGTCGCGAACACGCACGCTTTCATCGCCACCAGATCGACCACGCCCTTGAAGTTCCGCTCCTCGCCGATCGGCAGCTGGATCGGAATCACGGTGCGCCCGAACACGCCGCGCAGCGACTCGAGCGACCGGTCGAGGCTCGCGCGCTCGCGGTCCAGCCGGTTGAGCGCGATGATGCGCGGGATGCCGAGCTCGTCCGCCGCTTCCCACACCTTTTCCGTCGAGACCTCGGCGCCGTGCACGGCGTCCACGACCACCAGCGCCGCGTCGGACACGCGCAGCGCCGCGCGCGCGTCGCTCAGGAAGTTGGCCATCCCCGGCGTGTCGATGAAATTGATCTTGGTCTTGTTCCACTCGACGTAGGCCACGCTGGCGGAGAGGGTGTGCTTGCGC
>JANNJO010000363.1:0-24535 GCA_031395755.1 Acidobacteriota bacterium
GCGCCAACGGCGACGTGCGGCTCGTCGCGGCGACCGGCGCCTCACAAGTCGCCTTTCTCGAAGCGCTGACGGCCGCACCGGACATCGAGTGGTCCCGCGTCGAGCTGTTTCATCTCGACGAGTACATCGGTTTGCCGGTGAGCCACCCTGCGAGCTTCCGGCGGTATCTGCTCGATCGACTCATCAACAAGGTCGGCATCGGCCGGTATCACCTGCTGGACTGTGACACCGACGGGGGGAGGGCCGCCGACGAGGTCGGCGCGATGCTCGCCGAACGTCCTGTCGATCTGGCGTGGGTCGGCGTCGGTGAGAATGCGCATCTGGCCTTCAACGATCCTCCGGCGGACTTCGTCACCGAACAGCCGTATCTCGTTGTGACGCTGGACGCCGCCTGCCGCCGGCAGCAGGTTGGGGAGGGTTGGTTCGGATCAATTGACGAGGTCCCGGCTCAGGCCCTCTCCATGTCGGTGCGCCAGATTCTGAAAACGACGGAGATCATCGCCGTCGTTCCGGATGCGCGAAAGGCGCGGGCCGTGAACGCCTGCGTCGAAGGAGCCGTTTCACCGACGGCGCCGGCGTCGATCCTGCAGACACACCCCAAGACGACGCTCTTCCTCGACTCGGATTCGGCCGCAATGCTGAGCACGGCTTACTTCGACTCGTAAATCCGCAACAGTTCGACGATCTTGTACCCCTTGGTTTGATAGGGCGGGATGATGCGCTCGGTGCGCAGATACTGCATCATGGCTTCGTCGCCGTAATCGGCGGGCCCGATCCCCTCCGAGCCTTCCAGCACCTTCGCCAGCGCGTCGAAGGTCATCACTTTCTCGACCACGCGGGTCGTTCCCGGAAAGATTCCGAGCCGCTTGAAGGGCTCGCGCCGTTCCAGGGTCGCAAACGTGACGAAGATCTCGTTGGCAATGAAGTTGTAATCGGCCTCGGTTCGCGTCGCCGGGGCGTCTTCCACTTTCATCGCCGCAATCTGCTCGAGGGTGCGCAAGAGATCCACAACGGTCTGCGTAAAGGCGCCTTCTCCCGACCATCCCCCGCTATCGACCCGCATGCAACACTCCCGTGATTTCCGCCGGGGCATCCACCAGCGCCTCATCCCCTCTCAGTTCCGCGGCCGGAAGATCCGCGTAGCCAAACCCGTACCGCGCCAGGCAGATGCGCACGCCCGCGTTGCGCGATGTCTGCAGATCGATCGCCGAGTCGCCGATCAGCATCGTGTCGCCCGGCGCCGCCGACGCCTGGTGCATCAGGAAGCGCAGGCCGTCGGGTGACGGCTTGCGCGGCCACGGCCCGTCGCCGCCGACCACCCACTGGAAATATCGGGCGAGCTCGAACGCCTCGAGAATCTTGACCGACTGCTCGAGCGGTTTGTTGGTGAGCAGCGCCATCGCCATCTCTCGGCCGCGCAGATCCTCGAGCATCTTCGGAATGCCGTCATACGGCCGCGTGTGATGCGTCAGCCGCTGATCGTACATCGAGAGAAACCGTGGCAGCGCGTCGCCGACCGGTGCGTCAAGGCCTGCGGCGGCGATGACGCGCGTGACCAGCGTCGCCGCGCCGCAGCCGACCATGCTGACAATCTCCCGGTCGGCGAGTGGCGGCGCGCCATAACCCGCCAGCATCTCGTTGGCGCTGTCGGCGAGGTCGCGCCGCGAGTCGACGAGCGTGCCGTCGAGGTCGAAGACGGCCAGCGCGGTTTTCACACCTCTCCGCCGTAGGTCGCGAACGACGTGGGCGTCTCCCACACCGTCACGCGGACCACGGGGAATCCCTGCGAGTGCGTGTAGTCGTACAGCAATTTAGCGATATGCTCGACCGTGGGATTGCTCTGGACCACGAACACCGGTTCGCCCAGGCGCTGCAGCGGAACGACGAGCGGGTCGTCCTCGCGGAGGATCATCTTGTGGTCGAGCTCGCGATCGACCCACCCTTTGACGATCCGCTTGATGTCCGAAAAATCGCAGACCATGTTGCGGTTGTCGAGGGAGCCGCTCCGCACTTCGATCTCGGCGACGGCGTTGTGCCCGTGCGGATGCTTGCAGATGCCGTCGTAGTCGAGCAGCCGGTGGCCGTAACAGAATTCGATTTTCTTGGTGACTGAATACATGGATTCACTCGTGTTGTTATCCGGCGGGCTCGACAGCGCCGTGCTCGCCGCGCAGGAAGCCCGGACGTATGTGGTCCATCCAGTGTATGTCGCCGCGGGGCTCGCGTGGGAAGAAGGTGAGCAGCGCATCATCGAGTCGCTGCTCGCAAGGCCGCCCTTCGCGAACGCGCCGAACGTCGTCTTCCCGCTCGCGCGCCTCGAGTTCAGCATGCGCGATGTGTACCCCCAGTCGCATTGGGCGCTGCGGGGTACGCCGCCAGCCTACGACACGCCCGACGAGGATGTCTATCTCCACGGCCGCAACGTGGCGCTCCTCTCGAAGGCTGCCGTCTATGCCGCGACCCGCAGGATCTCACGCCTCGTCGTCGCGCCGCTGGCGGGCAACCCGTTCCCGGACGCCACGCCGCAGTTTTTCTCGGCGTTCAACGCCGCGCTGTCGCTCGGCCTGGGCGCGCCCATCGAAATCAGCGCGCCGTTCGCGCACCTGCATAAAGAAGATGTGGTGAAAATCGGGGCGGGGCTGGGAGTGCCGTTCGACCTGACGCTGTCGTGCATGAATCCTTCGGGCACGACGCATTGTGGACTGTGCAGCAAATGCCGCGAGCGGAGGGACGCCTTCCGGGCCGCCGGCATCGTCGATCCCACGACCTACGCGAACCTCAGCCCCCGCTAGCGATTTCTTACGGCAGGACCGATCCGAATTTCGCGAACCGTGCGGCACCCATGGGAGCCGAGTCGGGGCCGAGCTGCGAAACCTCGATCCGCACGCGCTCAGTGATGCCGGGAGGCATGCGGCGCGCACACTCCTGGCGAAGAGGCTCGAACAGAAGATCGCCGGCCGACTGCAGAATCCCGCCGAGCACGATCACGTCCGGATCGATGACCGCCGCGATGTTCGAGACCGCCATCGCGAGGTACTTCACGGTGTCCCGGATGACGGATATCGAGACGCCGTCGTTGTCCCGGGCCGCTGTCAGGATCGACTCGAGCGTGATGGCGTGGTAATCGCCGCCCGCCCTGTCGAGCACCCGCGATCGATCGCCTGATTTGATTCGCCACACCAGCCGCCGGACGATCCCGGCAGAACCGCCCTCGGCTTCGAGACAACCCAGCCGCCGGTAGTCGTCGCGCTCGACGGGGTTCAGCGCCAGCCATTGCACCGAGCTGGCGAGCCCGTGCGCGCCCGCCAGCAGCACGCCGTTCGAGATAATGCCGGCCGACACGGAAGGACCGACCGAGAACGCGACGAGATCGTTCGCGCCTTTGCCCAAGCCGTACCACGTTTCCGCCAGCGCGGAGGCATTGCCGGTGCTGAGGGTGCGGACGGGAACGTTCGAGCCGATGGCCGCAGAGAGCACCGACAGATCAACAGGCCAGGTTCTCGGATCAGTACCGGTAAAGGACACCGCCGCCGCCTCGGGCTGGCCGCCTTTTCCGGCGCCGAGCTCCTGCACGACCGCGTTGAGCGCGTCGGTGAGTGTGGGTTGAATGGAATCGGCGCGCGACGTGATGGCGCCGCCCGAATCCATGAGGACGCCCCATGCGTGGCTGCCATCAGTGCTGATGCCGAGGATCACGCCTGCTCTATCTCTCCCGTCCAGTCCGTATGCACGTGCAGCTTGCGCCCGAGCAACGGCATGCGAGCGGCGTCCGCACTGGATTTCTTATCGGCCGGTTGGCGGAACAGCACGCGATCGACCTGGGTGAGCAGGCGCTCGAACTGTTCCTCGTCCGCGGCGCTCAGGACGAGCACGCCGCTGCATCGAGCCGGCGGGAAACGGGCGTCGTCCAGATAATCATGATCGAGGGTCAGCAAGGTTCGCCTCAGCTGTGACGCCATGCGGAAGTGCTCGACGTCGGCGGCGCGGCGCAGGTCTTCCTCCTCCATGACGAAGAAGACATCCCATCGCAGCCGCTCCCGCATGAAGCGAACGAGACCGACAGGGAGATTGGCGTCGCAGTACACGCGCGGTGCCTGCGTGAGTCCTTCCGCGTATTGTCCGAGGCCCGAGGCTAGGGATCCCACCGGCGTTACGCCTTCTGCTCGAGGGTTTTCGCCCGCGCGGCCTGAGCCTGCTTCTTCAGCTCTGCCACCAGCGCGTCGCGCTTGTGCACAAGCTCTTTACGGGGGCGCCGGCCGTTCTCCGACCCGATCGCGTACTCGCAGAAGAGCGGGAAGGCGATCGTCGAATCGCAGTATGCCACGACGGTGTCGGGCAGCACGCCGGGATTCACTTTCCCCCAGCTCACCGCTTCGGCCGGGGTCGCGCCGGACAATCCACCCCACACGACCGAATCGGTGGTGATCTGAATGAAGTAGTCGTTGCCGCCCTTATGGATGCCGTAGACCTCCCACAGCGTGGGCTGCCCCTGCAGATAGAAATTCTTCGGGGATCCGCCGCCGAGGATGACGCAGCCGTTGCGCCTGCCGGCCAGGATGATCGCGCAGACCTCGTTGACGTCGCGATTGGGATCGATCATGAGCGTGCTGTCGTTCAGCAGCTCGTGATACGCCAGGTTCATCCCGATCGAGCTGTCGCCGGGCGAAGAGGTGTAGATGGGCACGCCGGCGACCGCGGCGCGCGCCACGACGGAGTGCTCGTCGCAGCCGGGATACTGCTTCAGCAGGTCGAGCCCCATGCGATAATGCAGCTCGGCGGTCGTGATGGGACCGGCGATCTTTTCGCGCACGAGAAAATCGCGGATGTATGCGTCGGTCTCGAGCAGCACCTTCGCCGGAAAGAGCACGTCGTAAATCCGGATGATGCCCTGCTCGTAGAGCGCGACGTCGTCCACGAACGGCGAGCCGCGATGCAGCGTGAAATTCAGCGCGTGATGCAGATCGTGGTACAGGTTCGCGCCCGTGCTGATGATGAAATCCACCAGCCCGCGATCCATCATCTCCACGACGCACCCGCCGACGCCGGCCGGCGTCATGGCGCCGGCAATGGTGAGCCCGATGGTGGTGTCCTCTTCCGGGGCCAGCATCTTCTCGGAGAAAATCCGGCAGGCCTCGCCCAGGCGCGCGGCATTGAACGCCTGAAACCCTTCATCAATCAGGTGGCGTATCTCCTGGCTTCCGCGCGGACGATAAAACCCTATCGGCTTGCCCGACAGCGGCCCCTTGGCGGCAGGCGAGCCTGGATGGCGGTACGGCATACCACCTAAGCTTACATCTTGACAGCGTCGATACAGAGAGGCAAAGGTAGGCGCGCGTGAACGAAATCTCTTTAGATCCGCGTCTGACGTGGGCTGCCGCGGGTAGCGCTCTGCTCGTTCTGGCCGTGCTGCTGGCCATCTGGAAAAAAGGCCGGCCGTTCGCGTCAGGGGACGTGTTCCGTGCAAGCCGCCTGAGCGCGGGCAATCGTCTCTTCCCCACGCAGGTCCTCATCTCGCCGACGAGCGTCGTCCACTACACGCCCGAATGGTTCGGCCGGCTCGAGCATTCGATGCACATGGCCCACGTAGCGTCGATTCGCATCGATACGAACCTGATGTTTTCCGACGTGTACATCGAGACGACGGGAGGCGCCAGCCCCATCCGTTGCCATGGGCACCGGAAAGCGGATGCGATCCGGATGAAGGCGCTCATCGAGCGTTATCAGACCGAGTACTACCGCCAGAAAACCCCCTGATTCCCCCCTCTGTGGTTCCGGCCCACAGCGTCCGATAATGAGACTGGTAACCAAACTGTGGACGATCTGACATTCTCAGCGAGACGTGCGAGCGCCACGCGACCCGAGAGCGAGAGCGATCTCGACACCCGGTTCAAGAACCTGGTGCAATCCCCGCTCCGGGCCGGAATTCTTCGATATTTGAGCGCCCGGCCCGAGGAAAGCTTCGATGCCGACTCGCTGATGCAGACGTTCGGCAGGCTCCGGCTCGACGTCGAGAACTGCATCCGCGAGCTCGTCGGGTTCGGCGTCGCGCGCGGGATTGCCGGGACGCCGGTCCGATATGCGGCGGCACGCCCCGACAATCCCGGCATCGACAAGCTCCTTGACAGGTTCCTCGAACGGCGCGCCACCATCAGCACCGAGGATCAGTCGCCGTCGGTCCAGCGCTTCCGCGAGATGATCGGCCGCGACGAGAAAATGCTGATCGTCTTCGAGTGGATCCGCACAGCGGCGAAGTCGGATATCTCCGTGCTGATTCTGGGGCCGACCGGCTCGGGCAAAGAGCTCGTCGCGCGCATGATCCACGAGCTCAGCCGACGGCAGACGGCGAAATTCCAGGCGGTCAACTGCGCCGCGCTGCCCGACACGCTGTTCGAGTCGGAAATTTTCGGCTATGAGAAAGGCGCGTTCACCGGCGCGCACGATCGGAAGCCGGGCCGCCTCGAGCTGGCGAACGAAGGCACGCTGTTCCTCGACGAGATCGGCGACCTCTCGATTATCGCCCAGGCCAAACTGCTGCGCGTGCTCGAAGAGCGGCGGTTCGAGCGCCTCGGCGGCAACAAATCGATTCACGTCGACTTCCGCCTGATTTCGGCGACCAACCGTCCCCTCGATCAGTTCGTGCGCGACAGCCGATTCCGCGAAGACTTGTATTACCGCGTCAACGCGTTCTCGATCAGGCTGCCGTCGCTGCGCGAGCGGCAGGTCGATATTCCGGTCCTCGCGAACCGCTTTCTCGCGCGTTACTGCGCGGCGAACGGACTGCCGCTCGACGCGAAATCATTTGCGCGCGAGGCGATCGACGTCCTGCAGGCCTATCACTGGCCGGGCAACATCCGCGAGCTTGAAAGCACCGTCTCGCGCGCGGCGCTCTCGGCGCCGGGACGCAGCATCCGCGCCGCGGATATCGAATTCCTCCATGCCGCTGAAGCACCCGCCGAGGACACCGGTGAGCGTCTGCCGTCGCTCCGCGAAGCCGAACGCGGGCACATCGTCCGCATCCTCGAGGCGTGCCATTGGAACAAAAAGGAAGCGGCGCGCATCCTTGAAATCAGCCGGGGGACCCTGTACCGCAAGATCCTCGAATTCGGGCTCGAACCCCAGGCGTCTGGCAGCGCGTCCCGAAATAGAGCACGCCGGCTCACGGCCGGCTAAACGAAAATCCCCGATAAACCGCGGAGTATCGCTGGGGCTTTGTGGCCGTGTCGAAACGGAACATTTGTCAATAGGGGCTATCTCACTTATTTACTATTAGATACTGGCATTTTTGAAATTTGTGTGCTATTATAGTACCACATCGTCGCACCACTGAGTCCTTTCGTTTACCCCGCTGTCGCCGTAGATAGTTCTCAACGTTAGACTTACAGTCGACCGTCGGTACAAGTCCATTAAGGCCAACGTTTTGCACTGCGAGCCGCAGACGTATGAGCGGTTTTTGTATCAGGGTTTACTAAGGCAATGAAGCAGCTGCCCATTGCGGCGCGGATCTACGTCGGCGCGATCATCGCCGTTGGAGTCCTGCTGCTCGCCGCGTTCTTCCCGGTGCAGCCCCTGGTGCAGCCGGCGTGGTTCGTTACGCTGCTGCTGCTGTCGTCGATTACATCCGCCTTCAAGGTCAACCTGCCGCTGAGGCGCAGTTACTCGTCGATGTCGGTTTCCTACGCCGTCGACTTCCTCTCGCTCATCCTGCTGGGGCCCGCGCTCACCATGATCGTCGGGTCGATCAGCGCATGGAGCCAGTGCACGTTCCGGATGACGACGAAGAATGCGCCGTATCGGACGCTCTTCAGCATGGCGAGCCTTGTCATCTGCGTGCAGGCGGCGGGCGCCGCGTTTCACGCCCTGGGCGGGATTCCCGGCCTCGCATCCATGTCGCTAGCTGCGATGGCGAAGCCGTTGCTCGGTGCGGCGGGCGCGTACTTCGTCTGCAACACCGCGCTCGTCGCGACGGCGATCGCGCTGTCGACGCATCAGTCGGTGCTCCGTGTCTGGAACGAGAATTTTCTGTGGAGCGCGCCGAGCTACTTCGTGGGCGCGGTCGCCGCGGCCGGCGTGTCTATCGTCATCGGCGGCACGACGAACTACTGGATCGCGTTGCTTGCCGCGCCTCCCTTGTACCTCACGTACCGCAGCTACAAGATTTATATGGGGCGGATCGAGGACGAGCAGCGGCACGTGCAGGAGGTCTCCGATCTGCACCTGGCCACGATCGAGGCGCTCGCGCTCGCGATCGACGCGAAGGACCGCACCGGCAAGTCGCATATCCGCCGTGTGCAGGTATTTGCCGCGGGCCTGGCGAAGTCCATCGGCATGACGCAGAGCGAAATTCAGGGTGTGAAGACCGCCGCGTTGCTGCACGACATCGGCAAGCTGGCGGTGCCTGAGCATATTCTTTCGAAGCCGGGCCCGCTGACGCAGGAAGAGTTTCAGAAGATCCGGATCCATCCGCAGGTCGGCGCCGAGATTATCGCAGGCGTGCCGTTCCCGTATCCCGTCGCGCCGCTCATCTTGAGCCATCACGAGCGCTGGGACGGCAAGGGGTATCCCGCCGGCATGAAGGGCGAAGAAATTCCCGCGGGCGCGCGCATCCTCGCCGTGGTCGACTATTTTGACGCGCTCACCTCTGAGCGTCCGTATCACAAGGCGATGAGCGACGACGGCGCGGTCGGCCTCCTGCGGCAGGAAGCCGGTAAGGCGCTCGATCCGAATCTGGTGCAGAAGTTCGTCGAGAACCTCGACGCCTTGCGGTCTGAAGCGGAGTCGACGACCGAGACCGTTCGGACGCTGCAGCTGCCGACCGGCACGAACGAGAAGGGGCGGCCCGCCGTCGGGTTGCTGCCGGAGCCGTCGAATAAGACCGTGTTCGACGATATCGCGCTGGCGCATCGCGAAATCTACGCGCTCTACGAGATCGCGCAGGCGATGGGCACCAGCCTCGGCGTCGCCGACACCATGGCGCTGATTTCGTCGAAGCTCAGCAACCTCGTGCCCTTCTCCTGCTGCGCGTTGTTCCTGCACAACGAGGAGATGGAGACGCTGCGGTGCCGCTTCGCGACCGGCGTCGATGCCGAAGTGATTCAGCAGATCTCGGTGAAGAGCGGCCTCGGCCTGACCGGCTGGGTCGCGCGCAACCGCCGCACGCTCGTCAACGCGCGCCCGAGCGCCGACCTCGAAGCGGCTGGCATCTCGGCGACGACCTCGCTGCAATCGGCGCTGGTCTGCCCGCTCGTGTTCAACGAGCGGTTCATCGGCACGCTCTCGGTCTATCACATCGATGCGGGCTGCTACACCGACGACCACCGCCGGCTGCTCGACCGCGTCTGCGAGCAGGCTGCGGCCGTCATCTACAACTCGATCGTCTTCGAGCAGACGCAGGAAGATTCGCTGACGGATCCGCTCACCGGCCTGCCGAACACGCGGTTCATGTTCATGCACCTGACGCGCGAGCTTGCGCGCGCCGAGCGGCTGAAGTCCGAAGTCTCGCTGCTGGTCATGGACCTCGATCACTTCAAAGAGATCAACGACAACCACGGCCACCATGTCGGCGACCGGGCGTTGCGCGAAGTCGCGGGGGTGCTGCGCGCCGCCATCCGCCCGTACGACATCTGCGTCCGCTACGCGGGCGACGAGTTCATCGTGGTGCTGTCCGGGTGCGGTGCAGACGAGGCGGAACGGAAGCGGCTGGAGCTGCAGACCGCCATCGATGAGGTGGTGTTCGAGGCGCGGCCTGGCAAGCGCCTGCATCTGGGCATCAGCATCGGCGCCGCGATTTTTCCGCACGACGGCAACACCTACGAGACGCTGCTCGCGACGGCCGACAGCCGGATGTACCGCGACAAGGCGAAGCGGAAGGGCGGCACCGCCAGGGCGGGGGTCGAGATCGGGCCGTCGTCACGCCGCGAGCCGATGGCCGCCATCAGCGATTCCGAACTGGAACGCGCGGCCTTGGGTGTGCTGTAACTCAGACGCGCGGCTATCACCCTCTCGCCGATCGCTCACTCGTCAGCCTATTCAACCCAGTCGGGCCGGCGCCCGCCGATCCCGGCAAACAGCAGCGCCGCGCCGGTCGCACCGACGATCAATCCCAATCCGTCCGTCGCCGCCGTTTCCCAGGGAAAGTCCTGAACCCGCAGCCACGCGGCCGGGGTCAGCAGGATCAACCCCAGAGTGATGGCCACCGCCCGCCTCAGGACCAGGCGCAGCATCGCCCCACGGAGACGCTTCAGGCGCATTACAATCTAGAAACTGTAGCCCGTTATGCCGACGTTTCCTATCCGCGAGGCCGTTCCGGCAACGCCGCGCGCGCACATTCTCCGGCTCGATCTTCAAGGGCAGTCGTTCCCCTACCGCGCGGGCCAGGCGGCCTACCTCCAGCCGCAGGGCGCCGACAAACGCCGGCCGTATTCGTTTGCCTCCGCCCCGGAAGAGACCGCCAGACATGGGCTGGTGGAGTTTCTGGTGCAGACCGGCACCGACGGCACATTGGGGCTCACGCCGGACCTCATTCAGCCGGGCACACCCGTGGCCGTCGAAGGGCCTCTCGGGTCATTCACGTTCCCGGAGCATCCTGGCGAACGTCGTTTTGTGTTTATTGCGGGAGGAACCGGCATCGCGCCGCTGCGATCCATGCTCTGGCACGCCCTCCTCGCCGAGCGCGATGGGCACGTGGGACTGATCTACAGCGTCCGTGCGCCAGAGGAGTTCGCCTACATGCAGGAATTCCAGCGCCTCGAGGACGAAGGGCGGATCGATTTTCGGCACACCGTGACGCGCACCGCCTCGGAAGGATGGGCCGGCCGGCAGGGCCGAATCGACGCGACCTGCCTGGAGGACCTGATCGTGCCGGGCGACACGCTGTGCTTCCTCTGCGGCCCGCCGGCGCTGGTCGGCGAGATTCCACCCCAACTGAGACAGCTGGGCGTGCGGGACGATCAAATCAAAATGGAGCAGTGGGCGTAGCGCTAGAAGCCCATCACATTGAAGCCGGCGTCGACCATCATGATTTCCGCCGTGACGGCACGGCCCGCCGGGCTGAGCAGGAACAATGCGGCGTCGGCCACTTCCTGCGTGTCGATATTGCGATGCAGGGGCGCGCGCTCTCGATACACGTCGAGAATGCTCGAGAACCCCGAGATGCCCCGCGCCGACAGCGTGTTGATCGGACCTGCCGAGATCGCGTTCACGCGGATGTTGTCGGGGCCAAGCTCGGCGGCAAGATAGCGCACCGAGGATTCGAGCGCCGCTTTCGCCACGCCCATCACGTTGTAGTTCTTGAACACCCGTTCGCTGCCGAGATAGGTGAGCGTGAGGATGCTGCCTCCGCCGCGCTTCTGCATCAGCGGCCGCGCTTCACGCGCGAGCGCGACGAGCGAGTACGCGCTCACATCGAGCGCGATTCGGAACCCTTCGCGCGACGTCTTCGAGAAGGGCGCGGCGAGATCTTCGGCGCGCGCGAACGCCACGCTGTGCACCAGAAAATCGAGGCCGCCGAACTCCGTGTCGAGCGATCGCCCCAGCTCGACGACCTGTTCGTCGCTCGCAACGTCGCAAGGCAGAACCAGCGCATTCTCGAGCGTCGAGGCCAGCTCGCGCACGTTCGTTTCGAGCCGCTGGCTCGGATAGGTGAGCGCAATCCTCGCGCCCGACTGCGACAGCGTCTGCGCGATGGCCCACGCGATGGAACGCTTGTTGGCCACGCCGACGACAAGCCCGAACTTGCCGGAAAGGTCAGTCATATCGCGCGATTGGTGTGACAGGTGAGTGGTTGATGGTTACTCAGCGCGAGCGCTTCTTCGGTCCCGAGGGCTGTTGATGTCGTCCGCCACCCGGACGTGTCGGCATGCCGTGGCCCTGAGGCCGGCCGCCCTGGCGCCCGCCCTGTGGGCCGCCCGGGCCACGCGAGTTGCCCTGCCCGCCGCCCGTCGCGAAACGCCCGGGGCGCGAGTTGGTCGGCTGGAAACGGCCATGGCGCTTGCTCGCCTGGCGAATCGTGAACTCCGGCGCCGGCCGCGCAACAGGCTGTTCGATGCGTGGAAGCTGGGCCCTGATCAGCGGGCGATGCAGCCGGACTTCTGCGGCAGGCTCGGGCGCGTCACCGTTGTTGCCGTGAGCCGGCGCCTCGGGCGTCTCTTCGTCGTTGAGCTGCACCGCTCCGGGCTCGGGTTCTTCCGGCTCTGACCGGGCTTGTTTCACTGAATCGAGAACCTCGTCATACGCCGCCTCGACAGACGACTTCTTCTTGCGCAGCCGCGGCGCCTTGCCCCCTTTGTAAGGGTGCTCGGTTTCGCACGTCGTGCAGCGGGTCAATCGAATGACGTCGCCGACCATCGCCACGACCGTATGGTTCGAGAGACGGCGCTCGCGCGGACAGTAGTCGTCGAGAATGTCACCAAGCCGTAGCTGACGCTGTTGCATGAATCTCCCGAATACAACCTGTGGCCGGGAATGGATCTTCGCGGGAGCGCCAGTCTACTACGGCGCGAGGACGCCTCGCAACCACCCGTTCACGTCGGCCAGGGCGGCGGCCACCGCGTGCGGGTGGGTCGATTGCGGGGTCCTGCGCGCGCGAACCGAGGCCTCGGCTGTCACGACGTCGCGGATGGCATGGTCGAACAGTCGGCTGTGTCGCTGCCAGTCAGGCAACGTCAGCCCGCCGAAATCACGGCCTTGCGCCAGAAGCTCGCGCACCATGCCGCCGACAACTTCGTGGGCCTCGCGGAACGGCATGCCCTTGGCGACCAGAAAGTCGGCGACGTCGGTTGCCAGCAGCAGGCCCGAGGCCGCAGACGCCGTCTTCGCGGGAAAAATCTCGAGCCCCTCGACCACGCCGGCGAGCGTCGCAAGCGCGCCCGCGACGTTGTCCTCTGCGTCGAAGACCGTCTCCTTGTCTTCCTGCAGATCCTTGTTGTAGCCGCTCGGCAGCCCCTTCATCGTAGCCATCCACCCGGCCAGATGGCCGATTAACCGGCCCGCTTTGCCGCGGATGAGCTCGAGCGGATCGGGATTTTTCTTCTGCGGCATCATGCTGCTCCCGGTGCTCGAGGCATCGGAGAGCTGAAAGAAGCCGTGTTCTTCGCCGCAGAAGATGATCAGGTCCTCAGACAGCCGGCTCAAATGCACCATCTTCATCGTGCAGGCGTGCAGGAAGGCGGCGACGAAATCGCGATCGGAGGACGCATCGATGCTGTTCGACGCGACCCTCGAGAAACCAAGGCGAGAGGCCAGCTTCGCGGTATCGATCGCGTAATTCGTCCCCGCGACCGCGCCCGAACCGAGCGGCATGCCGTCGGCTTCCTGCGACGCCCAGCTGAGGCGATCGTAGTCGCGGCGCAGGGCGGCTACGTGGGCGAGAAAAAAATGGGCGACCAGCACCGGCATCGCCCGCCGGAGGTGCGTGTACGCCGGCATGAGCGCATCGCCCGCCGACTCTGCCTGCCTGGCAAGCGCAGCGACGACGCAGGCAAGCTGGCGCTGGAGGAGCGGGATCCGGCGCCTGAGATACAGCCGCAGGTCGACCGATACCTGTTCGTTGCGCGAACGGCCCGTGTGAAGACGCTTGCCGAGATCCCCGACCCGCTCGACGAGCTGCCGTTCGACGAACGCGTGCACGTCTTCGTCGGGGCCGTCGATGAACTCGGGGTTTCGCCGGCCACGATCGAGGACGTCCGTGAGCGCGGCCGAGACCATCTCGGCCTCCGCCGTGTTGAAGACGCCAACCCCTGCGAGCCCCTCGATCCACGCGAGGCTGCCCGCGACATCGTCTTCGAATAGCCGCTTATCAAATCGAAACGACGACCCGAACTGAAACGCGACCGGATCGGGCTCGCTGCCGAAACGTCCCGACCAGAGGTTTGCCATCGATTACTTCGTCACCGCCGCGTGACGCCGCGCGTTCTTCGCCGCCGTTTCGAGCGGAAGCCCCCAGATTTTGATGAAGCCCTCGGCCGCCGAATGATCGAAGCTGTCGCCATCGTCGTAGGTTGCGAGGCTGTGATCGTAGAGCGCGAACGGCGACTTGCGGCCAACGACGCGGCAATCGCCTTTGTAGAGCTTCAGCCGGACCGTGCCGGTGACACGCTGCTGGATATTGTTCACGAATGCGTCAATCGCCTCGCGCGTTGGCGAAAACCAGAGGCCGTTATAGACGAGGTCGGCGTACTCCTGCGAAAGACGCCGCTTGAGGCGATGAAGATCTCTGGGAACGACGAGGCCTTCGAGCTCGCGATGCGCGGCATGCAGCACGAGGCCGGCCGGCGCTTCGTAGATCTCGCGCGACTTGATGCCGATCAGCCGGTTCTCGACCATGTCGATGCGGCCGACGCCATGCGCCCCGGCAATCGTCTCGAGGCTGCCGATGAGCTCGGTCAGCGGCATGGCCACTCCGTTGACCGACACCGGCACGCCTTTCTCCCACTCGATCTCGACATACGCGCCCATCTCCGGGGCCTGCGCCGGCGATTTCGTCAGCGTGTAGATGTCGTCCGGGGGCTCGTTCCACGGATCCTCGAGTGGGCCGCACTCGACGGAGCGGCCCCACAGGTTCTGATCCGTGCTGTACGCGCTCGACTTCGTCGTCGCGACTGGCACGTTGCGCACGCGCGCGTATTCGATCTCTTCCGGCCGGGTCATCCCCCACATGCGCCCGGGCGCAATCAGCGCGATCCCGGGATCCATCGCGCGAGCCGACACGTCGATGCGCACCTGGTCGTTGCCCTTCCCGGTGCAGCCGTGCGCGATGGCCGTCGCGTTCTCCATGTGCGCGATCTCGACAAGCTTCTTTGCGATGAGCGGCCGCCCAAGAGCCGTCGCCAGCGGATATTGCTCCTCGTACATCGCGTCAGCCTGCAGGGACGGCAGCACGTAATCGCGCGCAAACTCCTCGCGCACGTCCAGTACGTGGCATCTGATGGCGCCGGTCGCCATCGCGCGCTCGCGAATCTGGTTGAGCTCGCGGCCCTGTCCCAGGTCGAGCGTCACGGCGATCACCTCCGCTGTGTATGTCTCTTTCAGCCAGGGAATGGCCACCGACGTGTCGAGCCCGCCGGAATACGCGAGGACGACTCTGCTAGGCAAACTGCGACCACTCTTCCATCTGCTTCGCCAGAGCTCTGGCGTGGCGGGCATCGCGCGAGATGACGAGAATCGTGTCGTCTCCGGCGAGGGTCCCGACGACCTCCTCCAGCTTCGCGCGGTCGATGGCAAGCGCCAGCGGCTGCGCCATCCCGGCGCCGGTACGGACGACGATGAGCTGCTGAACACAGGCGACGCCGCTCGCGTACTCCGCGAGCGCCCGCTGCAGCGCCACGCCGGCGCTCCCCGGCACCGCCGGCTCGGCGCCCTGCTGCTGGTAGGCGCCGTCAGACGAGCGCTTCACCAGGCCCAGGTCGCGGATGTCCCGCGACAGCGTCGCCTGCGTCACGTGGTAGCCCCGGCCCTTGAGCCGAGTGCGCAGCCGTTCCTGGCTGGAAATCTCCTCGTTCCCGACCATTTCGAGGATGACGGCCTGGCGGCGTGCTTTCATAACCATACAGAGCTGCGAATTATCATACACACTTTAGAGGCGACCTGCTGTATATTTATGCTTCGCGATGGATACTTCCTCAATGACGGATCGGGCGCCTTCAGCGGTCTCGACTGCGGCCGTGAAGCCGCACGGCGGATCCCCCGTGAGAGTGGCGGTAGCGGGCGCCAGCGGCTTTGCCGGCCAGGAGCTTCTGCGGTGGATGGCGGGACATCCGCACGCACGCATCACCGCGGCCATGTCGTCCTCGCCGGACGGCCCGCCCCGGTTGCTGCCGGCGCTCGCGAAAATCTGGGACGGCGTCATCGAGCCGTTTTCGGTCTCGAAGCTCGCCGAAGAGGCGGACGTCGTGTTTCTCGCGCTGCCCGAGGAAGCTGCCGCGACGGTCGCCCCCGCGCTCGTGGGACGCGGGGTTCGCGTGATCGACCTGTCCGGCGCGTTCCGCCTGCGTGACGCAGCCGCGCGGGAGAAGTGGTATCCCGCGACCAGACTCGGCTCGCTCCAGCCCGTGTATGGCCTCACAGAGCGGAATTACGGCGCCATCCGCGGCGCGCGGCTCGTGACCAACCCGGGCTGCTACCCCACGGCGGCTCTGTTGGCCCTGGAACCGCTCTCGGAGGCCGGGTTGCTGGCAGGTGATGTGGTCATCGACGCGAAGTCGGGCATCTCCGGCGCCGGGAAGAAGCCAAGTGACCGCACGCACTTCTCTGAGAACCACGGGAGCGTGTCGGCGTATGGCGTCTTTGGTCATCGGCACGAACCGGAAATCGAGCAGGAGCTGGGCGCACCCGTGACCTTCGTCCCGCACCTGGTGCCGCTCGATCGCGGTATTCTCGAAACGATTTACGCGCGCGTGCGGCCAGGAACGACGGCGGCGAATGTCGCAGAGGTGATGGGCGCGGCGTACGGAAATGCGCCGTTCGTGCGCCTGACCGGCGAGACGCTGCCCGAGATCAAGCACGCGGCGTACACGAATTTCTGCGATATCGGGTGGCGCGTCGATGCCGCCGGCGGACGCATCCTGATGGTGTCGGTCATCGACAACCTGATCAAAGGCGCCGCCGGGCAGGCCATCCAGAACCTGAACGTGATGCTTGGCTACGACGAGCGGTTGTCTTTGCTGCCGGTCCGGCTAAAGCCGGACCCCACCGAGGCGCGGACATGATCGAACGATGAAGCCGGTCGTGCTGAAATTCGGCGGGGAGCTCCTCGAGGACCCTCAACGGGTGGCCGCGCTGGCGTTGACGATTGCGAAGCTGAGGAAGAAAAAACCGCTCGTGCCGCTCGTCGTTGTCCATGGCGGCGGCCGTGAAATCGATGCCTCGCTCGCACGGGCCGGTATCGAGAAGCGCCAGGTCGACGGCCTCCGCATCACCGACGAGCCCACGCTCGACATCGTTGTGAGCGTGCTCGCGGGTCTCGTGAATACGCGGTTTGTGGCGGCGCTGGGGGTGGCGGGCGTGCCGGCTGTAGGGCTGACGGGGGCTGACGCCGGCATCGGCCGGGTGAGGCGGGCGGCGCCACATGTCACGACGAAGGGCGACACGGTCGATCTCGGCCGCGTGGGCGAGCCGGTCGGTAAGGAGAAACCGGCGCTGCTCAGCGATTTGTGCCGAAAGGGCTACGTGCCGGTCGTGTCGAGCATCGGGGCGTCGCGCGAAGGCCTGCTGTTCAACGTAAACGCCGATACGCTGGCGGCCCACCTGGCAGGACGGCTCAAGTCGCCGCGTCTGATCATTGCCGGCGCGACCGCCGGCGTGCTCGAGCGTGACGGCTCGACGATTGCGGAAATGACGTTCGGCGATGTCGACGCGCTGGTGGGGAGCGGCGGCGCCACGGCGGGCATGGTGGCGAAGCTCACGGCGTGCCGGATCGCCATCGAGAGCGGCGCGCGCGAAGTGTTTGTGGCCGACGGGAAGGATCTGGCGGGGCTTGCGCTTCTTGCGCGGCATGGACGCGCGGCTGGCGCCGGAAAAAGCACGAGAATTTCTAACGGTCAGCCGGCTCCTAGCCGAAAACCACTGGGATGGCCGCGAAGCGGCGCGGGGCTTGGGGCCCCCGCAAGCGGAGCGGCCGGAGCGGGGCGGAGGGGCCCCCGCGACTAATGACGACTCACGCAGTGCAGGAGCTTGAATCGAAACACATCGTTCAGACCTACCGCCGCACCCCGATCGTGCTGGTGCGCGGGAAAGGGGTACGTGTATTCGACGCGGAGGGACGGGAGTACCTCGACCTGCTGGCCGGCATCGGCGTGGGCGCGCTCGGGCACGGTCACGAGGGCCTGGCGCAGGCCATCGCCGAGCAGTCGCGCGAGATGATTCACTGCTCGAATCTGTTCTTTCATCCGCTGCAGGGCCAGGTCGCCGAGCGGCTTGCGAAGCTTTCGGGTCTTTCGCGCGCGTTCTTCTGCAACAGCGGCGCCGAGGCGGTCGAGGCGTGTTTGAAGTTTGCGCGGCGCTACTGGTTCACCAAAGGCGTGGTGGGCCGCACCGAGATTATCGCCATGGAAGGGGATTTCCACGGCCGGACCTTCGGAGCGCTGTCCACGACCTACGACGAACACTACCGCGCGCCGTTCGCTCCGCTGCTGCCGAACGTGCGCTTCGTGCCGGTGAACAACCCGGCTGCTCTGCGCGAGGCGGTAACGGAGAAAACCGCCGCCGTCATCCTGGAGCCGATTCAGGGCGAAGGCGGCGTGCGGCCGCTGACACAGGAGTTCGCCAACGCGGTGAATGACGTGTGCCGGAACACGGGCGCGCTCCTCATCGCCGACGAAGTGCAATGCGGGCTCGGGCGTACGGGGCAGGCGTTCTATTTTCAGACGCTCGGCATGAATCCGGATCTGGTCTCGGTGGGCAAAGCCCTGGCCGGCGGCGTGCCGATGGGCGCCGCGCTGGTCAAGGAGGATGTCGCTGCTGCTTTGTCGTTCGGCGACCATGGCAGCACGTTCGGCGGCAATCTGCTCGCGTGCCGAGCGGCGCTCGTCTGCCTCGACGAGCTGAACGCCGGGTTGATGGATCACGTCAGGAGAGTCGGCGCGCACCTGGGATCGAAGCTGCGCGACCTGAAAAAGAAGCACCCGGCTATCATCGACATTCGAGGCGCCGGTCTGATGTGGGGGCTCGAGCTCAATGATGACCCGAAGGACGTCGCGGTGGCCGTGCACGAGGCCGCCATCCGACAGGGTGTGCTCGTCAATCGCACGGCCGGGAAAGTGATTCGGTTGCTGCCGCCGTTGACGATCACGGAAGCCGAGCTGGATCGAGCGCTGGGTTTGCTCGATGCCGCGTTCAGCGAAGTCTTCGCAGGAGCCACGACATGAACACGTCCAATCGCCGCCGCGCGCCCCTGCTTCGGACCGCCGTCAGGGGCGATGCCAGGCGCATCCACGACCTGATTCAGCGAAATCTGCATGCCGGGCGTCTGCTGCCCCGCCAGTTGAGCGAGCTGACCGCGCATATCGATCGCTTTGTCGTCGGCGTCGACGGACGCGGGTCCATCGTGGCCTGCGGCGAGCTTGCGCCGCTCAGCCAGGCGGTCGCCGAAGTGCGCTCGCTGGTCGTCAGCGAGAAGCGCCGAGGCGAGGGCCTCGGCCGCCGCGTCGTGAACGAGCTGCGGCTGCGGGCCAGAACCGGCGGCTACGACGACCTGTGTGTCTTCGCGCATCAGCCGGCGTATTTCGCGCACATGGGCTTTTCAATCGTTCCGCACACCTGGCTGCCGGAAAAAATCTCGGCCGATTGCCGGACCTGCGCGCTGTTCAGGAGGTGCGAACAATTCGCGATGGTGACCGACCTCGATGCGATCTCCGGGGGCCAGCCCGCTGCGCAGCTGCATGTCTGACGCGGCCACCCGCACCGAAACCCGCTTGCAGCGGATCGACGGCGGCATCACCGCGCCGGCAGGCTTCAGGGCGGCCGGCGTCTACGCCGGCATCAAGCCGGAGGGCCACGCCTGGCCGCTCGACGTGATGCTGATGACGGCCGAACGCCCGGTGTCCGCTGCCGCCGTGTTCACCACGAACAAGACGATTGCCGCGCCGGTGGTGGTGTCGCGCGAGAATCTGGAGAAATCCGGCGGCCGCGCGCGTGCGATCGTCTGCAACAGCGGATGCGCGAATGCCTGCACGGGGGACGCCGGCATGCAGGTCGCGCGCTCGACGGTGGAGTTCGTGGCCGGCAAACTCGGATGCCGGCCTGAAGAAGTTCTTGTGGCCTCTACGGGCGTCATCGGCGTGGATCTTGATCTCAGCAAGGTCACGAGCGGCGTCACGGCCGCCGCTGCACTGGTGAGCCGCGACGGCCATCACAGCGCCATGCTGGCCATCATGACGACCGACCCGTTTCCGAAGGAAGCGGCGGTGAGGGTTGAGACCGCCGAGGGAACATTTCACGTTGGCGGCATGACGAAGGGCTCCGGCATGATCGAGCCGCTGATGGCCACGATGCTCGGCTTCATCACCTGCGATGCGCAGGTCGAGCCGGCGCTGTTGAACAAGGCGCTGCGCGCCGTTGTCCGCGACACGTTCAATGCCATCACCGTCGACGGCGAGTGCTCGACTAATGACACCGTCTTTCTCCTGGCCAACGGCGAGAGCGGTGTCGTCATCGACGAGTCTCTCTATCCCGCGCTCGAGGCCGGGTTGCGCGCCGTTTCGAAAGAGCTTGCGCTCGGTATCGTTCGCGGCGGCGAGGGCGCGACCAAGCTCATCACGGTGCGAGTGACGGGCGCGAAGGAATGGGCGCACGCCGAGCGCGCCGCGCGGACGATCGCGAACTCGTTGCTCGTCAAGACGGCCGTGCACGGCGGCGATCCGAACTGGGGCCGCCTTGTCGCGGCCGCCGGGCGCTCGGGCGTGCCGTTCGACCAGTCGCGGGCGGCGGTCCACATCGGCGGCATCGTCCTGTTCGAGAACGGCCAGCCGCACGACGCCAACGCCGGGAAGGCCGCCGCTCATCTGGCGGGTAAGGACATCGACATCGAAGTGGATCTCGGCACCGGCGGGCGCGAGCAGGCCACGATCTGGACGTGCGATCTCAGCGCGGAGTACGTGAAAATCAACGCGGACTACAGGACCTAGATGACCCTTCACGCGTCGGTGCGCGCACAGGATTTCCTCTCCGTGCTCGACTTCGAGCCCGCAGAGCTCGAAGCCTGCCTCACTCTGGCCGCGAAGGTGAAGCGCGAACGCGCGCTGGGCAGGAACGCGCCAACCGCGAATGCCCTGGGCGGGGCCCACGTGGCCCTGCTGTTCGAGAAACCATCGCTTCGCACAATCTCGACATTCGAGATTGCCGTTCGCGAGGTCGGCGGTGAAATCATTACACCGTTTCCTGTTGCCGCGCTCAGCGAGCGCGAGCCTGCGGTGGACGTCGCGCGCAACCTCGAGCGCTGGGTGAAATGCGTCGTCATGCGGACCTTTGCGCACTCGACGCTGCTCGAGTTCGCGAAAGCGGCACCGCGCCTCCACGTCATCAACGCGCTTACCGATCTGGAGCATCCCTGTCAGGCGCTCGCGGATTTGCAGACGCTTCATGAAGCCTGGGGCCGGTGGGTGGGCCGGACGGTCACGTTCATCGGCGATGGCAATAACGTGGCGACATCGCTTGCGCAGGGCGCGGTCATGCTTGGCACAACGTTCCACATCGCCTCGCCCGAGGGTTACGAGCTGCCGGCCACCGTCGTCGATCAGGCGATGAAGGCCGCGCGGCACGGCGCGCAGATTCGACTGTTTCGCGATCCCGTCGAGGCGGTGAAAGGCGTCGACGCGGTGTACACGGACGTCTGGACCTCGATGGGACAGGAGGCCGAGAGCGCTGAACGGAAGCGCGCGTTCGAAGGCTACCAGGTCACGCCGGCTCTCATGCGCGGGGCCGGAGACAAGGCGGCGTTTCTGCATTGCCTTCCCGCGCACCGCAACGAGGAGGTGGCCACCGACGTCTTCGAGTCGCCCGTATCCGTCGTGTTCGATCAAGCCGAGAACCGCCTGCACAGCCAGAAGGCGCTGCTGTTGACGCTGATGGCGGGCCGCGCGCCGGCCCTCTGAGCGCGCGTCGCCCGACATGTCACGTTCCTGGACTGCCCACTACGACACCGGCGTTCCGGAGAGTCTCGCTCCGTATCCCGCCAGGACGCTCGTCGACTACGTGCGCGAGAGCGGCGCCCAGCATCCCGACGCTCCGGCAGTCTTCTTCAAGGGCTCTCGTATGTCGAACGCGGACCTCGATCGATTGAGCGATCGGTTCGCGTCGGGCCTGGTGGACGCGGGCGTGCGACGCGGCGACCGGGTTGCGCTCCTGCTGCCGAACTGTCCACAGTTCCTCATTGCCGAGTTGGGTGCGTGGAAGGCCGGCGCTACCGTGCTTCCGTTGAACCCGTTGTACACGGGGAGCGAGCTGATCGAGCCCCTGCGCAACGCAGCCGTCGCGATCGTCGTCACGCTCACGCCGTTTTATCGGCGGCTGAAGGACATCCAGCCGCAGACGCCGGTGACGCGGGTCATTGCGACGAGCATAAAGGAGTATCTGCCTCCTCTTCTTCGCCTGCTGTTTACCTTGTTCAAAGAGAAGAAGGCCGGCCATCGGATTGCCCTCGAGCCGGGCGATGCGTGGTTGCAGAATTATCTGGAGCGCCCAGGCGACACGGCTTTGCCCTCGCCGCCTGGTCCAGACGACCCGGCGATCATGCTGATGAGCGGCGGCACGACCGGCACGCCAAAGGCTGTCGTCGGCCTGCATCGTTGCCTGGTGGCGGCGGGACTCCAGTTGAAGACATGGCTCCGGCCTCCCGGCATGGCCTCCTCGCAAGACATCACCGTCGTGGCTCTTCCGCTGTTTCATGTGTACGCGTGCGTCGGCATTCAGAGCCATGCCATCACCGGCCGAATTCCGATGGCGCTCGTGCCGAACCCGCGCGACATCGACGACCTGCTGAAAACCATCACGAGCGTTCGGCCCACGCTCTTCTCCGCGGTGCCCGCGCTGTTCATTGCGCTGTTGAACCATCCCAGGGTGAAGGCAAAGGCTGTGGACTTCAGCCCGATCAAGACCTGCTTCTCGGGCGCCGCCCCGCTGATGGCGGCGACGAAGGCTCAGTTCGAAGCGCTGACCGGCGGGCGCATCGTCGAAGGCTACTCGCTGACCGAGGCGATGATGGCGTGCGTCGTCAATCCTCTGAACGGTGTCAACAAGACAGGCTCGGTGGGTGTACCTCTGCCTGATGTCGAAGTCGCGATCGTCGATGCGGAGTCGGGGCGGAGTTTCCTGCCCCAGGGCGAGACCGGCGAGATTATCCTGCGGGCGCCTCAGTTGATGGCCGGTTATTTCAACAATCCTGAGGAGACCGAGCGGGTGCTCCGCACGCATGACGCCCTGGGGCCCTGGCTTCACACCGGCGACCTTGGATACCTCGACCCCGATTCCTTTCTCTTCATCGTGGATCGCCAGAAAGATCTCATCAAGACAAGCGGCTATCAGGTCTGGCCGCGCGAGATCGAGGAAGTGCTCGCCGCGCATCCTGGCGTGCAGGAAGTCGGTGTCGCCGGAGTGCCGGATGCGGCCAAGGGTGAGGTCGTGAAAGCCTGGATCGTGAAGCGCGCCGGAACGGACCCCTCCGTTGAAGAGCTGCGCACCTACTGCCGCCAGAAGCTCGCGCCTTACAAAACGCCTGCGCACGTGGAGTTCCGAGACTCACTGCCTAAGACGATGGCCGGAAAAGTGCTTCGGCGCGTATTGGTGTCAGAGCACAAAGCGGGCCTCCGACTCTGACAGTCAATCAACCTGCAATGATGCCACCGTCACCCCAGCCGCCTCCAAGCCCGCGCGTACCGCCGCGGCGAGTGCAGCCGAGCCCGGGGTATCGCCATGCACGCAGATCGTATCGACCTTCACCGAACACGTCGTGCCGTCCCGGGCGACAATTTCTCCATCTCGCACCATCCTGACAGCGCGATCCGCGGCGCGATCGGGCTCGGTCAACACCGCATCGGCCAGATGGCGCGGCGTCAGTGAGCCGTCCGGTTCGTACGATCGGTCGGCAAACGCCTCCGCCGCCACGCGAAGACCCAGGCGGGCTCCCGCCGCGAGCAGTTGGGATCCGGGCAAGCCGATGAGAACAAGTGAATCGTCGAACGACGCCACGGCTGTGGCGATCGCCTCGGCCACGTCGGTGCGGCGCACGCTCATGTTGTAGAGCGCGCCGTGCGGTTTCACATGGCGAAGCTTGACGCCTTCCGCTTTCGCGGCCGCGCTGAGCGCACCGACCTGGTACAGCACCATGTCGGCGATCTCTCTCGGGTCGGCGTCGATTTCGCGCCGACCGAAACCTGCCAGATCGGCGAACGCGGGATGAGCGCCCACGGCGACTCCGGCGCGCGCGGCAAGCCGCACCGTGGTCCGCATCACTGAAGGGTCGCCTGCGTGGAATCCGCACGCGATGCTGCCTGAAGTAATGGAGCGCAGCAGAAGCTCGTCGTTGCCGGTCGTGTAAATGCCGAATGACTCGCCGATGTCCGCGTTGAGATCAACCCGCATTGTCAGTCGCGGGGGCCCCTCCGCCCCGCTCCGCGTCATCTAGTAACTCTCGGAGTCGTCTGAAGGGATTTTTCCCGGCATGCCGAGCGCGAATTCCTGACCCCAACGGCCCGGCCCGTCAACGTGGATGCCGAACTGGTCGATCATGCGGACGACGCTGTGCTTCACGATGTCGTCCACCGTCTCGGGCCGCTGATAGAAGCCGGGCATCGGCGGGCACATGACCACTCCCATCCGCGAAAGCTTCAGCATGTTTTCCAGATGGATTTCGCTGAGCGGCGCTTCGCGGGGGGCGAGCAACAGCTTCCGGCGCTCATTCATCGCGCCGCGGACGTCGTGCTCAAGGAGCGCCGGAAGCTGCTGCTCGCGCCGCGCGAGGCCCCGCTCAGCGAAATCCACCTGGAGAACATGCTGAAGCTGTCGCGGATGGGGGTCGTGATGTGCCCGCCGATGCCAGGCTTCTATCAGC
>JANNJO010000382.1:0-5477 GCA_031395755.1 Acidobacteriota bacterium
CGAAGCACAGCAAGTACATGCTTACCATCGGCACCCGCAAGTAGAGCGTCCTCGGGACGCCCTCGGTTCATGGCCGCCATCTGTTTGGACAAGGCGTTGCACCTGACAGTGCGCGCGCGAAGCGTACGGGTAGTGCGGCCGGTCTCAGTCGCTTCGTCGCTGACGGCCCGGCGCTCCCACGGCCGGCTTAGGTCGTGCCTGTGCGTCCCTGCAGGTGAACGCCAAGACGTTGGGCGGACTTGGATCGAGCATGCTGATAGAAATCGGACATGTAGAGGCGATCTTCCGGTATCCCGTGAAGTCCATGGGCGGCGAACGACTCGAGGTTGCCAAGCTGGGCTGGCACGGCCTCGATGGTGACAGGCGCCTAGCATTCCGGCGGATTGATGACCGCAGCGGGTTCCCGTGGCTCACAGCCAGCAAGCTTCCCGACCTGCTCCTGTTTGCGCCGCACCGCCGTGAAGACGGTGCTCAGGGAGACCTGCCTACGCATGTTCGCACGCCGGATGGTGAAGAGATGCCTGTCTTCGGGGAGGACTTGGCCACGGAGGTCGGACGTCGGTACGGGGCTCCCGTGCAGATGATGCAGTTGAATCATGGCATCTTCGATGAAGCGAGCATCTCCGTGATCGCCTTCGACACGGTGCGCGAGATCGGACGACTCGCAGGGCGGAGCCCGGACGTGCGACGATTTCGCCCGAATGTTGTCGTGCGTTTACTGCGACCGGTGCCCTTCCAGGAGGACGAGTGGGTGGGCGGTGTGCTCTCATTCGGCGAGGGGGACGACGCCCCCGCCATCACCGTGACGATGCGCGACGTTCGCTGCTCGATGGTGAACTTTGATCCCGACTCAGCAAGTCCTGCGCCAGAAGTGCTGAAGGCGGTCGTTCGTGCGAACCAGAACAACGCGGGAATCTACGGCACGGTCACTCGCATCGGTCGACTGGCGGTCGGACAGACCATACTCCTCCGTGCGGCGACCGAGAAAAGGGAACGTGGGTGATCGAAACACAAAGTCCCGGAACGCCGCCCAACCCGGCGTTGCAGCTGATAAACTCCTCGCTGTCGCTCGGACTTCACGGCTGAACGCCAATATCGTTGGGCGCTGACCTATCCACATTTGTTCGGCAGTGTCGAGAGAGGGGGAATCATGCTCCGTCGTTGCGTAACACCTTCACGCCGCGACTTCCTGCAGGCCGGCGCTGTGGCGATGATCGGCGCGGAGTTCGGGGCCGGCCGCGCGGTCGCGTCTGGCATCGCTCAAATCAGCGGGCGGTCGAATCCTCACGTGGCATCGGTCAAGGCGCTCGTCTTCGATACCTTCGGCACCGTCGTCGACTGGCGCACATCCGTCATGCAGGAGGTAGAGGAGCTGGCGAGGCGGAAGGGGCTGACGGTGGATGGAGCGAAGTTCGCCGACGCCTGGCGTGCCGGGTACCGCCCGAGCATGGACCGCGTGAGAACGGGTGAGCTGCCCTGGACCAAGCTCGATCGCCTGCATCGGATGACCCTGGACAAGATCCTCATCGACTTCGGCATCACGGGGCTTTCGGAGGCCGAAACCGACGCGCTCAATCGTGCCTGGCATCGGTTGCGACCATGGCCGGACGCAGTTGCTGGACTGACACGGTTGAAGAAGAGGTTTACGATCGCGCCCCTCTCGAATGGCAACATCTCGCTGATGACGGCCATGGCGAAACATTCGGGATTACCGTGGGACTGCATTCTGGGGGCCGAGCTCGTTCGCCACTACAAGCCCGACCCCGAGGTCTACCAGTCCGCCGCAGACATTCTCGACCTCAAGCGAGCCGAAGTCATGATGGTGGCGGCCCATTCGGGCGATCTGCGCGCAGCTAAGGATGTGGGGCTGAGGACAGCGTTCGTGACAAGGTTGCTTGAGTTTGGGCCGAATGGGAAGCCTGACCTGAAAGCGGACTCACCGGTCGACATTTCGGCGAAGGACTTCAACGACTTGGCCAGCCAGTTGGGCGCATAGAGACGTTGCAGCCCAACACGCGTTGCACCAGACGGCCGCTGGTGCGATTCCCAGGCCGGTTGCGCGGAGATCCGTTGAGACCAGGATCTCGTCCACCCACGCTGTGAGGCCCGTCGAATGGAACGTGGCGTGACGATACCCGGCCACGTAGTCGACAAGTTGTCCGTCGAGCTCGACGACGAACACGGCTGAGGCCGCATCGGCCAGACCAAAGCAAGCGAACGCCGCAATTTGAGGAGCTTTCTGTCCGTCGTCGCGTTTTTGTGCCTTCGTGTCTTCGTGGCTCGCTCTTCGTGCTCTTCGTACGCTGTGCGGGAAGGATAAAAGACATGCTCGTCAAAGCGATAACGCCGATCCTGAACGTCTCGGATATTCGGCAGAGCTTTGTCGATGCCGCCTTTCAGCGCTGTCTCGAGCAGGGTCTCGATGTCACCTTGCCGCCGACCAACATGCCGCAGCATGTTCGCGAGATGCACGTGCGGCACCCGGACGGGCACGTGTTTCGTGCTCTGCGTGGTCTGACGCGGAGCTCTAGTGTCCGGGAATCATGATGTGCGCGGTCGACGTGCCCGCACCCATGATCCACGCGCCACCCATCTTGTTGTTATCGGGCAGTCCCAGCGACTGCGCCGTACCGAAGGGCACCGCGACGGTCGTGTGCGATCGAGTATTGTCTTTGTCAGCCCCGCCCAGGTTGTAAAACACCGAGCCGAACTCGGGCTTCACACGGGTGCCGTCCTTCTCCGCTGCATCGAGCATCGCCTGCTTCTTGTCGCCCATCGCTTCGAACTTGATGTTCTGCGCAACCCGGTCGAGGTTGGCGATGCTGGTGCACTCGAGCGAGAACGGCTGCTGTCCAGGCTGACCGGAGCGGTCGTAGCAGACCAGGCGGTTGGTACCCTTCCTGAGCGTGTCGTATGTGAAGTCGGCCTTCCACTTGATGACCGTGGTCCCGGCGCGCTGATTGGCCGGCGCGGCGAGCAGCGGCGTGTCGATGTCGGGCGATTGCGCGAACACGCTGGTTGATACCGCCAAAAGACCTACGAACACGAGGGCATTACGCGTCATACAACACCTCCATCGAATCCATACTGGTTATTCCGTAAGCGCCGTCGCGGTCTTTCTTCGTGCTCTTCGTGCATTCGTCGTTACGCGGCCGGCCTGAAGTAGAGCACCATTCCCGCGCCGACTGATGCCAGAACGAACCCCACAAAGAGCATCGGGTTCGGCGCGACCTTCGGCGGATGGAGCACCATCGACAGCAGCACATTGACGATGGGAGCCCCGCCGAAGACGAGCGGCATCACGTAGACGGGCAGGCCGCCCGTGCGGAATGCCCAGATGATGCAGGCAGCGCCGGCGGCGCCGAGCGCGCCGGCAATCGTCGCGACCATCAGCCCTGTCGAGTTGAAGCTAGAGAGATGTCCCTGCGCTGCCAGCGTCGCAACAGGGATAAGCACGCCGATCAGGAAATACGCCACCCCCACGCAGAGCAGTGCCTTCAGCGGATTACCCAGCATCACCTGCCCGCGGTGGAGCAGGACGCCGTAGGCGCCCCAGGACAGCACGGCACCCGCAACGAAGACAAGCCATTTCATTCGGATCTACCTCTATTTGTTTGCGATGGCGAATAATTGATTTCTGTTGTTCAGAAAAATGGCCCCGTGCGCGGGCGTGACCGTCGCGTAGACCGAGCTGCCCATGTTCATTTCGGCCAGCACTTTCTTTTCGCGGCCATGAGCGAGCACGGTGACGTCGCCGTCTTCGTCGCCGATGTAGACTTTTCCGTCGGCTACGAACGGCGATCCCCACACCGCGGCGAACAGGTCGTGCACCCAGAGATCCTTGCCGGTGTTCGCGTCCAGGCAATAGAGGAAGCCGCTGAAGTCGGAGATATAGACCAGGCCGTCGGCGACCGCAGCCGTGGAGATCGACCGGCGGACCTTCGTGAAGTGCCACAATCGCCCGGTCTGCGTGATGTCGCCGCGCTTGGTCGCGTCGATGGCGTAAAAGTGACCGACGCCTTCGCCGTGCTCAGGATCCTGGCCATTGGCGAGGTACACGCGATCGCCGACGATGACGGGTGTGGAGATGAGCTCGTTGCGCGTCTTCGGCCAGACCGCATCCTTCGGGTTGGTGTCGAACTCCCACAGCTTCTTTCCGGTCTGCGCCTCGTAACCGCGCGCCCAGCCGTCGCCCTGCGCGGAGACGAGCTGCACGACGCCGCCGATCGTGCCCACCGACGGAGGTGACCACTGGCCGTGCAGAATGCGATCCTCGACCGAGTTGTCTTCCCACGCAAGCCTGCCCGTCGTCTTGTTCACGGCAATGATCGAGGGTGCCCGCGGAGACGGGATGTTGACGTGGCTTTCGTCCTGTCCATTCGACGTGCTGACGAAGACCAGATCGCCCCACACGACCGGCGAGGAATTGGCGAGGTTGTGCGGGTACGCCCCGACTTCTTCCATCATGTCGAACGCCCAGATGACGTCGGCGTCGTTCATGCCGACGAGCTTTTCGTCGGTGACGGGCCCGTCGTTCTCCTTGTCGCGGAAGCCCTCGATGTCGACACAGAGGAGCACGCCGCGATTGCTCACGTAGTACAGCTTGTTGCCTTCGACGAGCGGCGAAGACGCGACGCCCTGATAGGGCCAGTCGTTCGCGCGGCCGGCCTCGAGCTTCGCGTGCGTGTGCTGCCAGAGGAACTCGCCCGTCGTCTCGCGGAACGCCATCAGCACGCCGCGATCGCCGGGCTGTTTGGGATCGCGCAGGCCTTCGTTGTTGGTGCCGACGAAGACCATGCCACCGGCCACCACGGCGTTGCCGTAGCTCTGTGAGCCGAGATCGGCGACCCACTTGATGTTCTTTTTCGTCTTCACGTCCCAGTCGGTCGCCAGACCCTTCATGTTCGACACCATGTTGCGATCGGCCGAGCCACCCCACATGGGCCAATCACCGGTGCCGGGATCCGAGGCGAGCAGACGGGAGACAGCTGCTGCGATGGCCATCAAACCAACGGCGAGTATCCACACACGCGCTCTTTTCATGTCTAATCCCCAATCCCTAATCCCTACGGTCACTCATTGGGCGTCAGTTTTAAGTTGTCGATGTACGCCCCGAACTCGGCGTCGATAAAGAAGCCGGGCGCCCCCTGCCGATTGCCAATGGGATCGGTCTTGTCGATCTGCCACGCCGCAGGTTCCGGGTCCCCTTTCGGCCAGGCTTTACCCCGGGCGCGAACCGCGCCGTTCGGGAGATTTTCGACGCGCAGTTTCAGCGTGTACCACGCGTCGGGCTTCCAGACGAACGGCACGACGGTCGAGCGCTGCGTTTCTGGTTCCCATGGTTCGAGCTTGAGCTTCTGCGTTGTACCGTAGAGCACCAGGCTGTAGCGCTGCACGGTGACGCCGACATCGGCCATCATCCGGCGTCGGGTGGGGGCGCTCACGTCGGCCTGCATCGTGTAATTCGACCACTCGAC
>JANNJO010000416.1:0-8811 GCA_031395755.1 Acidobacteriota bacterium
GCACGCCGCCATCATGGCGACGCCTGGACGGAACGGGGCAATCTCACCGTGATCGGTACGCTTTCCCTCAGGAAAAATCAGTACGGAGAAGCCGTCGCTGATCAGTTCCCCTGCATACCGGAGTGTCTGTCGCGCGCCCGCTTCGCGCTGGGGGAGCGGGAACGTGTTGAAGAGCGCCGCCGACAACCAGTAGTTCAGGCTGTTGGTGAACCACTGCATACGGGTGAACTGCTCGGGGAAGAAATGGGCCTTGAAGAACTCTTTGGCCATGGCCGTGGCCAGGCGGCGCCGCCACCGGCCGGGGAGCGCCGCGAGGATGACCGGTCCGTCCATGTGGCTCTGGTGATTCGCCGCGAAGATCACCGGGCCTTCAATGTGTTGCAGATTCTGCAATCCCTCGACTGTGATCCACGCAAATACACGTGTCAGCGGGAGCAGGACCACCGCCTGGCTGATGGCGCGCATCGCGCGGACAGGCAGTGCCCTGTTCCACGACGGAAACTCCACGGGCTCACGCGAGGATTCCCCGGCCGCTGCCGGGGCTGTCGCAAGGCGCTCGAGGTCGGCGACAGTCGTCGCGTTCGAGAACGCCGCCTCGTCGATGGTGGTGTTCAGCGATTCTTCGAGCGCCACCATCATCTCGATTCGCTCCAGAGAGCTGAGGCCGAGCTCCTCAAGCGTCATGCCCGGCTCGAGCGCCCGCCCCCCGGCGAAGCGCGCGACCACCGACTCGAGGCTGCCGCCTCGCGGTGCGGCCGCGACCGGCGCAGCACCGGTTTGCAGCCACGTGCGGATCTCGTGACGTTTCAATTTTTTCGTACCTTCGGTGCGCGGCAGCTCGGCGCCGGGCCAGACGTGCGCGGCGCGAATGCGCTGGTGGTCGGCCAGCTGCCCGTTCGCGGCCTTCACCACGTCGGCGGCGCTCGTTCCCGGCTCGACAATCAACGCCACCTGGACGCGCTCTTCGCCGTTCTGCGTGACGCCGACCGCGGCCGAATCCCTCACGCCAGGCACCGCGTTGACCACACGCTCCACGTCCTCGGGAAAGACGTTGAGCCCTTCCGGCGTCACGATCATTTCTTTCTTGCGGCCGCGGATGAAGAGGCGGCCCTGCGAGTCGAGCTCCCCGACGTCGCCGGTGTGAAACCACCCGTCTTCAAATGCGGCGCGCGTCGCTCCGGGCGCGCCGTAATAGCCCACCGTCACGTTGTCACCTCGCACCAGGATCTCGTTGTCTGGCGCGATCTTGATCTCGACCCCCGCGATGGCCTTCCCGACCGATCCCTTGCTGGTTGAGAACGGATGGTTCAAGGTGACGATCGGGGCTGTCTCCGTGAGCCCGTAACCCTGAATGACGAGAAAGCCCATCCGTCCCCAGAACGATTCGAGCGATGACTCGAGCGGCGCCGCGCCGACGACGAACGACCAGAATTTCAGGCCGAAGAGGCGGTGGACGGCGCGATGGCGCCACCAGCGTTTCGCGACACCATCCTTTACGGCGGGAGTCTCACGCACCTCCGGATAGAGTCGCGCCACGTGATCGGCCAGCACGTCGAGAATTTTCGGCACCGACACCAGCACCGACACGCGGCGTTTTTTCACCTGCCGGACGATTTCATGAGGGTTGAATCCCCGCATGAACACGACCGTCCCTCCGAGCATCGGCGGGATGAACGTCGCCATCGCCTGCCCGAACATGTGGCTGAGCGGTAAGAGGTTCAGGAACCGGATAGGGAAGAACGGGCGCCCGTATTTCTTGTATTTCAGCACCTCGCGTTCGACCGGGACGATGTTGGCCAGGACGTTGCGGTGCGTCAGGATGACGCCCTTGGGCTCGGCGGTTGCACCCGATGTGAAGATGATTTCGACCGTATCGTCGCGCGTCACGTCGACCGGCTTGAACGCCGATGCATCCAGTTCGCGCCACTCAATCTCGCTCAATTTCCACGCGCGCTCAACGCGAGTCCCCAATCCGCCATCCCCAATCGCGACTGGCGAGACATCGTCACCGAGCACAATCAGTTTCGCATCAACGATCCGCGCCACGTGAGTGAGGAAGTCCTGGGACGCGCGGTAGTCGATGGGCACGGCGATCGATCCGTTCAGCAGACATCCCCACAACGCGATGATCCACTCGGGCCTGTTCTCGCTCCAGAGGACAACTTTGTCGCCTTTCTGCAGGCCTGCACTTTGCAGTCGGGCGGCAAAACCGCGCGCCCCATTCGCAATTTCTGCATACGTGTACGAACGGGCGCGGAATCCGTCATCGTAGACGAGAAATTCGCCGCGGCCCGTCGCGACATCGTTGAAGAAATCGAGTAAGGTATCCCGAAGCATCATGCGCATATTTTTGACAGGCGCGACAGGATACATCGGCTCCGCAGTACTGGATGCCGTGCTGCGCGCAAACCACCAGGTCACCGCGCTCATCCGCACGCCGCAAGCAGCCGATACCCTGGCGGCGCGCGGCGTCACTCCCGTGCTCGGCGATCTGAAGACGTTGAAGTCCTATCGCACCGCAGCCGACGGCTTCGACTGCTATATCCACACCGCCGCCGACTCGACCGCCAAGCGCGAAGAGGTCGACCGCAGGACGATCGAGACGCTCATGGCGGCGGCTGCGGCGCGTGCCAGGACCTCCCCGTGCTCGTTCGTTTACACCTCGGGTATCTGGGTTCTAGGATCGAATGCGCAGCCCATGGATGAGACGGCTCAGGCCAATCCCGGCCAGCTGCTCGGCTGGCGCCCGTCGCACGAGCAGCTCGTGCTGCAGGCGGCGGCGCCAAACCTCCGGACCGCCGTCATCCGCCCCGGGATTGTGTACGGCGGAAATCGCGGAATTGTTTCGGACATGCTGAAGAACGCCCTGAACGGGCTGATTCGCGTCATCGGAACCGGCGAGAATCACTGGCCGCTCGTGTACGACCGCGATCTCGCCGACCTCTACGTTCGCGCAGCGGGGCTGCCGGAGGCGTCAGGGATCTATCACGCGAACGACGAAGCCGACGAAACGGTCAACACCGTCGTCGACGGCATCAAGCGCCATTTTTCCATGCCGCCCGACGTGCGGCACGTTCCCCTGGAAGAAGGGCGCAAGAAGCTGGGTGCCTACGCGGATGCGCTGGCGCTCGATCAGCGCGTGCGCGGCCCGCGCGCCCGCGCGCTCGGATGGTCTCCCACGCTGCACTCGGTCAGCACCAATGTGCCGCGGCTGCTCGAAGAGTTCCGCCGCGCGCAGGAACGCGCCGCCTGAGTTGCGTGTCTCAACACAGAGACACAAGGGCACAGAAAAAAACAAAGAATTCTAGGAACTCTGTGTCCCTGTGCCTCCATGTTGGGACTGCAGGAGCTGCGAAGCCAGGGCGACTGCCTCTTCAGTTGATGTGAGCTCCCCATCCAGCTGCTTCTCGTAGATCTGTTTCAGCAGCGCGCCCATCCCGGGGCCTGGCGTCATGCCGAGGTCGAGCAGGTGCCGTCCGAGGAGCAGCGGCTTCGGCGGGCTGCGATCGACGCCGAGCGCCCGCGCCTTGTCGAGGAACCAGTCCATCGCCGAACAGTCGAAGCTCCCGGTCCTCCCGAGGCAGTCTGACTTCGCCACGCGCGCCAGCAGCTCGAGATTGGCCTTTTGCGCAAGACGTCGAAACGCGCCGTCGGTGAGCTCGTGGCGGACTTTGTAGAGCATGCCCGGCTTCAAGTGGTGCGCGACGAGGCCGAGTACCTGTCCCCGGACGTCCCGGCCATCGATGGAATGGATGTTCAGGCGATCGAGAAATGCGGCGCTGGGCGCCACACCTTCCTCTTCGTGATTGAGCGATCGAATGCGGCCGTCGATCCAGGCCGTCGTCGCCGGCTTTCCGAAATCGTGGGTGACCGCGCCGAGCATGACGGTCAGTCGGTCCGCGCGGTCGAGGTCGTCGATCCGCTGCCGCGCCTGATCGATCACCATGAGCGTGTGCACCCACACGTCGCCTTCCGGATGCCACTCAGGTTCCTGCTCGCATCCGACCAGCGCCTTCATCTCGGGGAACAGCCGATCGATGACGCCGAGCTCGAGTGCGAGCGCGAAGCCGATCGAGGGACGGCGCGCGCGCAGCAGCAGCTTCTCGACTTCTCCCCAGATGCGCTCGGGCGGAAGATCGTCGAGCCCGATGTCGCGGCACAGCGCCGCGGTCCCGGCGTCCAGGGTGAGCTCGAAGCGCGCCGCGAACTGCACGGCACGCAGCACACGGAGGCTGTCGTCGCCGAATGTCTCCGCGTCGACCACTTTCAGGAGCCTGCGCCGGAGATCATCGCGGCCGCGGAACGGATCGAGGTATTCGTCAGCGAGCGGATCCCACGAGATGGCGTTGATGGTGAAGTCGCGGCGCCTGGCCGCCTCTTCGACCGACATCGACGGATCGCCTTCGACGACAAACCCCTTGTGTCCGCGGCCGGCCTTTGATTCACGGCGCGGGAGGCCGATGTCGATCGTACCGATCTTGTAGACCGGAAAGTGTTGACCGATCGGCTCGACGTTGCCGAACGGCGCGAGGAGCGCGGGCAGATCGGCCGCAGGAATGCCGAAGACCTCCATGTCGATGTCCCGGCCTGCCTCGCCGACGCCCGAAGGGCGAAGGCGGGCACCGGGGTCGAGCAGGCGGTCGCGCACCCATCCTCCGACGACGAGCGCACGTCCGCCGCGCGCGCTCACCGCTCGCGCGATTTCGGAAACCGGAAAAAGAGGGTCTGCGCTCATAGCCTTCCCGTGATAATAATGGCGAACATGAACAACCGCTCCATCGCTCTTGCCCTCATGATCCTTGCCGGCGGATTCGCCGGGATTGGACAGGTGCCGCCCGCGGCCGGCGTCGAACGCCATCTTGCGAACATCGAACAGCTCACGTCAGGCGGCGAGAATGCCGAGGCGTATTTCTCTCCTGACGGAAAACAGTTGATCTATCAGACCAATCCCGGGACGCCCGGGACATGCGATCAGATTTTTGCGATGAACGTCGACGGCTCGGGCAAGCGCCAGCTGAGCAAAGGGGGGCGGACCACCTGCGGCTACTTCTTTCCCGACGGCAAGGCGATCGTGTATGCATCGACCCATCTCGGATCGAGCGGCTGCCCGCCGCGCCCCAGTTTTGCCCGAGGGTATGTGTGGCCGGTCTACGCGTCGTACGACATCTTTCGCTCAGCGCCGGACGGGTCCAGTCCCCGGCGGCTCACGAGCACGCCCGGCTACGACGCGGAAGCGACCATTGGACCTGACGGCCGAATTGTGTTCACGAGCGTCCGTGACGGCGACATGGAGATTTATTCGATGAACAGCGATGGCTCAGACGTTCGCCGTCTCACGAGTCGCCCAGGTCCCGACGGAGGGCCGTGGTTTTCTCCCGACGGCACGCAGATCGTGTTCAGGGGCCGCGCGATTGCCGACCAGAAGGAGCTCGCGGATTATCAGGGTCTCTTGAAGGACGAACTGTGGCGGCCGACGACGCTCGAGATCTTCGTGATGAACCGCGACGGCAGCAATTTGCGGCAGGTCACGAAACTCGGCGGGGCGAACTTCGCTCCGGCGTGGCATCCCGACGGCAGACGGATCATCTTCGCGTCGAACATCAAGGACCCGAAAGGACGCGACTTCGATATGTTCCTGGTGAACCTCGACGGCACCGGCCTCGAGCAGCTCACATTCAACACCACCTTCGACGGCTTCCCGATGTTCTCGCCCGACGGGCGGAAGCTGGTGTTCGGATCGAACAGGAATGCGAAGTCGGAAGGTGAAACGAACGTCTTCATCGCTGATTGGCAGGACTAAGGCTACCGCACGCCCAGCAACTCGACCTCGAAGATCAGCTCCGAGTTCGGCGGTATGACGCCCCCGGCGCCTCGGGCGCCGTATCCGAGGTCGGGCGGGATAAAGAGCTTCCGCTTGCCCCCCACCTTCATGCCGGCCACCCCCTCGTCCCATCCTTTAATAACCATCCCCGCGCCGAGCGTGAACTCGAAGGGGTCGTTCCGGTCGAGGGAGGAGTCGAATTTCTGGCCGCCTTTCAGCCATCCCGTGTAGTGGACCTTCGCCTTTTGTCCGGCCTGGGCGGTGGCGCCGCCGCCGGCCTCGATGTCTTCGTATGTCAGCCCTGAGGACGTGGTGATCGAGTCTGCCATCGGTTGCGTCTCCTCAAGAGTTAATGTTATATTCGCCAGGTTGTATCGGAGTCAGGAAACCCTATCTGGCTTCGAACCGCACGGAAGAGGCATCAGGAGCCCCTTTCCTTAGCGAGCCGGCGGAAGGACCGCCCGGCGACGCGACTTCTTAACATAGGGTATTGCATCGGGCGCCAAGCGATGGTGCTTCTAGGCCCGACGCGACTTTTAGGCCGCTGCAGAGCGGCCGCATGGAGTTTTTTTCCCGTGCCGACTATCAGTCAGCTTGTCCGACACGGTCGGACGAAGATCGTCAGCAAGACGAAGAGCCCGGCGCTGCAGAACAGCCCGCAGAAGCGCGGCGTGTGCGTGCGCGTCTTCACCCAGACGCCGAAGAAGCCGAACTCCGCGCTTCGCAAGGTCGCCCGCGTGCGGCTGACCAACGGCATCGAGGTGACGACCTACATTCCGGGCGTCGGCCACAACCTGCAGGAGCACTCGCTCGTGCTCATCCGGGGCGGCCGCGTCAAGGACCTGCCCGGCGTGCGCTACCACGTGGTGCGCGGCACGCTCGACGCCGTCGGCGTCCAGGGACGAAAACAGGGACGCTCGAAATACGGAGCGAAGCGGCCCAAGGCCTAGGGATTAGGGATTAGACATGCCTCGCAGACGAATCATCGCAAAACGGGAAGTGGCGGCCGACCCGATCTATCAGAGCCCGCTGGTCACCCGCTTCATCAACACCGTCATGCGAGACGGCAAGCGGAACACGGCCGAGGGCATCCTCTACCGCAGCTTCGACATCATCAAAGAGAAGACCGGCGACGACCCGGTCAAGGTGTTCAAGAAGGCCCTGGACAACGTGAAGCCCAGCCTCGAGGTGAAGTCGCGGCGCGTCGGTGGCTCGAACTATCAGGTGCCGGTCGAAGTAAACCCGAACCGTCGCCTCTCGCTCAGCATCCGCTGGCTGGTCGGCTTCGCGCGCGCGCGCGGCGACGGCAAGACGATGCAGGAGAAGCTCGCCAACGAGCTGCTGGACGCGGCGAATCTTCGCGGCGGGGCCGTGAAGAAGCGCGAAGACACGCACCGGATGGCGGAAGCGAACAAGGCATTCGCGCACTACAGGTGGTAGAACGCCGGGTCCTACGACTGAACACTGACGACTGCAGACTGACGACTTAGAGCAATGCCCAGGTCCCACTCACTCGAAAAAACGCGGAACATCGGCATCATGGCCCACATCGATGCCGGGAAGACCACCACGACGGAACGGATCCTGTTCTACACCGGGATTACGTACAAGATTGGCGAAGTCCACGAAGGCACCGCGGTCATGGACTGGATGGAGCAGGAACAGGAGCGCGGCATCACCATCACGTCGGCCGCGACCACCTGCTTCTGGCGTGATCACCGCATCAACATCATCGATACGCCGGGCCACGTCGACTTCACCGCCGAGGTCGAGCGCTCGCTGCGCGTGCTCGATGGCGCGGTCGCGGTGTTCGACTCGGTCGCCGGCGTCGAGCCGCAGTCCGAGACCGTGTGGCGCCAGGCCGACAAGTACCGCGTGCCGCGCATCTGCTTCGTGAACAAGATGGACCGCATCGGCGCGGACTTCAAGCGGACCTTCGACCAGATTATTTCCAAGCTCGAAGCGAACCCCGTCGCTATCCAGATCCCGATCGGCTCGGAAGACAGGTTCGTCGGCGTCGTCGACCTCATTCAGATGAAGTCGATTACCTATAAAGACGAAACCATGGGCGCCGACTACATCGTCGGCGAGATCCCTGCCGACCTGATGGAAGACGCGAAGCACTACCGGGAGCAGCTCATCGAGAAGTGCAGCGAGGCCGACGACAAGATTCTCGAGAAGTACCTTCACGGCCAGGAGCCGACCGAAGCGGAAATCAAGGCGGCGATCAGAAAGCGCGTCAACAGCTCGGTGCGCGAGAAGGGGCAGGCCGCCTTCGTACCCGTCATCTGCGGAGCGGCGTTCAAGAACAAGGGCGTGCAGCCGCTGCTTGATGCCGTCGTCGACTTCCTGCCCTCGCCGCTCGACGTGCCGGCCATCATCGGCATCGATCCGGACAAGAGACCCGATCCGGACAATCCCGACGCGGTGCTCATCGAGCGCCCGGCAAAAGACAGCGCGCCCTTCGCCGCGCTCGGGTTCAAGATCATGACCGACCCGTTCGTCGGCCAGCTGGCGTTCTTCCGCGTGTATTCCGGCGTGCTCACTGCGGGCGCGTCGGTCTACAACTCGACCAAGCAGCGCACGGAGCGCATCGGCCGGCTGCTGAAGATGCACGCGAACAAACGCGAGGAAATCAAGGAAGTGTACGCGGGCGACATCGCGGCGGCCGTCGGCCTCAAGAGCGTGTCGACCGGCGACACGCTGTGCGACGAGAAGCATCCGATCGTCCTCGAGTCGATGGACTTCCCGAAGCCGGTGATCTCGCTCGCCATCGAGCCCAAGACGAAGGCCGATCAGGAAAAACTCGGCGTGGGGCTGCAGAAGTTGATGGCCGAGGATCCGACCTTCAACGTGCAGACCGACCCCCAGACCGGTCAGGTCATCATCGCCGGCATGGGCGAGCTGCACCTCGAAATCATCGTCGACCGCCTGAAGCGCGAGTTCAGCGTCGAGGCGACGGTCGGGAAGCCGCAGGTCGCCTACAAGGA
>JANNJO010000421.1:0-9851 GCA_031395755.1 Acidobacteriota bacterium
GATTGATGAACTTGCCGTTCTTGTCGAGGTGGATGATCCGCGAGGCGCCGAGGTTGTTAGCCGGGTCATCCGAATCGGTGTCGTTGGGGCTCTCGTTCCCATGACCCTCGCCGCTATAGACATCGCCGTTCTGGGCGAAGGCGACCATCACCGGCTCCCACAGCAGCCGTTGTCCTTTGGCTTCATCCCAATCTCCTCTGCGTCCCTTCTCGCCGATGGTCAGGAGCAGCTTGCCCTCGGGACTGAGTTTCGTTACGGTAGCGGTCGTCGCGGCGGTGATCCAGACATTGTCCTCTGCATCGACGGCCATGCCGTGCGCCTTCTCCTGGTAGCCCACCACGTCCTCGCCCACCTGAAGGATCAGCTTGCCGTGCGGATCGAACTTGAACAGCTGCGGTTTTCCGCGATCTGCGCGCTGAAACACCCAGAGGTTCCCCTTCGAATCGAGGGCAACCGCCGGGACGCCGCCGAAGCCGGGAGGCAGCACGTATGGGTACGCGAAGGTGTAGCCCAGCGTCTGCTTCCACTGCACCCGCTGCAACGACTGTCGCGACCGGCCAAGCCGGTTGCCGCACAGGGGTGAACGGCTGCATCCCGGCGTCGCGCCGGCAGCCGCGGGACCCGCGCCGCGTCCACCAGCTCCGCCACGGCCGCCCGCTCCGGTCGCACGAGCGGGTACCGTGACCTGTCCGCCCGGCTCGACGACCGTTCGCCCGCCTGGGTCGGGGAACGATCCCTGCAGAAACCAGGCGGGCGATCCCGCCACGGCGGGCCCCTCCGTCGGCGGCTGCGATTGGGAGAATGCCACCGCCCCGGTCAGAATCACGCCGAGTGCCCCAGCGGCAACTCCAGCGAGATGGCGTCGCGTCATTTCAACCTCCGTACAGTGTGTGATTTCAACCGAGGGGCGGCAGCTTGATGCCGAGCATGACCCTCATGTAATTGATGTTGTGCGAGATGTAATCGTCGATGGCGAGCTCCAGGTTTCCACCGATCGCGTCGAACCCGTCGTCGCCGGCTCTCGGTCCATCCATGTCGAAAATCGCCCAGCCCTTGAAGCGCCGGTCTCGAAGCAGCTTGAAGACACCCTGAAAGTCGACGCCGCCGCCGCCGCCGAGATTGTGATAGACGCTGGCCACTTTGTGGTCCGCCTGCAACGGCGTCGAGGTGTTGCCGCGATACTTGGCGTAGGTGTCCTTGAGGTGCACTTCCGCGATGCGCGGGAAGTAATCGCTCATGATCTTGACCGCATCCATGCCGCCCAGCGTCAGGTGCCCGGTGTCCGGGGTAAGCCAGACTAATTTGGGATCGGTGAGCTCCATGACCCGGCGCACCTCGTGCTCGCGCTCCATGGGTCCCCAGATATGAGGATGCGGCGCGACCCGTATGCCCATGGCAATCGTTTGCCGGCCAATCTCGTTGAGCGTGCTGGCGAGCCGCTTGAGCTGATCGTCGCTCGGACCGCCTGCCGGCCGAGCGCCCATATTGCACTTCCAGAGCGTGCAGCCGAACGGCTGGAGAAAGTCCCGCGCGAACGCCACGTGATCCGCGATCGTTTTCGGGATCTGATCCGGATCGATGAAGTTTGTCGACTGTCCCTTGGCGCCGTTCGACACGTCGATCATCGTGATGCCGGCATCATCGAAAAGCTTCTTGAGCACCAGCGGATTGCTCCGATACTTCTCAATCTGGGCGGCGTACGGCTCGATGCCCTGCAGTCCCAGCGCGGCCATCCTCTTGATCGCCCACTCGATGTCGCGAGCCCCGCTCCAGAGGGAACTGGTGGACCCGAAAAGGATGTCCGGGTTGACGGGGTCGAGGGGGCGATGGGAAACCGCGCCCCACACATTGGAAGGGCCGATGACGCTCGCGGCTGCTGCCAGACCTCCCAATGCCATCGCACGGGACACGAAGTCCCGCCTGTTGAGACCGCCCTCAGCAACATTTCTGGACATGACGCCTCCTCTGAAGTCAAAACGGCTAGCCGCGGGTAGCATACGTCAAGGCGCTGGTACTGGAAGAAGATTCCTGATCATGGCGTACGCCTCATCCGCGGCTAAGGCCGTCTGCCCCTCGAGGGAGTTGAACGCGGCGAGGTCGAGCAGGCCGGCGTGCGTGTCGAGCCGGAGATTGAGGGACGCCTTGTCCAGCGCGAGCTTGACGTAGTCGTATTCCGCGTTGAACTCGGCAATCCGCAGAAGCAGTGCCTGGCTCAGCGCCAGCTTGTCGCGCGGAAACAGCGGCACGATAAAGAAGACACCGTCCTCTGCGGCTGCAATGCGTACGCGCACGACGTTCAGATTTTTTCCTTTGTACGTCGTCTCCCACACCCCATCCGCAATCTGCTTGTACGGCCCGGCAGATTTTGCGATCAGCTCGGCGAGACGCTTGACCGGTTCCGGCTTGGCGGCGGCAGGAGACAGCTGAGCCCAGCCCGGAGTTGCCGAGAGGAGCAAACCGGCCAGCATCAAGATCACGCGCATCGACAATCCTTTGCTCAGGTAATGTGGGCGTAGGCTAGTTCGCGGCCTCGGCGCTCAATGTCTTTCTCAACGCGACTCGATCGACGGCCGTGCCTCTCTGGTAAACCGTATTGATCTTTCTCGAATTGGTGATGTCATCCAGCGGGTTGGCGTCGAGGACGTTGAAGTCGGCGATCTTACCGACCGCGACCGTCCCGAGCTCGTCGAGCTTGAGAATTTCGGCCGACGTACGCGTCGCCGCGACAATCGCTTCAGCCGGGGTCAACCCGCAGAACACCATGTCGGCCAGCTCGAGATGAGCACCCCAACCGATATCGATGTTGCCGTCAGTCCCAAGTCCAATCACCATGCCCGCATCGCGAACCCTCTTCAGGTTGCGACACTGGTTCCCGAACAACTCACTCTGCACGACGGCAGCGGGCCGGCTCGCAAGCTCGCCGCGCATCCGCGCGATCTGACTGGGCGGCAGCGTCTCGCTCACCCAGGCGATCTCGGCCGCCGCCTGCTCCGGCGTAACCACCCGTGGCGGCAGGTTCGGCCCCAACCAGACCTGTGGATGCTGTTTGAGAATCCGCAGATACTCCTCGTCAACATCGCGGTCACGAACACCGTGTCCGAAGCCATCGACTCCGGAATTGAGAAGCTGCTTGCCATCTTCCAGATTGAAGATATGGGCGACGACACGCATGCCGTTCTGGTGCGCTTCGTTGATGATGGCTTCGTAGACAGGCACCTGCAGTTTCGGCACTGTCTTGAGCCGATCGTCGACCCAGATCTTGATCATCTCAATGTTCCTGGCTCGCAGCTCGTGGACGAGCGCTCTGCCTTCGGCTTCGGTCTGCGCCCCGTAGGGAACGCCCAGTCGATAGTCCGCCAGCGGCCCCGCCATGGGCGTCGCCGCAATCCCCCGGCCCACCGTCAGAAAGCGCGCGGCATTCGGGATGATCTCGTTGCGCAGCTGGTACGGCAGCTCGGGATTGGCGTCCCATCGGTCGAGGCCCAGGCTCATGGCCGCCGCAACGCCGTAGTACGCATAGCGCTGCAAGTGGTCGACGACGAGCGCCCGCGTGTAGCTCTCTTTCGTGGCCTTGTTTGTCCTCTGGTTGGTCCATCCAAGGTGGTTGTGGGTATCTATCAGCGCCGGAATGACCGTCTTCCCGGTCAGATCGATGCGAGTGGCGCCGGCCGGGAGCGCAATTCCACCCTTCCTGCCTACTCTGGTGAACCTGCTGCCCTCAACGAGGAACGCGGAATTTTCGATTGGGGCGCGGCCGTCACCGGCAACGAGCCGCGCGCCTTCAAACAAGACGGCGCCGCCGCTCTGGCGAGCCTGGTTCGCAGACACCCCTACGAGACCCAGCGCGACGATCGGCACCAGCGAGAGCCATCGCGTCATGTGAGATGGGCGCCTTGCGCCGCGGTGTACAGCGTGTAGACCGACTGGCTGCTCGTCATGAACAGCCGGTTCCGGTGCCTGCCGACAAAGCACAGGTTGGCCGTTCCTTCGGGCATCACGATCTGACCGATCTTCTTGCCGTCCGGCGCGTACACGTGGACGCCGTCCACGCCCTCGCCGCCAAATCCCGTGGCGCACCAGACGTTGCCGTCGACATCGCCACGGATGCCGTCGTGAAAGCCCGCGTCCAGGGTCGCGAACACGCGCCGGTTCGTGAGACGGGCGCCGTTGTTCTGCACATCCCACGCGATGATTTTCGCCTTCTCACCAGGGTGATGCGTGGGCGCCGTGTCGGCGACGTACAGGATGCGGTTGTCGGGCGAGAAGCAGAGGCCGTTCGGCTTCATGATCTCGTCGGTGAGCTTCGTCAGCCGCGCGGTTTGACCGTCGATATGGTAAATGCTGGTCGGCAGCTCGAGCTCGCGCACGGTACCCTCGTAGTGCCAGTGGCTGCCGTAGCCGGGATCGGTGAACAGGATGCCGCCGCCGTTTGGATGCACCACGGCGTCGTTCGGCGCGTTGAGGCGTTTGCCTTCGAAAGTCGCCGCGAGGACGGTCGGCTCGCCCTGATACTCATAGCGCACCACGCGCGCCGTCTGGTGCTCGCAGGAAATCTGCCGGCCCTGCCAGTCGAACGTGTTGCCGTTGGAAAAGTTGGACGGTGCGCGCAGCTGCGTCACCTTTCCGGTGGCCTCATCCCAGCGCATCTGGACGTTGTTGGGGATGTCGCTGAACACCACATAGCGCCCGACCCCGTTCCAGGCCGGTCCCTCTGCCCACAGCGCGCCGGTCCATTCGCGCACCAGTGGCGTGTTGCCGATCATGTACTTGCTGAAGCGGTTGTCGAGGACCTTCCAGACGCCGGACGGATAACGGATGGGCTCCGGCCCTACGGCGAAGCCCTGTGTCTGGGCAAATGCAGAAGGCCCGCAGACGGTCGCTGCGGCCGCGGCCGCCCCCGCTGCAAGAAACGCGCGACGGTGGATGCCCGGCGGATGAGGTTTCTCCTGATTCATACGGGGTGATTATCACCGACTTGTTCTATCCTGCTGGATGATTCTGCTCGGAGGTAGTTGATGACCGACCTCGATCGACGAAGCTTTTTGAGCACGGCGATCACGTCGCTGGGCCTGGCCGCTACCGCCAGGGGCGACCGCCTGGCGGACGGCGCCCAGGCGGCCGCGCCCGCCAGGCCGCTGCGCATCGACATCCACCATCATTTCGCGCCCCCGGCGTGGATCGCAGAGGTCAAGGGCCGGCCGCTGCTGCAGGCCGCGAATACCAATTGGACGCCCGCCAGATCCATCGAGGACATGGACCGGGGTGGTGTCGCCGCGGCGGTGGTGTCCATCACCAACCCGGGCTTATGGTTCGGCGACGCGGCAGTGACACGCCGTCTCGCCCGCGCGTGCAACGAGTACGGCGCGAAGCTGGTGCAGGACCATCCGACGCGATTTGGGCTGTTTGCGGCGATGCCTCTACCCGATGTGGATGCGACGTTAAAGGAGATCGAGTACGCCTGCGACGCGCTCAAGTCCGACGGCGTCGCCCTGCTCACCAGCTACGGCGATACGTGGCTGGGTAACCCCGCCTTCAGGCCCGTGATGGAAGAGCTCAACCGACGTAAGGCGGTCGTCCATGTCCACCCGACCGCGGCCAATTGCTGCAGGAACCTCGACTATGGCGCGGCGCCGGGCAGCATCGAGTACGGCACCGACACGACGCGCGCGATTATCGGCGTGACGTTCAGCGGCGACGCCGCGCGCTTCGCCGACATCCGCTTCATCTGGTCCCACGCCGGAGGCTCGGCGCCGTTCCTGGCAGGACGCATCGAGGGCGGCTCGCGCAACGCCGCGGATCGCATGCCCAATGGGTTCATGCACGAGGCGAAAAAGTTCTACTACGACACGGCGGGCGCCACCAACCGCGGCGCGCTCGCCTCTCTGCTGCAGCTGGTGACGGCGTCACACGTGCTGTTCGGGACCGACTTTCCGCCCGGCGGCTCCAGTCTCGAGATCGCGAAGGCGCTGGCGGAGCTCGGGTTCTTCAACGAGCGCGACCTGCGCGCGATCGAGCGAGAGAACGCGGTGGGGCTCCTGCCTCGTCTCGCGCAATGACCGCGACGCAGAGCGGCGCGGCAACTCAGAAACTGACCGAAGGCGTATACTGCGCTCGATCCGTGCTCAATCCGGTGCGGTGACGCTGGCGCGTGCCAACGAACCGTCAGCCCAGCGCGGCAGCCTGAGCTTCCCGCGCGTGAATACGGTCTATGTCAGCGCGGTTGATCGACACGACGCGCCGGTCACCGGCCTTGCGGCCGCAGATTTCGTGCTGAAGGAAGGCGGCGACATCAGAGAGATCGTCAAGATCGAGCGCGCCACCGCGCTCATGCACATCGCGATGATCGTCGACGACAGCGGCACGGGGATCTTTCGCTATCCCGTCGCGGCTGAACTTCAAGAGATCGCCGAGGAACTGAACCGTCCAAGCGTCGCGGTGCCTCGGTGCGCGCGCCGTTGCGCGCCGGACGATTGCTCTAAGCGAGGGCGTCCTTACAGTAGTCGAGGCACTTTCTGACTTCCTTCACCGCATCCGACCCCTCTGGCACTTCGTACTCGAGCTCGATCGTCGCCGGCATGTTCCACCTGTTCTTCTTTACCGTCTGGAGCAGCGCCGTCAGCGGCGTGTCGCCAGTGCCCCACGCGAGGTTCTTCTGGCCGTTCGCCGGCGTCGTGCGGTCCTTCATGTGGAAACTGGCAATCCGGTCGTGGAACCTTGTCAGGAACTCCACCGGGTTTCCGCCGGCCGCCACGAAGTGGCCGAGATCGACGTTCGCCATGTTCCCCTTGGACACCGCGAACGCCTGATCGAACGCGTTCATGCTGCCTTGCAGATGCGTGTGATACGCCGCGTAGATCTTCTTCTTCTCCGCGAACGCGCCGATCCGCTTGAGCTGCGCGACGTCCTCCATCAGCTCCAGCGTCGTGTGCGTACAACCGAGCGCCTCCGCCACGTTGAAGATGTACTCGACCTCCTCATCCGACATGTTCGCGCTTAACCGCTTCCACGCATAGATCGTCACGCCCGCCTTGTTGTACATGTCGCGCAACGCCTTGAACCGGTCCATCGACACGGACGTGCGCCACGCCTTCAGCTTGTCGGCCGCTTCACGTTGGGCCGCCTGCTGCTCGGGGGTCGGTGGCTGACCGCCTCGGCGGCCGCCGCCACCTTGCGCCGCCTGCGGCGCCCCGGCAAAGGCTTCCACAGGACCACCCATGAACTCGATCTGGCTGATGCCGGAGTCGACGATGTACCGCAGGGTCGCCTCCGCGCTCTGGTCCGGCATGCTGCGGTAGCTGTAAGTAATCGTGCCGACGCGCACACCGTTGATCACCGAGTGCGGTCGGGCCTGCGCCAGGGCCGAAAACGGACGTGCCAGTAGTGACGCCGCGGGCAGCGCTGTGAGCGCCAGTCTCCCGACTTCTCGTCTCGTGTAACGCATGCTGCTCTCCTTCCGACGTGCCCGGCTAGCGATTCGGAGTACGATTGACGATCTCCGAACATTCTATATGTCAGATTCAGGCATCAGACGACGGCACACCTTGTTGGCCTTTTTGTGGATCGCGCTGAGCATCGCGTGTCTCGTCATCGATTATGTCCTGGGGCCGTTCATACAGTTTCCTATCGTTTACCTGGTTCCCGTCTCGCTGGCCGCATGGAACAGCGGTCGTACTCTGAGCCTTGCGATCGCCGTGATCCTCCCGCTCTGCCGCTTGTATTTCATTACGTTGTGGGACCCGCCTTGGACGTTTCTCGAGTCAGCCGTGAACGCCGCCATTCGCATAGCTGTGCTGGCGTCCTTCGCCTGGCTCGTCGAGCGGACCGCCCGTCAGACCAGGCGCCTCTCTTCCGAAGTGCTGCTTCTGACCGGAATGCTGCCGGTCTGCAGCCGATGCCGGAAGATCCGTCAGGAGGGAGGTCATTGGCAGCCGCTGGACACGTATGTTTCGCAGAATCCCGGAGAGTTCAAGCATGAACTCTGTCCCGATTGCGTTCAGATATCCGCCGAAGTCTTCAACCGGCGGTAGGCGGGCCGGCCATCACCTCACCGTACGATCGCAGCGGCTCACGCCGCCGGCGCGCTCCTGACGGTCGCCTCGGCGGCGATTTCATCGGAGGCGTCGGATTCCTCGACCGGAGCGGATGGCAGCGCGGGCGTTCTCTCGTAGATGGCCATGAGCTCGTCCATCAGCTTGTCGCGGCGCAGACGAGCCTCGCCCACATCGATCACGTTTTCGTGAAGATCCGAAAGCAGCGAGCGATACCGCTCGCGGATGTGCCAGAGCTGATTGCTGGACGCCGCGTGCGCATGGGCGGACGCGTCGAAGTCGAAGGTCAGATGGACGAGCAGAACAATCAGAGCGGCGCCCGCAAGCGCGGCCGCGATGACTGCGAACATCGGACGCTGGCCGAACGACGCGGCGACGGCAGCGATGCTGACTCCACCCATCAGGAGCGCTTCGCTGCCTCTCAGCCGGCGACCCCATTGCGCGTGGGAGTGAGCTGACTGCGTGTGGCCCCTATGTCGTTGAATGATCTGATTGAACGTAAGGTGCAGATGGTCGCGCAGTGTGAGACTGAACATGGAGGCCCCCTCGGCAGGGCGGAGCTGGGGACTCCGGGATCCACTATACGCCTGTTCGTCCCCTGTGCAGATCTGTGCAAAGGCTGGCCCCTGCACGGGGTGTGCAAAATGTGACAGCGTCTTCGGCTCCAGACCCCCAAAGATATCGGTACGAGGATTTGTGATGGTCATGGCAGGCGGAGCCTCACCCCATACCTGCGATCTCATGAGTGGCAGCGTCCTGATCGTTGATGCACGCGCCGACGATGCCTGGGAGAACGCCCGCTTGCTGGTCGATTCGGGCTTCCGGGTCACCGTTGCCGCGACCTTTGACGAGGCGAACGGCGAACTGGCGCGCATGTCCGATCTGGTCATGGTCATGGCCGACGTCCGCCTCGGAGAGTACAACGGTCTGCATCTGGCCCTGCGCGTTCGTCGCGCTCGTCCTGGCACCCACATCATCATTACGGACCGCTCGCGGGACGTCGTGCTTCATCGCGACGCGGAGCGCCTGGACATGATGTATCTCGTCAAGCCGATCTCTGCCGGGATTCTGCTGGAATCGATGACCGCAAAACTGAAGAAGGTCGTTCCGCAGCCGCGAGTCAGCCGGCGCTGGCCGCGAATCATGCTGGACCGCGACTTCCCCGCCGATGTCGGTTCGGAGGCCGCGCGTCTCCGGGACGTGAGCTACGGCGGGTTGCGCTTCGACATTCGTTCCGGAGACTTCGGCCTGGCGCTGCCGTCCGCAGTCGACGTTGTGCCGGTCGGGGCGCATCACACGTTCGTGGTCCGCCCGGTCTGGGTCCGCCTCGGACACGCGTCAGGGACGTGGACGTGTGGAGCAGCCCTCGCCGCGGAAAGTGTCCACAGCGTTCAGGAGTGGCGGAAGTTTGTCGACTCCCACATCATCGAAGGCCCGGCCGGCCAGGATGCGGTTCGCTGATCGACCGCGCCGTGGTGGCCATTGCTGGTGGCAGCCGCGGTGCTGTGTGTCCGAGGTTATGGGTCGTCGTCAACGATAACGGCGACGGCACGCATCCGCCCCAGCGTCGCGCCTGTGGCGCTCACCAGGTCGATGAAGAACTGCTCTGACGATTCTGCGACACGATCGCCGACAATTGTGAGGGGTATCGTCCGCGTCGTCACCCCCGCCGGGAATACCAGGTCGCCGAACCGATGCTGGTAGTCCGCGACGGCATTTGCGGTGTCGCTCACGGTTGCGAACCGAACGGTGACGGTCTGTCCGCTCGGCGCCGACAACCTGACCGGAAGGTTGATCGTGCTG
>JANNJO010000503.1:0-17173 GCA_031395755.1 Acidobacteriota bacterium
CGGAGCGGTGAGCACGCTGGCCCGCATTCCGACGCTGACGAGCCTCGACCTTTCGTATACGAAGGTTGACGACCAGGCGCTGCAGCATCTCGCGAAGCTGCCGAATCTCAAGCAGCTCTATCTCACTGAAACGCAGGTCACGCCGGAGGCCGTCGAAGCCTTCCGGAAGCAGCACACCAAAACGTTCGTCTCATGGGCCAGGCGGCCGGCGCCGCGAGGTGCACCGCTCGCGGGCGAGAAGCCCGTCGACGAGGAAGGGCAATGACCCTTCGCATCGCGGGCTGGTCACTCGCATTGATCGTGTTCGTGCCGGTCGCATCGGCGCCTCGCGCGCAGAATGCGGCGCCCGATTCCGTGTTTTTTCAGACGCAGGTGTTCCCGGTGTTTGAAGCGGCGAAGTGCAGCGGCTGCCATTCGCCGTCGGGCGTCGCTTCGGCGAGCCGGCTCCACTTCCCCGAGAAGGACGCGACGCCCGCTCAGATTCAGTTATTCGGCCTGTCGTTGTCGGGACTCGTGGATCGCGGCGATGCCTCGCGGTCGCTGCTGCTGACCAAGCCGACCAACGCCGCACGGCACACCGGTGGTGTCCGCATCACGCCGGGATCGCCTGAAGAACAGATTGTGGCCAGGTGGGCTTCGTCGCTGGCATCGGCGTCCGACGCGACGCTTGCCGCTGCGATAAAGACGCTCCACGCCAGCCAAGGAGAGGCCGCGCCGAAGCAGCTGGTGCGCCGCCTCACGCACGCGCAGTACGACAACACCGTGCGCGATCTCCTCAACGACTACAGCCGCCCGGCACAGCGGTTCCCGCCCGAGGATTTCGTGGACGGCTTCAAGAACCAGCTGACGGCGCAGGACATGCCGCCGATTCTGGTCGAGACCTACAGCACTGCGGCCGAGCGCCTCGCGCTGAACGCCTTCCGCGTCGGCGACATCAACGGGCTGATCCCCTGCAAGCCCGCGTCGTCCGGCGACGCCAGATGCCGGGAGGCGTTCGTGCGGAAGTTCGGGCTGCGCGCCTTCCGCCGCCCGCTGCGCGAAGACGAAGTGACGCGATACGCGGCGGTGTTCGGCCAGCAGGCGCAGGTCACGAAGCGCTTCAACGAAGGCGCGCGCGTGGTGGTCGAGGCGATGCTGCAGTCGCCGAACTTCCTGTTCCACGTGGAAGCCGGACCGGACGGCAGATCCGCCGACTACGATGCGGCAAGCCGGCTGTCCTATCTCCTCTGGAACACGATGCCGGACGAGGCGTTGTTTGCGGCCGCTGAGAAGGGGGAGCTGCGGACAGCCGAGGGGCGCGATCGCGCAGCGCGACACATGATCGAGAACGCCCCGCGCGCGCGGCAGGCGCTGGATCAGTTCTTCGACGAGTGGCTCCGGTTCGATCGCGTGATCAATGCGGTGAAAGGGCGCGGCTTCGGCGAGTTCACGCCGGAACTCGCCGTAGCGATGGCGGAGGAAACGCGTACGCTGCTGCACCATCTGGTCTGGAACGATCGCAGCTTCATGGAAGCGCTGACCGCGGACTACAGCTTTCTGACATCGGAGCTTGCATCGCTCTATGGCGTGCCGGCGCCGGACGGACAGTTCGAGATGGCGAGATTTCCGGCTGGGTCCGATCGCGCGGGGCTCCTCGGCCAGGGCACGTTCCTCGCCTCCACGGCCGGCCCGACCGCCACGTCGCCGACGGCGCGCGGGATTTTCGTTCGCGAGCGGCTGCTCTGTCAGCATGTGCCGCCCCCGCCGCCCGGAGTCATCACGACGCTGCCCGATCCGCTCGTCGATGCGCCGCCCAAGGGGCGCCGCCAGTTGATGAACGAGCACGTCGAGAATCCGAGCTGCGCGTCGTGCCACCGCCTGATGGATCCGATCGGGTTCGGGTTCGAGCACTTCGATGCGATCGGCAAGTGGCGCGACAAGGAAATGATCCAGATGCCCCGGCCCGCCGGTGGTGGTGACGGCGGCGGCCGGGGAGGCCCCCCGCCGGTCCCGGTGGACATCAACGCCCAGGGGGAAATCGCGGGCCTGCCGAACTCGACGTTCTCAGGCGCCAGGGAGCTCGGGGCCATCCTGGCCGAGAGCCCTGTCTGCCAGGAGTGCATCGTTCGCCAGATGTTCCGCTACTCCTATGGAAGGCTCGAAACGTCGGCGGACGAGAAGACGATTGACGACCTTTTTGCGCGGTTCAAGGGGTCCGGGTTCCGCTTTAAGGATCTGCTGATTGCGCTGGTCCAATCTCCCGAGTTCCTGAGAGAATGGAACGGCACGACGAACAAGTAGTGTCCGGCTTCAGCCGGACGTTTCGTACGTAGTGTCCGGCTTTAGCCGGACCTTGGGGGGACAGTAATGGTCAGCAGACGGACGTTTCTCAAAGGCATCAGCATGACGGGTGCGGCGGTCCAGGTGGGGTTGCCCCCGCTGTCCGCCATGTTCAACATGAACGGCACCGCGTACGCCGCCGAGACCGTCGGCAAGTTCACCGGCATCGACAAGCGGTTCCTCATCTGGTGGAACGGGAACGGCATTCCTGAGCGCTACTGGATTCCGCGCGAGACGGGTGAGAACTTCGAGCTCACGGCCTGCCTGTCGCCGCTCGGCCACGTGCGCGACTACGTGCACGTGCTCAGCGGGGTGGACAACGTCGCTGCGCGCCTCAACGGCCAGGGTAACGGCCACTTCAGCGCCCTCTGCGGGATCATGACCGGCACGCCATACACCGGCCGAGGCGCCGCGGGCGCGTCGATCGATCAGATCCTGGCTTCGAAAATCGGCACCAAGTCGCGCTTCCGCTCGCTGCAGATCGGCGTCGCGCAGGAGTCGCACGGCGAGAACGTGCATCGCAACATGACGTGGGCCGGCTACGAGCGCGCGCTCCCGCAGGAACACATTCCCCAGAACCTGTTCGACCGCCTGTTCGGCGTGAAGGACGAGGGCTGGGTGAACCGCAAGAAGAGCGTGCTGGACCTGGTGAGCCGGGACGTGCACAAGCTGCAGCCGATGCTCGGGGCGGCCGACAAGCAGCGTCTGGACCAGCACCTGACGTCCGTGCGCGATCTCGAGCGCGCCATTGCGAGCCTGCCGCCCGACTACGGCAAGAACGTCAAGGAGCCCGAAGATATCACCGACCTGACCGACTACCCGAAGATCGCGAAGATTCAGTCGGACCTGCTGATCCACGCGTTCGCCTCGGGCCAGACGCGCGTCGCGTCCTACATGCTCACCAAGTGCCAGAGCCTCACTCGGTTCCCGTGGCTCGGACACTCGGACAACCGGCATCACGATTACACGCACACCAACGCCGGCACGCCGCAGCAGCAGCGCATCATGCGCGACATCTGCCGCTGGCACGTCGAGGAGTACGCCTACCTGCTCGAGGGGTTGAGGGCGATTCCCGAGGGCGAGGGAAACCTGCTCGACAACACCGCGACGGTGTTCGTGCACGAGCACGCAGAGGCCGACCCGCACAAGTGCAACGGCCTCGCCATGCTGGTGGCAGGCGGTGGCGTGAAGGGCAACCTGCATACGAAGACGCACAACGGCATCGGCGACGTGTACAAGACGATCGCGGAAGAAGTGCTCAAGACGCCGCTCGGCAAAGAGTTCCCGACGGCCGAGGAGAAAATGCCCGCGCTGATCTAGATTGGGGTAAGTAGGAAGTAGGAAGTAGGAAGTCGGGTACGTAGGGCGGGTCCTGTTCTCTGGACCCGCCTTTCGTTTTTAGACCCGGCTTGACTGTCTCGCGGCCAGCAACAGGATCTCACTCGGCATACGAACCACACCGTCGGCGCCTGTAAAAGGGTGAGCCGCGGCGCCCAGCGCGCGCCAGAACTCCGCTTGCTGCTCGCGAGGCCGCGCGAGCAGAGTGGTCAGCCGGCTTTCATGCATGGCCCGCTGCGCGTCCACGAACGCCTGGACCGAGGTGTACTCATACGCCACGATCGATCGCGTGATGTCAACGGCGTCGAAGCCGGCGGCTACGGCTGGTACGCTCAGCGCTGAGGCCGACGACAGGCGGAACGGGTCGTGCGGCCCGGGGGGAATGTCGAAGGCGCGCAGCACACTCCGCCTCACCGAAATGATCGGGACCTTGTCGGGCTCAGACCACGTCGCGGCAGCAAGGCAGCGCCCGGTCCTGAGCGAGCGCCGCATCCGGCCCAGCGCGCCGGTCAGATCGGAAAGAAACATCAGTCCCCATCGGCAGACCACAGCGTCGATGGTCCCATCAGGAATATCGAAGGCGTCCGCATCGAGCTGCCGGAACTCGATGTTCGTCAACCCGGCGTCTCGCGCGCGGCGCGCCGCGACGGCGAGCATGCCCGAGGACTGATCGGTCGCAATCACGTGGCCGGTCGGGCCGACGCGCTGCGCGACAGACAGGGCCGGGTCGCCGACGCCGGTGGCGACGTCAACGACAGTGTAGCCAGCGGCGATCTCCGCGAGCTCGATCAAACGGTCGCTGACCGTCTCCTCGAACAGCGCGTCCGTCTTCGAGCGTCGAAGGAACGCGTCGCTCGCGACGTCCCAGTCATTCCGGACGGTGTTGTCCCGGGAATCCGAACTCATCGGAGCAATGGCGCGATCACCTGCACGGCCTGATATCCGCCGGCGAGCATCATCGCGAGCGCCGACATCCACAGGGCGAGCGTCCAGGGCGCACCGCTGTGAATCACGCCCGAGAGGCGTCTGTGGTGAAAGTACAGCGCGGCACCTCCGAGGAACGGGAGCATCAGCGCCTGGCCGATGGCGCCAATCAGCACGAGGATGACAGGCTGCGGGAACAGAAAATACACCGTGCCCGACGCGATCGGCAGGCCAACACAGGCCGCGCGTACGACACGCAGGCGTGCCGCCTCGTCCCGGTAGTGCGCCACGCCGAAGATGGCAGCGGCGTCCGCGAAGAGGCGCGCGTTCGACGCTGTAGCCACGAAGAAGGTCGAGTACAGAACCGCAAATGCCCCGATGAGAAAGATCCACGCCCCGGTGGCGCCGAGTGTCTGCCGATACATCTGGCTGAGCGTCTCGATCAGCTCGCCATCGGTGACCTGCAGTCCCTGACCGTGCAGGACCGCCGCGCCGAGAATGTAGAACGCGAGGGTCGCGCCCGTGTAGACCAGCATCGAGAGAACGGCGTCGGTGTGCAGCACGCGCAGCCATCCGAGCATCCGGCGCCGCCAATCCGGCGTGTCGTCTCTCGGGCCGATGTGCCGCGCGTAGCCTTTCTCGAGACACCAGTACGGGTAATAGATCAATTCGGACGCCCCGACGCCGATGATGCCGAACGCCGCGAACGCCACGGTGAAGGACGCCGGCAGCTGAAACTTGAATCCGTCGAGCAATTGCGCAGACGACACGCGATACGGCGTCCATTGCAGCGCGATCATCGCCACGATCGTGCTGATCGTGAACGCGGCCACCATCAGCGTCGAGCCTACTTCCACGACTTTGTATCGCCCCGTGACCAGCAGCAGCGCTCCTGACGCCGTTATGCCGACCAGAAGCACGTCGCGGGCAATGTTGAGGTTCATCGTCTGGAAGATGAGCACGCAGCCGCCGATCAGTCCGGCGACCTGAAACACCAGTCCGAGATACATGAACAGCCAGAGCCAGAGCAGCCACGACACGCGGAGGCGCGGTCCCGGAACCGAATTCAGCGCCTCGAGCGTGGTGATGCGCTCGACGATGGCGAGGCGCGCCAGCTCGATCTGCACGAACACCTTGACGATGCAGCCGAGGAGGACGAACCAGAGCATGGAGAAGCCGAGTGCGGCGCCCACCTTCGGCGTCACGATCAGCTCACCGGAGCCGACGATGGCGGCGCTGATGATCAGGCCGGGCCCGAGATGCGACGAGGTTGCGAGCCAGCCGCGCGGCGGCTCGAGCACGGCCCCCGGAAGACGGGCACTACTGGACGAATGTTCGGGCGTGCTGGAGCTCTGGTCGGTCGGCGTCGGGTTCACTGGCTACCTGCAGCAGCTGTTTGTAGAGCGCCGCTGCCGTCTGGCGATTGCCGGCTGCTTCCGCGGCCCGAGCTGCGCCGTATAAGCCGCGGAAGCGATTCGGTTCTTTCCTGATCGTGGCCTGAAACTCGACCAGCGCTTCGGCGGATCGACCGGCCTCGAGCAGCATGTAGCCGAGAAGCTCGCGCGCCGGCGCGAGCGGGCCCGGCGAAATCGCCGATTTATCGGTTTGGTCCTCGGCCGCAGCTGCCGCACGGAGCTGGTCGATGCCCCCGCTCCTGTCGCCCTCGGCAAACCTCATCCAGGCCTGAGCGATGCGCCGTTGAATATCGACCTGCTCCGACCAGTACGCGTCCTGCATGGTTTTGAGCGTGTCCCGCAGCGCGGCGAGCCGTTCGATGTCGGCCGCGGCCGCTTTTGGGTTGCCCGAGCGGGCGGCGCCGACTGCGCGGGCGAAGTGCGTGATCGCGTCGGTGTACGGGAACGTGGTTTGGCGTACCGTCAAGGAAGCCGCCTCGGCCCACGCGCCACGCTCGAGCGCATACCGGGCCGGAATCGCCGCGGCCGCGAACAACCCGGCCACGCCAGGCGCCGCCGCGCCCGCCGCGTTGATATCGAGCCGCGCGACCGAGCCGCGCGCCTCGTCGGCCAGGCGTCGCGCATCTCCATCCTTCGCAATCTGCAAGTACGCGTACGTCTGATAGTCCATCGCGTGCAGCTCTTCGGCGGTCGCATTGTCCTTGCGCGCCGCTTCGGCCGATCGACGATTGGTCTCGATCGACTCCTTCCACAAGCCGGTCCGTGTGAACGTGTGCGAGGGCATGTGCAGCGCGTGCGGCACCGAGGGCGCCAATGACGCGTAGCTCCGTGCGGCTTCGAGCGCCTTCTCCGCAAGCGGCGGGTGATCGTAGGCGTGAATGATGTAGTGGGCGAGCCCCGGGTGCGTCCGGTGCTCTTTGAAAAGCGGTTCGAGGATCGCCGCCGCTTTCAGCTGCTGGGAGTACTTCTTGTCGCTCGCGAGCGCGGTCTGATTGATGGCAAGTGCGTAGAAGATGCGCGCTTCCATATCGGCTGGATATTCGCGCGCCACCCGTTCCATTCCCTGCTCGTACGCCAGGGTGCGCGCACGCTGAGTCGCGGCGTCTCCGCCGGTGAACAACTCCGCGGCGGCCGAGATATACGCGCGCTCGCGCGGGGTCGGGGATCCGGTGTTGAGCGCGCGCTGAATGGCGGCGCTCCCCAGCTGGATCTGCTGCGGCGTGCGCAGCCCCGCGAACGGATTACCCCATCGACTGAGCGCCACGCCCCAGTGAGCCATGGCGCAGGAGGAATCCTTCGCGGCGATGCCGTCGAACGCCGCAATGGCTTGCGCGAACCAGAACGAATGGAGCAGTGCAACGGCCCTGTTGAAGTCGGCTGTCAGGGCCGGGGTGCAGGAGGTTTGAAAATTGACGCTGGCACCGCCCACCTGATCGGCGCCGCCAGCTGGGTGATCGTGCTGCGCGAGAACCGGCCACGCGCCGGCAGCCGGCAATAGCATCACGCACGCGAGAACGAGGCCGATGAGCGTCTTCATAACAACCTCCTGAACGGGAAACGCCTACGCTACCACAGGCTTCTGAGTTTTCCGGCGACTGTCAGTGCAGCCGACGCACTCGCAAGCCATGCGGATCGGCGCGCTCAACACCATCGGCGCCGACATTCGTCAACCGCACGATCCCTCTCAACCGGCCGTTGCGTCCGCCTTCGGTCACCTCGAGTATGCCAAGCCCTGGCGTACTTCCCGTTGCATTATGCGGATCGCCGCTGAGCGGCGTCGGACCGCGAAGCGCCACGAACACGAGATCGCCGGCAGGGGAGGCATCAGTCAGATCGGGCGCCGCGTTGGTGGTGAGTGCGCCATTCAAGGCGATGCTGCCAACGTGAGTCGAGTCCGACGCTCTGAGGACTTCCACGACGTCGGCATGTCGATCCATCACCCAGATGTACGCGCCCTTTCCGGTGACGACCATCCCATGCGAATCGCGCTGGCCGCTCGCGCTGAATACCACGGTCGGCGCCGGAGTGTTGGCGGTGAAGGCCACCCCAACGCGGCTGCCGCGTTGGGGGCCCCGGCTTTGGGCGCCGGGTTTACCAAAGGCGGCGAGCGGGAAGCGATAGACGTCGAATCCGTACATCGACAGATGTTCCATAACGCCCGGACGCCCCCCCGAATTTACGTACATCTGTCCACCTACTTGAGCACCGCCGCAGCCATTTCCTTTCACCGTTGCCATGTCGTACTCCGCAACGATCCGCATCGGCGTCGGACGGGGATCGACCACGAGCATGCCGCCTCCGCGGAGCGTCACGAACGCCAAGTCGCTCGCCTCGCTCACCACGGGACAGATCGGTGCATTGTCGGGCCGCTGTTGCGGCGCCTGGCAGGGCGCGCCGCTCGGCGTCGTGCATGTGGCCAGGTCGAGCGTCGCAGCCGGGTTGTGCCTGAAGGTATTGGTCTTGAAGTTCGTGTCGATCCGTTCGAGCCGCTTGCCATTCTGGTTGGCCACCAGCACGTACGATCCGTCCGGCGCGGGAAAGGCGGCATGTGCCTGGCGCCCGGTCGGCGCCTCCGTCGTGCGCAGGCATTCCAGAGGTTTGCGTGATGCGGCGTCGAACAAGACGACGTGACCGCTCGCGACGAATGCGAGCGTGGCGTGCGTGTGCTCGCGGTTGAAGAGCACCATGTGCGGCCGCACCGGGTTGGCGCTTGTCCGCTCGCGGCAGATGGCGGCGGTCTCCGCGCCTAAATCAACAATGGCGGCCGGTTTCGGCGGCGACGCCGCCTCGCCGGGTAGATCACGACCAGCAAAGATGTACAGGGTCCCACCGTGATCCAGGCCGCGCGTGTTCGACTGGTCGACCACCCACACTTCGTAGGCCGAGGCCGACGGGGTTTGTGCGTCAGCAGTCAGCGCATTCGACACCGGTATGACCAGCAGCGATGCCACAAAAAGCCATCGTTTCATCGCTCATCCTCCTACAAAACAAGACCCCGCCAGCGGCCTGATTCAGGGACAAATCCTAGCACCCGGCCCCTTTTACTTCTAGCTTCCAGTTTCTGCCATCTGGTTGTATCTTTCTTCTTTCCCCGGAGGTCTTAGATGGCTGGAACAAAGCTCATTGGGCAGAACTACGAAACGCCGGACATTCGCGCCAAAGTCACCGGCCGCGCCCGGTATTCGGAAGATTTCCGCGCGCCTGGCATGCTATTCGCCCGGCTGCTGCTGAGCCCGTACGCGCACGCCAAGATCCGGAGCATCGACACCAGCGCGGCGATGGCGATTCCTGGTGTCAAGGCGATCCTGCTGCCGGAAGACGCGCCCGGTCCCAAGGATCAGGTCAACGACATGGGCCAGACCCTTCGAGCCAATCCCTACAGCGAGCGCGCGCTCGCATCTGAGCCGCTGTATCAGGGAGAGCCGGTGCTCGCCGTCGCGGCCGTGGACGAGCAGACGGCGGTCGAAGCCATTGAGAAGATCAAGATCCGATGGGAGGTGCTCCCGTTCAACGTCGATCCTCTCGAGACACTGCGCCCCGGGGCGAAGACTGCGCGGGTCGAGGGCAACGTCTGGGTGCGTCCCGCGCCGACGCCGGGTCAGCCTCCGCCGCTTCCAGAGATCAAGGACCTGAAATGGACTGCGGAGCAGTTCGCCGAAGCCAATGAAGGCCGGCTGCCAATGGGAGAGGCCACCGATACGCCGTGGTCGTACGGCGATGTCGAGGCGGGCTTCAAGAAGGCGGCGCTGGTGCTCGACGAGACGTTCGTGACGCCGAACACCAGTCACCAGTGCCTCGAGAGCCGGTCGTGTATGGCGTATTGGCAGAACGGCAAGCTGCACATCCATCTGTCGACACAGAGCACCATCCAGACAGTGAACTCGATCGCGCGCTGGCTCAGTCTGGAGCCGACCGACATCGTGCTGATCAGCGAGTACTGCGGTGGCGGGTACGGCAGCAAGGCGACCGGATCGGTCACCGACATCATCCCCGCGCTGCTGGCGAAGAAGACGGGGACGCCTGTGATGATGCGCATCAGCCGCGAGGAAGAGCACGCCATCGGGCGCGCGCGGCCCGCGATGCACGCACGCATGAAAGTCGGCTTTTCGAAGGAAGGCCGCATCACAGCGCTCGACATGTTCACCGTCGTCGAAGGCGGGCCTTACGGCCCCGGCGGCGACGGCAACTCGGCCAGCCGGTATGCGGCACTGATGTTCCAGCCCGAGGCCATGCGCTGGCGCGGCGTGACGGCCATCACGAATACCCCGCCCCGCGGCGCGCAGAGCCAGCCAGGCGGAATGCAGGGCATCACCCTCATGGAACCGGTTCTGGCAAAGGCGGCGAGGAAACTCGGCGTCGATCAGGTCGCCATCCGCAAGATCAATGCACCTGAAGGCAGGGCCAAGTTCGGCCCGGCCAATGCGGCTGGGAATCGCACGACCACGACCAGCTGCTTCCTGAAGGAAGCGCTCGACAAAGGCGCCTTGGAATTCGGTTGGGATGAGCGGAAGGCGCGGAGCGGACAGCGCATTGGAAGCAAAGTTCGCGGCGTCGGTGTCGCCGTCAGCGGGTTCGTCGGCGGCTCTGTCGGATTTGATGGATTGTTCGTCATCAAGCCCGACGGACACCTGTATGTCCAGACGGGCATTGGCAACCTCGGCACCGAGTCGATGATCGATTGTCAACGTGTCGCTGCCGAGATGGTTGACATGCCCTGGGAGAAGACTCACGTGACGTGGGGCGATACCTCGAAGCATCTGCCGTGGAGCTGCGTCTCCGGCGGCAGCCAGACGATTCACGCCCACACACGCGCATCGCATGCAGCCGCGTCGGACGCGATCAAAAAGCTGCAGGAGATCGCGGCGAAGGATCTCGGCGGCCGGCCCGAAGATTACGTCGTTGCCAACGAGCGCGTCGCCCGGAAGGGCGGCGGGGCAGGCATGACGCTCGCGAAGGCCGCGCAGCGCGCGATCGAGCTTGGGGGCACCTACGACGGCCACGAACTGCCGAAGGACATCAACGCCGTAACTACTCGCTCGGCCACTGCGCTCGCCGGCCAGGGTTTGATGGGCGTGGCGAAGGACAACTACCCGCGCGTCGGCGCCACCTACTCGTTCGTCGCGGCGTTCGCGGAAGTCGAGGTCGACGTCGAAACCGGCGTCTATCACATTCTCGAGTACCACGCGGTAGCCGACGTCGGCACCGTGATTCACCCGCGCTCGCTCGGCGGCCAGATTCTCGGCCGTTCGATTTTGGGCATCGGCCATGCGATCGGTCACAAGTGGGTGTACGACCAGCGCTACGGCGTCGCGCTGGCGAGGCGCTTCTATCAGAACAAGCCGACGACGATCCTCGATGTGCCCACGAAGATGAGCTGGGCGGCGGTCGAACTGCCGGATCCGGAGACACCGGTTGGCGCGAAGGGCATCGGCGAGCCTCCAGTCGCGGCGGGGGCTTGCGCAGTACTCAACGCGATCTCGGACGCAGTGGGCGACGAGGTCTTTCGGCGCGCGCCGGTGAACGCCGACAGCATTCTCGCCTCGCTCGAGGCGGGAAGGCCGGCGGGTATGTCGCCGCTCACTGCGAACGTTTAAAAGGTTCTAGGTTCTACGTTCTGGGTTCTGTGTTGAGCGCATCGAGGGGCCGGTTGCAGCCGGCCCCTCTCTTTTTTCTGCTGCTCCTGAGTTCAGCCTGTGGCGGACCGTCACCATCGCCTGCCGCGAGTGCCCGGGAGGAACACATTCTCTGGAACACGATCCGGACCTGGTCGGGCAGCGGAGACAAGCAGCTCGACTCGTTCACGAGCGATACCGGGGCGCTGCGGATCGTGTGGGAGACCAGGCGCCAGGCTGACGCCACTGGGCCTGGATCGCTGAAGATCATCGTCCACAGCGCCATCAGCGGAAGGCCGCTGGCGGCGGCCGTCGTCGATCAGCAGGGCGAGGGCAAGGGAACGGCGTATGTCAGCGAGGAGCCGCGCGTGTTCTTCGCGGTCGTGATTGCTCAGGACGTGGAGTGGACATTGACGATCTCGGAGCGGTTACGGTAGGGCGCGACTTTAGTGGCGCGCCCTACAACTCGCGCAGGGCCGTCGGAATCGGCAGCCGGGCGGCGCGAATCGCAGGTAACAATCCGCCAACCAGGCCCATCGCCAGCGCGTAGAATAGCCCCATCCCGAGCAATTCCGGTGTCACTCGAAATGCGAACGCGACCTGGCTGAACGTCTGGAAGTTCATCGTCGAGGTCTGGTAGCCGTTGAAAGCCAGATAGGCCGCAGCGCCGCCAATCACGCCCCCGATTGCGCCGAGGACGAGAGACTCCGCGAGAATCGACACCAGCACGGAGATGGTGTTGAACCCAAGCGCTCTCAGCGTCGCGATTTCACGGGCGCGGGTGGCGACTGCCGTGTACATCGTGAGGATCGCGCCGAACACCGCACCGATGCCCATCAGGCCGGCGATGCCAAACCCGATCGTGCGGATCAGCCGCGTCAGCGCCTGAGACTGCGTTGCGTAGTATTCGCTTTCGCGGCGAATGGCGACATTGAGCTGGGGGTTGGCCGTCAGCCAGTCGCGAAAGGCGTCGTACGAGTCGCGCGAGTCGAGACGCGCCAGCACGGATTGATAACTGTTGCCGCGACGATACGCGCCTTGCAGTGTGCGGGCGTCCATCCAGATCTCGGTTTCCACGACGCTCCCGTCGGCCTCGAAGACGCCGACCACGGGCCAGCGATTCTGTCCGGACGCGATCGTGTCGCCGACGTTCATGCTGACGAATTGTCCATGGGCACCGCGTCCGACGATCACCTCGTTGGTGCCGAACCGGAACATCCGTCCTTCGACGATCGAGAGCTCGTCGCGCAGCGGAATGCTCGTCGGCTCGATTCCGCGCACAGGCACGTTCGCGGGCGCGTCGGGCGACGACTTCTTCGACAAATCGATGACGACCACCAGCTCGGCCGACACGAGCGGGGCCTGGCCGCTACGCCGGATGCCTGGCGCCTGCTTGATGACCTCGACTTCTGGACCGTCGAGGCCGCTCGTCAACTCGCTATCGGCGCCGCTCCGCATCACGAGCGCACGGTCGGGAGATCCCGATCCTTCCATCGCGGCGGAGAACCCGGCGGCGATGGACAGCACCGAGACGAACACGACCACCACGCCCGCGATGCCGATGATGGCGACAGCAGAAGAGCTGAGCCTCCCGGGAATCGTGCGGATGTTCAGAGCTAATATGGCGAACGTTTGTGCGAGCCATCTCATGATGTCAGCTGCGCCTCAACGCATCGGTAATTTTCAGCCGCATCGCCGCCATCGCCGGCACGACGCCCGCCAGGAGTCCGATCAGCCCGATCAGTGCGACGCCGATGGCGATGTCACGCGCCGGTAATATGAAAATCGGCAGCATCCCTCCGGTTGGATCGCCACCCTGCACGAACAACCACGCGAGGCCAAGGCCAAGCAGACCACCCACGAGGGCGATAAATAGCGACTCCGCGAGGACGAGGGTCACAATCGCGCCGCCGGAGAAGCCCAGCGTCTTGAGAACCGCGAGCTCGTTGGTCCGCTCGCGAACCGATTGCGCCATGGTGCTCGCCGCGACGAGGCCGAACATGAACAACACCGTCGATGAGATGGAGATCATGATCGCGCCGATGTCGCCGATCTGTTTGGCGAATCCCTCGACGAACCCCTTCTCGGTGGTGGTCTTGGTCTCTGCCGGCGAGTTGGCAAACATGTCGTCGAACGTGCGGCTCAATTCGGCCGATTTCGCGGGATCGGCGATCTTGACGACATACCAGCCGACGAGCCCCTGTCCTCCGGCGCGATTTTCGTCCAGGTAGTCGTAGCGGAAGAAGAACTGCGTGCGGTCCACGCCGTCGGCGCCGTCGTAAATACCGGCGACATTGAACTCCCACGTGTCGCCCTGCTTGGCGCGCCAGATAGTGGCCGTCAACGGAACCCGATCGCCGACCTTCCAGCCGAACCGCGTGGCGAGATCGCGCCCGACAATGGCGCCCTGACGATCAGCCTGCCATGCCGCGAATTGCTTCGGCGGCAGCTTGAACTCCGGATAGATCTTCAGGAACGTATCGGGCTCGACGGCGATGTTGGCGAAGAAATTCGCCGGATCCTGGTAGATGCCGCCGAACCAGGTCTGGTGCGAGACGAGCTCAACACCAGGTGTCTGCTGGATGCGGGGCTGATACGACACCGGCAGCGGCATGATGAGGCTGATCTTATGGATCAGCACGAGTCGATCGAGCCCGGCGAGGTCGATGCCGAAGCTGAACGCCGCGCGGATGGTCATCAGAATGCCGAACAGCAGAAACGCGATAAAGAGGGAGAGCAGCGTAAACGTGGTGCGGAACTTCTTGCGCCAGATATTTTTCCAGACGAGCGGGAGAAACTTCACGCCGCCGCTCCGGAGAGCACGCCTTTGTCGAGATGAATCGTGCGCTGCGCGCGCTCGGCGGCACGCGGGTCGTGCGTGACCATCACGATCGTCTTTCCATGATCGCGGTTGAGCGACTGCAGAAGATCGAGGATTTCGTCACCCGCCTTGCGATCGAGGTCCCCGGTCGGTTCGTCGCACAGCAGGAGCGTCGGATCCGTGACGATGGCTCGCGCGATGCCGACGCGCTGCTCCTGTCCGCCCGACAGTTGGCGCGGGTAATGTTTGGCGCGTTCCGACAATCCGACGACTTTGAGGGCGATGCCCGCGCGCTTTTTTCTCTCGGCTTTTGACAACTTCGTGAGGAGCAACGGCAGTTCGACGTTCTTCTCCGCCGTCAGCACGGGCAGCAGGTTGTAAAGCTGGAACACGAAACCGATGTTCTGCGCGCGCCACTTCGAGAGCTGGCTGCCGCCGAGCGTGCTCACCGGCACGCCCGCGACCTCGATGGCGCCTCCGGTGGGTGTATCGAGGCCGCCGATGAGGTTCAGGAGAGTCGTTTTCCCGGACCCGGACGGTCCCATCAGCGCCAGGAAATCGCCTGTCGGGATTTCCAGATTCACGCCTTTGAGCACATCGATGCGCTCGCTGCCTCGGGTGAAATGCTTGTGAACGTCCCGGACGCGAACCAGTGCGGTGTCAGTCATATGATTTCAGTACGTAGTGTCCGGCTTTAGCCGGACCCTCCGCCGGACCTCACCCTGTATTTACGAGCGCGCCCGTCGTAAGTTCCGTCGGCGGCGAAACCACAACGCGCTCCCCGGAATTCAAGCCCGCGATCACTTCGATGCGGTCGCCGTCAGTGCCTCCCGTGGTGACCGCCCGTCGATCGACGCGGTTGCCGGCGACGACGAACACGTAAGACTGTTTGCCCTCAATGGTGATCGCGGTTTTCGGTACGAGCGTGACGGCGCGCGCAGCGGGCGCGCCCTCTTCTTTATCGCGCAGAAACGTGACCTTCACGCCCATGTCCGGCAAAATGCGCGGGTCCAGCTCGTGAAAGGCGATTCGCACGAGAACCGTTGCCTTCTGGCGATCGGCGGCCGGCACCGTGGTGATGACGCGACCGGGAATCTGCCAGTCGGGGTACGCATCGAGCACGGCCGTGACGCCTTGATCCGGCTTCACGCGGTTGATGTAGCTTTCGTTCACGTCGACTTCAATTTCGAGCGACCGCATGTCGACGATCGTGCCAATCCCGGTGCGCGTGAAACCGCCGCCAGCCGACACCGGCGACACCATCTCGCCGGGCTGCGCGTCCTTGGAGATCGCCACGCCGTCAAAGGGCGCGCGGATAATCGTGCTGTCGAGGTTGGTCCGCTCGAGCGCGACCTGCCGCTCGGCGACCCGCACCTGCTCCCGCGCGGCGCGGATCCGTGCGTCGAGCGAGTCGACGGCCGCCCGCGCGGCATCAACTTCTGCGGCAGTGGAGTAGCCGGCCTTGACGAGCGTCGAGACCCGATCGAACGTGATCCGCGCCTCGACCAGGCGCACTTCGCTTTCGTTCACGCTGCGACGAGCCGCCTCGGTCTGCGCCTCGGCCAGCGCCACAGCGGCTTGCTGCGTCTCGTCGTCCAGCCGGGCGAGCACCTGACCCTGGCGGACAGCCATACCTTCCTCGATGTTGACCTGCATGACTTTGCCGGTGATTTTGGATGAGACAGTGGCCCGGCGGCGGGCCGTCACATAACCGGTCGCGTTGAGCACCGCCGCCTGCGTGCCGGCCTGGCGCGTCGCGACAGTGACGGTCTGGACCTCGATCGGCCGCTCGCGTGACATCCACCACCACGTGGCGCCCCCGACGGCCAACAGGAACACGGCGAGCAGCAGCCATCCCGCCCAGCGGCGGTTGCCGTGCGCTTCGGGCCCGCGCTCGAGCCGAAGTGATGCGAGATCCTGTTTCAGGTCTGACATGGGAAAGTGGCGAACAAAGACCGCCTGTGGCGTCCTATATGCTAACGCAGTACGTGCGGGGCTGAAGGCCATCGGCGTCGTGCGCGTGTTTACGCCCGCCCGGCAAACTCTCTAGTCTCGGTGTGTACCTTCACTTTTTCCCCTTCCTTTATGAAGAGGGGCACCTGAACTTGAAGCCCGGTCTCCAGCGTCGCGTTCTTCGTGACGCTGCCACTCGCCGTATTGCCGCGCACGCCTGATTCTGTTGCGGTCACCGTCATCTCGACGTGGGGCGGAAACTGGACGCCGATGGGATTGCCGTTGAATTTCTGCACCTCTACGATCAGATTATCGACAAGCAGGAGACGGTCCTCGCCAAGCAGCTCCGGGCGCAGCGTCAGGGTCTCGAAGTTCTCCTGATCCATGAAGTTCAAGCCGCTGCCGTCGGTGTAGAGATACGCCGCGTCGACCACGACCAGGTCCGGCTCCTGGAATTTCTCGCCGGCCTTGAAGGTTTTGTCGAAGACGGCGCGTGTCACCAGATTGCGCATCTTGATGCGGACGAGCGTCTGGCCGCCCCTGGCGGTAGGCCTGGAGACTTCCACGTCGAGGGCATGGTAGGGGGCCCCCTCGTACTCGAAGTACATCTTTCGCTTGATTTCGATTGCTTCGATTAACGATGCCATTGCGACAATTTTATCCCTTTACGGTCCAGCCCTTCTTTGCCAGATAGTCCCGCACACGATCGCGCAAATCCCCTTGAAGCTCGATCGTGTTTTCTGAAACCGCACCCCCGGTTCCGCTCGCCCAGGAGCTGAAGCGGGCGTGCG
>JANNJO010000068.1:0-23826 GCA_031395755.1 Acidobacteriota bacterium
GCCGAAAAGATGTGCTCAGGCCGCTTGTCGGAATGCCTCGAGCCGTGTTAGCCACTCCCTAATGTGGTTCCAACTGGCGAACGTTTGGCTCACCACCAATCACCTTCGCGTAGTCAACAACTTGCGGCCCGGACTGCCGTCATTGCGCGCAGGAATCGAACCGCCCGGCGCTGAATCGCTCTGGCCGGCGTGTAACCCCGGTGCGTGTTTGCGGGGCTTCACGGCGATGTGCTAGGTTACATGTAACCAAAGGAAGACCAGATGCCCACCGCCGACCGATTGACATCCCGCGATAAGGTCCGCGCGCACCGCACCCGATTGCGCAAAGCAGGGCTTCGTCCCGTTCAGATCTGGGTTCCGGACGTGCGGTCGAAGTCCTTCGCTCAGGCCGCACACCGTCAGTCGCTGGCGGTGGCGAAGAGTCCTCACGCCAAGCGGGACCAGGCGTTCGTCGACGCGATTTCTGCCTGGAATGGAGAATGAAACGTGGCGAGATCTGGACCGTTGCGGGTGGCGCGGCCTATGCGGGCAAGCCGCGACCTGCGGTCATCGTCCAGGACGACCGATTCGACGCGAACGATTCGATCGTCGTGTGCCCCTTGACCACCGATCCGACGCCGGCACCGATCTTCAGGCTTTCCGTCCAGCCCAGCGCCCAGAGTGGACTGCGTGCGCCATGCCGGATGATGGTGGACAAGTTGACTGCTGTGCCGAGGAGACGCCTCGGAAGGCTCGTCGGCTCACTGGCCCCTAAGGAAGTGAGGGCGCTCAACCGCGCCATCTTCGTATTCCTGGGCTTGTCGGAAACGGAGGGGTCGCAAGACTGACTGCTTCACGCCGCACCTCGGAGGCCCTCCAGCCGCCTCAGCCACGCGGCGATCCGGTTCCAACTGGCGAAGGTTAGGCTCACCACACTTTCCTGCCAACGACTTTTAGCCATTTCGCCAACAGCAATTTTCCGCGCAGGTTGCGCGGCGGTTGCGGATGCTTGCGCCTCGTCCAGCCGATCCGCTCCCGGCCGACGCGAGTCGTCCTGCAGCCAACGCGCGCACATGCGAAGCATGTTCGCCGAATCCTTGTGCCCCAATGCGGCTCGACCTCTTGGCTGTTCAGAACTGTCTTGCGAGCCCCTCACGAGTTGTGACTGGACATGTCTTCGATCAACTTAGAGAATCGACTATATGTGCATGGGGCGATGGGCGCATGACATCGATCTGCTGAATCAGGCGTGCAGGACGAACCTCGAGGCAGTCTCTTAATCTCCTTATCTCCTGTTTTCTTCCATGGAAAACCTCGCCATCGCGCGCATCTTTTCGGAGATCGCCGATCTTCTCGAGATCAAGAGCGAGAACCCCTTCAGGATCCGCGCGTACCGGAATGCCGCCGACACCATCGCGCAGGCAACTGAGCCACTCGCCTGCTGCACCGAGGAGCAGCTCCGCGCGATTCCTGGCATCGGCAAGGAGCTCGCGTCGAAGATTCGCGAGATTGCCGAAACGGGCGAGGCTCGGTATCACCGCGACCTCCTTGAGCAGTTCCCCACCACGATTCTCGATCTCCTGCACCTTCAAGGGGTCGGCCCGAAGACAGTAGCCCAGCTGTACACGCAGCTCGGCATTCGCACGGTCGACGAGCTGGAAGCCGCTTGCCGCGAGGGGCGGGTTCGCGAGCTGAAGGGGTTGGGCGCGAAGAAAGAGCAGCTGATTCTGAAGGCCTGCGCAGAGCGGAAGCTGCACGCCGGCCGGCATCTCCTGCCCGACGCCGCCGACGCTGCCGCGTTGCTGCTCGCCTACCTTCGCTGCGAGTGCCCCACGGTGACGTTCGTGTCAGTCGGCAGCGTCCGCCGCGGCGGGGACACGTCCGGAGACATCGATATTCTCGCCACCGGAACCGATCCGCACGTGATGTCGACCTTCGCCATGTACAGGCTCGTCGACCGAATACTTGGCCAGGGCGAGACGAAATCCAGCGTCCTGCTCTGGGGCGGCATTCAGGCGGATCTCCGGCTCGTGCCCGTGGAAAGCCAGGGCGCCGCCATGCAGTATTTCACCGGGTCTAAATCCCACAACATCGCGCTGCGTGATCGCGCGATTTCGCGCGGGCTCAAGCTCAACGAGTACGGGTTGTTCCGGGTCGAAGACGGAGGGCTCGTTGCCGGCCGCACGGAGGCCGAAATATACGACGCGCTCGGCCTTGTCGAGATCCCGCCGGAGCTCCGCGAGGGCCGCGGGGAGATCGAGGCGGCCGAGCGTGGCGCTCTCCCCCATCTGGTGACGCTCGCCGACGTCCGGGGCGATATCCACTCGCATACCACGGAGACCGACGGCCGCGACGACATTGAAACGATGGCGATCGCCGCCCGTGACGCCGGCTTCAGCTATCTCGCCATCACCGATCACAGCAAAGCGCTGGCGATGGCCAACGGGCTCGACGAGCGTCGGGCGCTGGCACATGCGCGGCGCGTCCGTGAAGTCAGCGATCGACTGGAAGGGATCACGCTGCTGGCCGGCATCGAATGCGACATCAGACCGGACGGCACCATGGATCTCGCCGACGACTGCCTCGCGCAGCTCGACGTGGTCGTCGCGTCGGTGCATTCGGCGTTCAACCAGGAGGCATCGCAGATGACCGACCGCATGCTTCGCGCGGTTGGGTGCCCGTACGTCGACATCATCGGGCATCCGACCGGGCGGATTCTGCTGAGGCGCGAGGCCTACAAGGTCGACGTGAGCCAGCTCATCGCTGCCGCTGCCGGCACCGGCGTGGCACTCGAAATCAACTCGCAGGTCGATCGTCTCGATCTGTGCGACACCCACGCAAAGTTGGCCCGCGATCGCGGCGTGGCAATCGTCATCAGCACCGACTCGCATGGCAAGGGCGGATTCCAACTGATGAAATGGGGCGTCCAGGTGGCGCGCCGCGCCTGGCTCACAAAAGACGACGTGCTGAATACCAGAACGGTCGAGGAATTCCGGACGGGGTTGAGGCGGAACCGGGACACACTAGAAGTAAAAAGTAAGAAGTAAAAAGTAAAAAGTAAGAAGTAAGAACTTTACCTCTTACTTTCTACTTTCTACTTTTTACTTTCTTCTGGGGCATAGGGCTTCTCGCCTGCCTCGCCCAGTCCGAGCGCATCTGCGCAATCCCATCCATGTATACCGCCACGCGTTCGCGCTCGTCCGCGCTCGACATGGACTTCAGCAGATCGATGGCCTTGGCGAAGTCCTGTGCGATCGTCGCGCGCGACGTCTGATAATACAGCCGCTTGATTTCGCTCACCTTGTCGTCGGCCGACAGCATCTTGATCATTTCTTCTCTGGTGTCGAGATGCGTTTCTTGACGGCGAGCTTCAGCGCCTGCTGAAGGTTCCGATCCATCGCGAGCGCCTTCAGGTCCTTCTCGTTCAGGCGCTGCACAAGATTCAGCGACACCCCCAGTGGGGTCTTGGGGTTCCTCGTGAGCGCGGCGACCACGCCGTAGTTTTTGATCCACGCGCGGTTCTGTCCGATGATCCGCAGTATCTCTTCCGACACGTTCCCCATCTTCGCGAAGCTCTCGACCTCAGAATCGGACAGCTTTGGACTGCTCAGCACAGAGACCGACACCAGCTTGTTCGGATCGCGAATGAGGATGGCCCGCTCCTCTTTGGAGCCCTTCATCGCCGCCTTCATCCGCTCGGCCACGTTCATCTGCGCCAGCCGCTGGGCCGAGCCTTGCCGCGCCGCGTCGTCTTCCTCTGCGCCCTCACCTGTCCTGTCGCTCCCGCTGTCCATGTCCACGAGCGGGTCGTCACTGGGAACGCCGCCCATGACCGGCTCTATGCCGCGGCCGCGGAAGAAGTTCCGGAGTCCCTCGGGGATCTCCGATTTGCCGAGAAACATCGCGAGGGAATCGCTGGGGATGGCAGCGAGGGTGCCTTCGGCCGCGCCGCGAACCTCCGCATCGCCGTCTTCGGTCAGCATCGCCAGCAGCGCGATCTGTTCCTGCGCCCTCGGGGCGAGCGCGCCTCGCGCGGCAAGGAGGCGCACGTCTTTGGCGACTTCTCCCCTCTTGAAAAAATCGAGAAGGGGACTGCGGAAGCCGACGTCCATCAGGGAGCGGAGAATTCCTGGAGGTTGAACAGCGTGATGCGCGCGCTGACCACGTCGCCGGGCGCACCAAGAGGTCGGCCCACCCGCCCGTTCAAGCTATACGCAAAGGCGCCGGCATCGCCGACGTTCAGCAGAATCTGTTCCCGTGCCTGAATCACACGCTTGTCACCCGCGTTCATCAGCCCCGAAAAGGTCGGGTCGCCGTCAACGGTCACCGACACCCAGCACGTTCCCCTGGGCGCAATCTCCATGGTCAGTCCGGATGTCTTCGGCACGGCGGGTCCTGCGATTGAGGTCTCCGGGACAGCCGCCTCCGGCAACGGCGAAGCGGGCGGCGCCTTTGCCTCCACGGCGGGTGCACTCGTTGGCGCTGTCGCCGTTTTTGATCGTTGGGTCCCGTAATAGATGACCAGGCCGATAATCGGCAGGCTGACCAGAATGAGGCGGATCGCCGTGGCGACCGCCTTTCGTTCGCTATCGAGCGCGTCGCCGTCTTCAACGGCGGCATGATGGGCGGTGGCCGTCGCCGCTTCCGGCGGCAGCTCCGCGATGAAGTCCTGGATGGTGCGATCGGGATCGAGCCCGACTTCCTGGGCGTAGGCGCGGATGAACGAGCGCGTGAAGATCCCGCCGGGCAGCCGCGACAGGTCGCTGCGCTCGAGCGCCTCGAGCGACATCACGGAAATGCGGGTGGTGTTCGCTATCTGCCGGAGAGAAACGCCCCGCTTCTCCCGCGCTTCGCGAAGGCGGGCACCAACGGTTCGGGCTTGTGGACCCTGGGGCACTACCAAATGCGTCGCGGTCAATGTTAGGGAACCGCTCCGCAAGTGTCAAACGCGCGGCGAAGATCCGCTACGATCGTCTGAACGTGAGCATGCGGACGGCCATCAGGAGAAATGAACAGTCCCACGCCGGCCACTCCAGAGGCGCCCGCGCGGGCAGCGGCTGAGGCGCGTTCGACGGTCATGCCGCCGATCGCCAGCACTGGGACGGCGCTCACCCGGGACGCAGCCGATAACTCATCCAGCGTTGTCCGGCGTTGGCTCGAATCCTTCGAGGGTGTCGGAAACAGTGTGCCGAGAATAAGGTAGTCGAGCCCGCCGCCCCGTGACGCCGCTGCCGCTTCTGCCACGCTGTGCACCGAACGGCCGAGGAGCGCATTCGGCGGAAGCAGGGCTCGGGCGGCGGGTGCATCGATCGAATCCGCTCGCAGGTGCACACCGTGCGCTCCGGCGGCGAGCGCCACGTCCGTGCGATCGTTCACGATCACTTTCGCGGTCGTCCCGCGGACTGCGTCGAGACAACGGCGCACCAGGGCGATCAGATCACGGGCATCGAGGTCACGTTCCCGAACCTGGATGACGTCGACCCCCGCGCCCGCTGCGGCGGCGACCAGGTCCACCAGACGATCGGCGGCATCATGGCCCGCCGATACACGCCGCCGGTCCGTCACGAGGCAGATCATGACTGCTTGAGGGTCTCCATGGCCTGCAGCGTTCGCCGTGCCCACAACACCGAGGAGAGCTCGTCGAAACCAATCAGCAGGTTCACGATGCCGAGGCCGGAAACGGCGCCGCGCACGTAGTTGTTGTTCAAGATCTCCTGGAGAGCGGGAAACGTGATCGCGAAATAGTTGCGATCCCAGAAGCCGGACCACGGGACCAGAACCAGCAGCAGGCCGACTTCGAGGAAGTACGCCACGAAGATGAGCCGCTTCAACATCAGCTGCCCATCTGCACTTTCAGCTGCTCCAGGCGCACCGCCACGTCGCGGTACTCTCCCGCTTCGCTTTGCAGTTCCAGCAGCACGGCGAGGGCACGAGCGCTTTCCCCCTCCCCTTCGAGCGCAGAAGCCAAATCGTAGAGCAGTGCGTGGAGGGCCTCCGGCGACGGCGACGGTGCCTCGGCGGCGCGCCCGTACCAATCGATGGCGCGGACGGGGTCGCCCGCGTCGAGATACGACTTGGCGAGCATGGCGCCCGCGCGGAAGCGGTGTTGCGGAGAGCGCGCGGCCACTTCGAGCGCTTTCATCGCATCGGCCTGCATGCCCATCTGCACATAGGTGCCGGCCAGCTTGAAGTGCTGCTCCGCGGTCTCGGGCGAGGCGTCATGGACCGCTTCGTCCCGCATCCCCTGCAACACGCGCTCAACCGGCACCACCGGCGTTGCGGGCTGCAGCGTCGCCGCGTCGCCCTTCCGCAGATCGTGCAGCACGTCGCTCAAATCCACTTCGTGCCATTCAGGCTTCTTCGGGGACGCCGGGTCGTTGTTTTCGCCTTGACCAGGCTCCGCGTAATAACTGGTCACATCGATCGCATGGATATTGCCCCCCCCACCGTCGTGGCGTCCGGCACCAGCATGGCTGACCGGAGGAAGAGGCGGGGCGACCTCCGGTTCGGGATCCGGCTCGGGCCCGCGTTCTGGCGGAGGAGGCGGGGGCGCCACGGGCATCGGCGCCATTTCGGTTCCCGCCGGCTCGGCCGGCCAGAGGAAATCGGTGCTCGTGAACGGGGTCTGCCCGCTGAGCCGTTCGGCGATGATGGCGTCAATGTCGGTCTCTCCGAGCAGGATCAGCGCGCGCCGAAACCGCTCGATGTTCGCGCGTTCCCATGGCTCCCGCGCCACGAGATCTTCCGCAATGACGCGCGCCTCGCTGCCCGCACCGACGACGAGGTATGCGTCGGCCAACTGCGCCTGGGCGCTGTGCATTGTCGCTTCGAGTCCGCCGTCCACGCAGATTTCCACCAGCCGCATCAAGGCCGGAATATGGTTGGGGACGCGGCTGACGAACTCATTCAACGCCGCGGCGGCGGATCCCCACTCGTCGGCGGCAATGGCTGCCCTGGCGGCGACCTCGATGCACTCGTATCCCGCATCGGGGTTCACTTCGGCCACCGAGCACCCGAGAGTGACCAGCGCATCGCGGCGCGACGGATCGCCCTCGAGAAGACGCTCCAGCACGGCGGTCCCTTCGGCGATCCGACCGTCGCGCAACTCCATTTCGGCCAAGGTCCACAACAGCTCCGGATCGGAACCCGCGACTTCAGGCGTGAGCAGCTCGCGAGCGCCCTCCATGTCGCCGCGGTTCACGAGCAGCTTCGCGAGCTGCGCACGGATGCTGCCGTCCGAGGGATCGGCATCGGCTGCGCTCCTCAGGACATTGATGCCTTCATCCTCGCGGCCTTGCCGGAACAGCTCTTCAGCGACACCCTTCAGCTCCTCAGCGCTCGTCGCAAACTGGCTGGCGGCCTCGAAATCTCCGCGCGCGGCGTAGGCCTGCACCAGCAGACGCCGCAGCCCGGTATCCTCGGGATCAATCTGCGCCGCCTCGGTCAGCAGCCGAAGCGCATCGGCGTCCTTGCCCTTTCCCTTGAGATCGGCCGCGACGACCTTGAGCCGCTCGACGGCCGTTTTCGCGTCCCCCAGCTCCACGCGCGCCCGCGCCCCTGCAATGCGGGTGTCGAGATCGGCGCCGTCGAGGTCGCCGAGACGCAGGCGCACCTCCGCCTCGCCGCGCTTGTCCCCGCGCGCCCGGCGACGCTCGGCCAAGGTGAGGAAATTCGCGCGCGCGTCGACGAGGAGGCCCTGGCGCGCAGCGATGCCGCCGAGGTGCCACATGGCCCGCTCTTCGTCAGGCTTGATCTTGAGGATTTTCCGGTAGAGCGCGACGGCCTTCGGGAAAAAGCCTTCGCTGGCCAGATGGTCGGCGATCTTGCCGTACTCGGCGACTGCTTTCTCGACCTGGCCGACCCGAAAATACAGATCGCCAAGCGTGTTCGAGGTATTCCAGTCGGTCGGCTGATCCTCGATGACGGCGCGATAATCGGCAATGGCCAGATCGATCTTGCCTTGGCGGAGCAGCTTCTCCGCTTTGCGCAGGGTTCCGTCGCGATCGAATGGCACAAGTCAATCAATCGTATCAAATTCCAGCGGCAATGCCGGGGGACTGAACGACCGTCGATGGACGAGCGAATAGCCGAACTGCTTGACTGCCGCCAGGTGATCCGCCGTCGCATAGCCCTTGTGTCGATCAAATCCGTAGCGTGGATCCCGCGCGTGGAGATGCCGCATCTGGCGGTCCCTCGTCACCTTGGCGACAATCGAGGCGGCGGCAATGGCGGAACACCGTTGATCGCCGTGGACAACGCCGCGCTGCGCCATCATCAGATCGGGAATGCGGAACGCGTCCACCAGCACGAGATCGGGCAGCGGGGCGAGCGACATGACGGCGCGGCGCATGGCCTGCAGCGACGCCTGGTGAATATTGATCGTGTCGATCTCGGTCGGCGACGCCTCGGCCACCGCCCACGCGATCGCCCGCGAGGTAATCAGCTCGAACAGATCCTCCCGCTCGGCTGGCGGCACCTTTTTGGAATCGCTCAGGCGGGGAATATGGCGGTCGGGATGCAGCACCACCGCGCCCGCGACGACGGGGCCGGCCAGGCAGCCGCGGCCGACCTCATCCACGCCGCACACTCGATTGAAGCCCAACCGTCGCAGGACGTTCTCGAGCGTGCGGGTCGCCGGGACGCGGACCACTTGCCTACTTGCCGCCCTCGCGCATCCGGGCAGCCTTACCCTTCAGGTCGCGGAGGAAGTACAGCTTCGCGCGGCGAACCTTTGCCGAGCGCACCACTTCCACCTTCTGGATGATCGGCGAGTGCAGCGGGAAGATGCGCTCAACCCCCTGGCCGAACGACACCTTGCGCACGGTGAACGAGGCCCGCACGCCCCCGCGGTGCATGCCGATGATGATGCCCTCGAATACCTGGATGCGCTCTTTGTCGCCTTCGCGCACCTTGACGTGCACTTTCACCGTGTCTCCGGCCTGCATCTGCGGCCGTTGGCTCATCTGTGTCTTTTCTACGATCTCAATCGCGCCCATGGGCGGCTCCCTTCTTCCGTTCCATCAACTCTCGCAGGATCTCCTGCTCTTCCACATCCAACTCGGCATCGGCCAGGAGTTCCGGCCGCCGCCGCAGCGTCAGCTCGATCGCCTGCCGCTTTCGCCACTTGCGAATCTCTCCGTGGTGCCCCGAAACGAGCACATCGGGCACTTTCCAGTCTCGAAACTCCGCGGGCCTCGTGAAGTGCGGAAAATCGAGAATCCCCCGCGCGAACGAGTCGCCCGCGACCGAGTCCTCGTCGCCCACGACGCCGGGAATCAGCCGTGCCACGGCGTCGACGATGACGAGGGCCGGCAACTCGCCGCCGCTCAACACGTAGTCGCCGATGGACAACTCTTCGGTCGCCAGATTCTCGCGGACGCGATCGTCGATGCCTTCGTATCGCCCGCAGAGAATCACCACGCGTTCCAGGCGGGCGAGGCGTGCCGCCTCGTCCTGAGAGAAGTGCCGGCCGTGCGGCGACACCAGCACGACGGCCTGCGGCGTGCCGCTGTCCCGCGCGATGGCCTCAACCGCTCGAAACAGCGGCTCCGGCTTCAGGACCATTCCAGGTCCCCCGCCATACGGGACATCGTCCACGGTGCGATGGCGATCGTCGGTGAACTCTCGAAGATCTCTCGCCCGTACCGACAACAGTTCTCGGTGAATGGCCCGCGCGAGAATGCCCTCCGCGAGCGCCCCCTCGATCATTCGAGGAAAGATCGTGACGATGTCAAATCGCACTTCAGAACCAGAACCCAGAACCTAGGACCTAGAACCCTGTCGCCGCGTCACGTTCACATCCAGCAGGCCTTCCGGAGGCTCGACGACGATCCTGCGGGCCGCGATGTCGACCCCGACGCAAATGCCCTCGACGAGAGGGATCAAAATCTCACCGCCTCTGCCGTCTACAACCAGCCGGCTGCCCGCCCCGCTGCCTTCCACGCGCGTGACAGGGCCGATGCGCTCGCCCTGGGGAGTTTCGACCGCGCACCCAATCAGGTCGTGATGGTAAAAGGCGCCGGCGGGAAGCGACTGCAACGCATCGGTGCCGACGCGGAGCTCTGCACCTGCCAGCGCCTCGGCCGCATTCATCGTCTCGACTCCGGCCAGCCCGACAATCGGCCGGCCCCGATGAAAGCGGACGTGTTCAATTGTCAAAGACTCGGGCGCGCTGCCCTTCTGCATGTAGAGCACCGAGCCAGGTTTGAATCGCTCGTCGGGGAAATCGGTTGCCGGATCGACGATCACCTGCCCGCGATTTCCATGGGCGCGCGCGATACGCCCCACGACCACCATGTCGTCCCACTCCGGCGTCATCTGCTCAGGACTAATCCCTAATCCCCAGGCCCTGTCCCTAGACATCCAGGACCTCAAGCGTGACCTTCATTCCCGCCCGCTCGCCGGTCATTGTGGCGATGGTCCGCATCGCCTGAATCGTCCGGCCCTGCCGTCCGATGAGTTTGCCGATATCCGGGGGGGCCGCCGTGACCTCGAGGAGCGTCGTGCCGCGATGTTCCGACTCCGTCACCGAGACCCGCTGCGGCGTGTCGGCGAGAGCCTTCGCGACGGTCTCGATGACGTCGCGGACGGCGCTCACGCCGTCGCGCCCTTGTCCGCCGTCTTGTCCGCCGAAGCGCCTGGCGCGGAGGCGGACGCGGCAACTGCCGCCGGCGCAGGCATGTGCCGCTTCAGAAGCGTGCGGACGGTATCGGAGAGCTGCGCGCCCTTGCCGACCCAGTAGTCAACGCGTTCGCGATCGATCTGGACCTTCGCCGGCTTCGTTCTCGGGTTGTAATGCCCCACGATTTCCACGAAGCTGCTGTCGCGCGCCGTGCGCGAGTCGATGACGACCACTCGGAAGAACGGCCGCTTCTTTGAGCCCATCTTTCTCATTCGAATCACTACCATGCTCTGTCTCCTTGAAGCTTCCTGCATCCAGCATCCAGCTTCCAGCAGTGACTGGGAACTGGGCGCTGGCGGCTGGGAGCTATCTCCGTCCCATCAACGACCCGAGCCGCGCCCGCGCTTTCCTGTCGGGCTTGCCGCTCGCGAAGCCGCCCATCACCTTCAACATCTTCCGCATCTGCACGAACTGCTTCAGCAGCCGGTTCACCTCTTCCACCGAGCTGCCGCTGCCGCGCGCAATGCGCTTGCGCCGGCTGCCGTTGATGAGGTCGCTGCGGCGCCGTTCGTGCGGCGTCATCGAGCTGATGATGGCCTCGATGCGCCCGATCTGCTTGTCGTCCGGCTTCTGCTGCGCCAGCTGCTTGATGTTCCCCATCCCTGGAATCATCCCGATGATCTGGTCGAGCGGGCCCATCTTCTTGATGGCCTGCAGCTGCTCGCGGAAGTCCTCGAGCGTGAACTCGTCCCTCCGGACCTTCTCCTCGAGCTTCTGCGCTTCCTCGATGTCGATCGCCTGCTCGGCCCGTTCGATCAACGAGAGCACGTCGCCCATCCCGAGCAGCCGCGACACGACGCGATCGGGATAGAACTGCTCGAGATCTTCCAGCCGCTCGCCGCTCCCGACGAACGCGATCGGCACGCCGACGACGGCCACCACCGAGAGCGCCGCGCCGCCGCGCGCATCGCCGTCGAGCTTGCTGAGAATGACGCCCGTGACGCCGAGGCGGCGATTGAACTCGCCGGCGCTCTTGATGGCGTCCTGCCCTGTCATCGCGTCGGCGACGTAAAGCAGGTCGGCAGCGCCTGTCGCGTCGCGAATCGCCTCGAGCTCGGTCATCAACTCGTCGTCGATGTGCAATCGGCCGGCGGAGTCGACGATGACGATGTCGTAGCCCAGGTTCGTCGCGTCGGCGACGGCGCCCTTGGCGCGCGCGACCGGATCCATCTGACCGGCGGGATCGTGCACGCGCACACCCAGGCCGGCTTTCTGAGCGACGACGTTCAACTGCTGGATGGCCGCGGGACGCTTGACGTCGGTGGAAACGAGGAGCGTGTGCTTGCCCTGCTTCGTCAGCCACTTCGCCAGCTTGCCCGCGGTCGTCGTCTTTCCCGCGCCCTGAAGACCCAGCAGCAGGATGACGCGCGGCCGCTTGTTGCTCGGCTTCAGGCCACCTTCGGTGTCCCCGAACAGCGCGACCATTTCGTCCCGGACGATCTTGACCACCTGCTGTGCCGGCGACAGGCTGCGGAGCACATCCTGCCCCAGGGCCCGATCGCGCACGCGGTCGATGAACGCCTTGACGACCTTGAAATTGACGTCGGCTTCGAGCAGCGCGAGACGAATCTCGCGGAGCGCCGCCTCCACGTTCTCGGGCGTGAGCCGCGTCTCGCCCCGCAGGGTCTTGAAAACGTCTTGGAGGCGATTACTGAGCGACTCGAACATGGGTGACGGCCGCGCTAAGCTACTCTAGCGCAAACGCTTATCGTAGTTGAAGACGCGCGGAACTGTCAATGAAAACGGGGATCCTGTGCCCCTTGCCCCTGACCACTACTGTCCGCTCTCTGCCTCGTACGAGTGCGACAGATCCGTGTACCCGTTCATCGCGAGGCGGCACGAGAGGTCGCCCGCGAAGCTCGCGAGATGGAACCGCTGTTTGGGCACGTAGACGATATCCCCCTGGTCGGCCTCGAAGACGCTCAACCCTTCGATGTTGTAGCGGATCTTGCCGAGCAGGATGAACCAGAACTCCGCGCTCTCGGGGTGGAAGTGCCCTCGCTGGGTCAGCGCGGGCGGCGGAATGCCCTTACCGAGAATGATGTTCGCCACCGCGCGGTCGTCGTGGACGAACCTGCGCGTTTTGTCCGTGCCGGCGACGACGGCATTGAAATCGACGTATGGCTTGTTGCCTTCGGCATAGGTGCCCTTGCCCGGCACGCGCACCGGCACGAATGCGAACCCGGCCACCGGGACCGGCTTCTCATCCATCGGGTACATCTTTCGCGCCTTCGCGATGTTCACTTCATAGCGCAGTGACGGCCGATCGCCCACGGTTTCCATCGAGTACATGTTGCGATACGGCACCTGGACCAGGTATCCCTTCGATGCGACGAACGGTGCTTCTCCGTCGATCGTGAATCGAATCTGGCCGTCTTGAATGACCCACCACTCCCGGGTATCCGCGTTCATCCTGCGCGGCGTCTTCTTGCCCGGCCCCATCGAAACATACGCCGCGTGGAGGTTGTCATCATCGACAACGAGCTCGGTCCAATCCGGGTGGCCGCTATGCTTGGCCAGGACATCCGCAAGCTTGGTGTGCGCCTTGTGAGGAGCGACCCACTCGCTCGCCTTCACCACCTTTGGCGCCAGAACGAGCTGGTCTACCGGCCCGCCGCCGCGGGCGGGCGGCTGCGCCTGTTGCGCCGCTGCGACAGACAATCCAGCCGTCACGATCAACGCGAAACAGAAGAGACGCTTCATCATGTGTTTTCCTTTTTCCTTCTCACTTACACCGACGACAACTTATGCCCCATCTTGTCCTTCTTCGTCTTCAGGTACCGCCGCGTCGAATCTGACGCAGGAATCTCGAGCGGAACCCACTCGGACACGCTCAGGCCGTAACCCTCGACGCCGACCAGTTTACGCGGATTGTTGCTGAGCAGGCGCATGGAACGCACACCAAGATCGCGAAGGATCTGCACGCCAATGCCGTAATCGCGCTGGTCCGCTTTGAAGCCAAGCTTTTCGTTGGCCTCCACGGTGTCGAGTCCCTGATCCTGGAGCTCATAGGCGCGGATCTTGTTCGCCAGACCGATGCCCCGCCCTTCCTGATTGAGATACAAAAGGACGCCCCGGCCTTCGTTCGCAATGCGCTGCATGGCGGTGTCGAGCTGGGCGCCGCAGTCGCACCGAATCGAGTGCAGGACGTCGCCGGTCAGGCACTGGGAGTGGACGCGCACCATGATGTCACCGCCGTCGCCCACTTCGCCGTACACCAGCGCCAGGTGCGTCTGCTTGTCGAGTTGATTCTCGAACGCGTGCACCTCGAACTCGCCGTACTCGGTGGGGAGCCTGGCCTTCGCGACCTGCTTCACCATCGACTCGTTGTGCATGCGGTACTTGATGAGGTCCGCGATGGTGATCATCAGCAGCCCGTGCCGCTTGCCGAACTTCGTCAGCTCCGGCACGCGCGCCATCGATCCGTCGTCGTTCATGATTTCGCAGATGACGCCGGCCGGATACAGTCCTCCGATGCGGGCGAGATCCACCGCGGCCTCCGTCTGCCCGGCACGCACCAGCACACCCCCGGCCTGCGCGCGCAGCGGGAACATGTGCCCGGGCCTCGCGAGGTCGCTGGGCCTGGTTCGCGGGTCAATCGCGGCGAGCACGGTATTCGAGCGGTCGTTCGCGGAAATGCCGGTGCTCGTCGAATGTTTCGCTTCGATCGTCACACAGAACGCGGTGCCCAGCCGCGCGGTGTTCTGATTCACCATGAGCGGAATATCGAGCTCGTCGAGCCGCTCGGCCGTCATTGGCATGCAGATGAGGCCGCGCCCGTGTTTCGCCATGAAGTTGATCGCCTTCGGCGTCACTTTCTCGGCGGCCAGCGTGAGGTCTCCCTCATTTTCACGATCCTCGTCGTCGCAGACGATGATGATTTCGCCCGCGCGGAAGGCCTCGATCGCATCCTCGATGCGCGCGAACGGGCTGCCGTGCTTCTTGCGGCCCTTGGCGATCTTCAGTGGTGCGGTCATATTTTCGTTCCCATCAGTTCCGCGGCGCGGAGCACGTACTTGCCGACCATGTCGCACTCGATGTTCACACGATCGCCGGCTCGGGCGGCGCGTAGATTCGTATGCTCCAGCGTGAACGGCACGATCTGCGCGTCGAACGTGCCGGGCTCGAGCGTCGCGACGGTCAGGCTGATGCCGTCGAGCGCCACCGACCCGCGGTGAATCAGCAGGGGTGCAAGCCCGCGGGGATAGCTTACGGTAACCCAGGAAAAACCCGCGTCCGGGCGTATGGCGTGGATGGCGCCGGTTCCGTCGACGTGCCCGAGCACCATGTGACCGCCAAACCGCCCGTCAGCGCGCATCGCACGCTCGAGATTGACGAGCGACCCTCGCCCCAGCCCGCCCAGGCTGGTCATCTTCGCGGTCTCCGGCCCGATCTCCGCCGAAAAGGATCCCGGATCCGTGTTCGTCTCGACGACGGTGAGGCAGACGCCGTTGACGGCCACGCTCTCGCCTTGGCGCAGCTCCGCGGCGACATCCGTGCTGATGCGGATCCTGAAGCCCGACGGGATCGCCGACACGTCAGCGATCTCGCCGACCGCTTCAATCAATCCCGTGAACATAACCTTCCATCAACACATCGCGTCCGAGCGGCGTCACGCGGCGATCGGCCAGCGCAGCGACCGACAGGGTTTCAACATCGAGCCACGGCACGCCGCCAACTCCGACGTTCAGCGGCGCCACGTAAAGGTGAACGGCGTCAACCAGGCCAGATTTCCAGGCGGCGTTCTGAAGTGCCGGCCCGCCTTCCAGCACGACGGACGTCACCTCGCGCTCGGCCAGCCGTTCGAACGCTTCCAGCAGGTCTCCCGTCTTCGTCGGCTCCAGCTCGGCTCCAGCCCGCTCCAGGTCCCTGGCTCGTTCCGGGCTTTTCGCAATCGTCGCGTGGGTGGTGACAATTATCACCGGTCCCTGGTCGAGCGTCGAGAACACCCGGGCGGAGGGTGAGATCCGAAGGCGGCGGTCGAACAGGACCCGCGCCAGCGGGCGGCGGCGGTGGACAAGGCGCGCGGTCAGCAGCGGATCGTCGACGAGCATCGTCTCCGACCCCGCGGCGATGGCGTCGACCTCCGCGCGCACCGAATGCGCGTGGCGCTGCGCGTCTTCCGAGGTGATCAGCGTCCGCTCGCCCGTGCGCGCGGCCACGCGATTGTCGAGGCTCGTCGCCGCTTTCAGGATGAGGAACGGCCGCCGATGGACCTTGAACGTAAAGTAGGCTCGATTGATCCGCAGAGCCCGGTCGCGTCCTGCACCGACCGATACGTCGATGCCCTTTCGACGCAGGGATTCGAATCCGCGACCACTCACCCGCGGATCCGCGTCCACAGACGCGGCAATGACCCGCGTGATGCCTGCGGCGGCCAGCCGCTCCACGCATGGCCCGGTGCGACCGACATGACAGCAGGGCTCGAGCGTGCAGTAGAGGGACGCGCCACGCGCGAGATCGCCGGCCTCGTCGAGCGCACGCACCTCTGCGTGGGGTCCGCCGGCGCGCTCGTGATACCCCTGCCCGACAATCGTGCCGTCATCGCGCACGACGACGGCGCCGACCATCGGATTGGGACTGGTCGTCCCCCGCCCGCGCTCGGCTAAATCGAGCGCCCGGTTCATGTACTCGAGATCACTCAACATCACCATTTCGTTTCAAATAGCGCATCGACGTATTCATCGACGTTGAACGGGATGAGATCGTCGATCGACTCGCCGACTCCCACGTAGCGGATCGGCAGCCTCAGCTCGCATGCAATCGCGACCGCGATGCCGCCTTTGGCCGTGCCGTCCAGTTTCGTCAGCACGACGCCATTGGCTCCCGCCACGTTCATGAACTCGCGCGCCTGGCTCAGGCCGTTCTGGCCGACCGTGGCATCGAGCACGAGGAGCACTTCGTGGGGCGCGCCGGTCACTTCGCGCGCAGCCACGCGGCGAATTTTCTCGAGCTCGTTCATCAGGTTCACCTTGGTGTGCAGGCGGCCTGCGGTATCGACGAGGATCGGATCGCGTCCCTTGGCTCTTCCTGACGCGATGCCATCGAACACCACCGCGGCGGGATCCGCGCCGTCGCGCGCACGGATCAGATCCACGCCGGCGCGTCCCGCCCAGACTTCGAGCTGCTCGACGGCTGCGGCGCGGAACGTGTCGGCGGCCACCACGAGCGGCTGCTTGCCTGAGTTCTTCAACAACCGCGCCAGCTTCCCCACCGTCGTCGTCTTGCCCGTGCCGTTGACGCCGACGATCAGCACCACATGCGGGACTTGCCCGTTCGACGGCGGTTCGGGGACCGCCGCGAAGATGGCGCGGATCTCGTCCTTCACGGCATCGCGCAGGCCCTTCGCGCTCCCGGTCTGGGTCTTCACCGCCGCGATGATCCGATCGGTGGCAGCCACGCCAACGTCGGCCATGATGAGCAACTCTTCGAGCGCCTCAATCGTGTCCACATCGATGGGGCGCCCTTTGCGTCCGGGTGTTTCGGTCTCGGACACAAGCTCGTCGAACCGTTGGACGATCTGCTGGGTGGTTTTGGAAAGGCCTTCCCGGATCCGATCAAAAAAACCCATCAGCGGGATTCCTGTTCGGTCTTTTGCGGTCGCAGCATCAGCTCTTCGACCGCCACCGCGGCGCTGCGGCGGCCCGCCAGCACTTCCGCCATCTGCGTCGCGATCGGCAGCTCAACGCCGTGCTGTCTTCCCAGAGCGAGCGCGGCAGTCGTGGTTCTGACACCCTCGGCCACCATCTTCATCCCGGCGACGACTTCGGAGATCGGTCTGCCGTGGGCAAGCTCGACGCCAACGTGTCGATTGCGGCTCAGCGAGCCCGTACACGTGAGGACGAGGTCGCCGAGTCCGCTGAGGCCCGCAAGGGTCTCCCGGCGTCCACCGACGGCGCACGCCAGGCGCGTGATCTCAGCCAGACCCCGGGTGATTAACGCGGCGAGCGCGTTCTGTCCGAGCCCGAGCCCTTCCACCACACCGGCCGCGATCGCGATGGTGTTCTTCAGCGCGCCGCCGATTTCGACGCCGACCACGTCGGTGGTCGCATACAGCCGGAGATAGGCGGAACGGAACTCCCGCTGCACGTCCTCGGCAAGAAAGGGATCGGCACAGGCCACCGCTACCGCGGTCGGCAGCCCGCGCGCTACTTCGATCGCGAAGCTGGGACCGGAGAGCACGGCAATCGGGCGGGCGCCGCGCACCTCCTGCGCGATCACTTCCGATACACGCAGCAGCGTGTCCTGTTCGAGGCCTTTCGTCGCGCTGACAATGAACGCCTGCCGCGGAATGAAGGGCGCCGCGGAACGAATCACCGCCCGCGTCCCGTGGGACGGCAGGGCGGCGACGACGATGTCGGCGCGATGGAGCGCTTCCTCGATCGAGGCCGTCGGCGCGACACCGAGCGGCAGCACGATATCGGGAAGGTACACGGCGTTCGCGCGGCGTGATTTCATCTCGGCGATCAAGTCGGCGTTCCTGCCCCACAGCCGCACGCCGTGTCCCGCATTCGCCAGATGGAATGCCAGCGCCGTGCCCCAGCTTCCCGAACCGAGAACCGCTACTGTACTCATGCGCCCTGACCCAGCCTCCGTTCGATTCCCGCAAACACCCGCCGGAGGTTCGATCGGTGTCGATGAATCACGATCGCCGCCACGATGATCGCCGCGATCACCGTCACCTCGGGCGCGCCCGTCATATACGCCAGCGGCGCCAGCATCACTGAGCCTGCGACCGATCCGAGCGAGATGTAGCGAGTCCACCAGACGAACGCCAGAAATACCAGGGCCGCCATCGCCGTGGCCTGAGGCGCGAGAATCGTAAACACGCCGAAGGTCGTCGCCACGCCCTTGCCCCCACGGAATCCGAGCCATACCGGATAGATGTGCCCGAGCACCGCGGCAATACCGGCGACCGCAGGGCCAGTCGGCCCGGGATCGATCTGCCGCGCCACGAGCACGCTCGCAATGCCCTTGCCGACATCCAGCGCCATGGCGCTCACGCCGATCTTCTTCGTGGTCGTCCGCAGCACATTCGCGGCGCCGACGTTGCCGCTGCCGGCCAGACGCAGGTCGATTCCGCGATGGCGGCGAGCCAGCAGGTACGCAAACGGGATGGACCCGAGCACGTAGCCCACAAGCAAGGCGACGAAAGTGCTGATATTCACCTTACGTACAAGGTAACACGGGCGCTTTACTCAGTGAGCCAGCGGCGTATCATGTCGAGTGCGGCCTGCGACGCCTGAAATCGCACCATTTCGCGCCCGCCGACGAAGTTGAACGTCCGGGCACGCGTGTCGATTCTGCCCTCCCGCGCCCAGGCGGCCGCGATGGCCACCATCCCGACCGGCTTTTGTGGCGTGCCGCCGGACGGACCCGCGACGCCGGTAATCGCGACGGCGAGATCGGTTCCCGCCACGCGCACCATGCCTCCCGCCATCGCCTGAGCCACCGGCTCGCTCACCGCGCCGTGTTCCTGAATGAGCGCCGGCGGAACGCCGAGCAGATCGATCTTCGACTGGTTGCTGTACACGACCACGCCGCGATCGACGTAATCGGAGCTACCGGGCACCTCGGTGAGCCTCGCCATCACGAGGCCCCCCGTGCACGACTCGGCTGCCGCGAGGCGCAAGCCTCGCGAGCGGCAGAGCTCGCCGACGATCTGCTGCATGGTCTCCCCGTTGGTGCTGAAGAGATCGCGCCCGAGTGCGGTCCTGACGTCCTCGACGGCCCCATCGAGCGCGCGATGTCCCTCCTCCGCGCTGTGCGCGATGGCGGTGAGATGCAGCTCGATCTGTCCCAGCGACGCAAGAATCGTCGTGGTGATCCTCGTCGGCGCGGCGAGCCACTTTGCATACAGCGGCTGCATCTTTTCTTCCACGGAGGACTCGCTCTGGCCCGTGATGCGCAACAGCCGGCGAAACAGCCGCGACGCACCGACACGAGCGAGGAGGCGCTCCTGGAGCACCGCTTCGAACATGGGCTTCAGCTCTCGCGGAGGCCCCGGCAACAGCACGATCAACTTTCCTTCGTGCTCGATCCACAGACCCGGGGCGGTCCCGTTGCCGTTGGGCAGCACCACGGCGCCCCGGGGGACCATGGCCTGGCGTCGATTGATCTCGGGGGTGCGCAAACCGCGCGCGGCAAAGCGCCTCTCGATCGCCTCGAAGATCTCAGCGTGATATTCGGGCGGGCGTCCGAGCAGATCCGCGACGACATCGCGCGTCAGATCGTCGTCTGTCGGTCCGAGACCACCTGTCAGAATCAGGAGATCGCTTCGACGCAGCGCATCCGCCACGATGGCCTTCAGCGCGTCTCGATCGTCCCCCGCGATCGACTTGCCCTGCAGATCGATCCCCAGTTCGTTCAATCGTTCGGTGATGAACAGCGAGTTCGTATCGATATGCGTCGGTGTGAGCATCTCGCTCCCGACCGCAACGACTTCGGCCCTCATGCTATCCAATGGGGTGCGAGATAGTAGGCGCCGCGGAGGAGCAGGTTGCCGTACACCGCGGCCATCGCGTCGTCCGCCATCACGCCAAGGCCGCCGTGCAGGCGCTCGAGCCGCCGCGCGGGAAACGGCTTCACGACATCGAGCGCTCGAAACAGGATGAAGCCGAGCACCAGTCCGCCCCAACCAACCGGAATCATGAACAGCGTGATTAACATGCCCATGACTTCGTCGATGACGATCGGACCGGGGTCCACACATCTGAGATCTTCTTCGCATGGCTTCGTGAAGACCACGCCCGCTGCACACAGCGCGACGATGAGCGCGAGCTCGAGGTGCGGAATGCCGAGCTCACGGCACGCGAGGTAGACCAGGACTCCTGCCGCCGAACCCACAGTGCCGGGAGCAATCGGAAAGAAGCCGATGTAGCCGAAACTGCAGACGAAAACCGCGAAACGCCGCATTAATTAGGTAGAGGAAGGCCGGACGACACGCGTGTGAGCGAGCCGGTCGTGCAGCGCGAGCCGATCGGCGCTCATCACGCCGGGCAGAAAGCCGGCGCCGAGCGGCAGGGCCGACACGAGATACGCCAGGGTGCGAATGGTCGCACGGCCGATGGGAACAGAACCGTCCTCCTGCGTGATGACCTTGATGCCGAGCGCCATCTTCCCGATGGACTGTCCGCCTACCGCGGTAAACGCGACGAAATAGCCGCCGTTCAAGAGGAGAAAGAAGGCGGCCAGGGGGACGATCGGCAGCTGAACAATTTCAGCGGTGGGGAGCCCGCACAGCCGCAGCGTGAAATACAGCACCACGGCATCGAGCGCTGACAGAATCGAGGCGTCGACGAGCGCTGCCAGGATGCGGCTCGATGGCGCCGCCAGCGAGTCCGTCTTCACATCGCTGCCGTTCCTTGATGCGGACGCCTGGCCGATCACGTCCACCGGCGGGTTCTCGAACAACGTGTCCCGGAGCGCGGACGCCCGCGCGGCTCTGGGGCGGGCTCGCGGTATTTCGGGCGTTGCGCGTCGCACACCGAGCGGCGCCCTCGGCCGCGACGGCAAGGTCATCAGCGGCGCATCATCGCCCCCCCCGCCGCCGAACAGAGGCAGATCGGCGGCCGGATCGAACGGGTCAGCTGCGCCAATGATGCGATCGAGATCCAGCGCCGGCCTGGGCTGTTCGACCTCACGTTCGAGCGCGAGATCCAGCACGGTGGGGGGCGCCGGCGCGAGCGAGAAATCGTAGCCACAATTCCGGCAACGATCGCCGCTGTCAAAACCCAGGTACCCGCACTTTGGACACTTCATTTTTCAGTCGCGCCGCCCGCGGCTCATGGCTTCGTCAGCTCCACGGCACCGGGCGATGTCTGATGTGCGAGTAACTCGCGCTGAATCATGGCCTTCAGCTTGTCAGCATCGCCGCGCAGCGGATCGGTCGGCCGCACCAGATCGACGGCACGCAGCGCATCGTACAGCTTTCCGGATGCGAACAGCTCCTGCGCTCGAACGATGGCGGTCTCGGCGCTTCTGGGAATGACCACCGGCTCCTGAATCGTGCGCACAGGAGCGAGGTCGGCTTCGGTCGCCGGCCGCAGACGTGGAATCATCCCTCGCAGTTGATCCCAGGATGCGAGCACAACAGCGGCCGTCGCCAGAATGGCGACAAGGAACATCGCGCGTGCCCAGCGCGAACCACGGCGAACCTCCGGCGTCACGGCCGGCGAAAACCGCAGCCTGCGCGGCGCGGCAGCTGCGACGGGCGTAATCGGCGGCGCCGCGCTGAGGCGATCGATCCGTGTGAGAAATGCGAGAGCCACCTCGTGCGCCCCGCCCCGCTGGACGGCGGCGTTCAGCATCTGGCGCGCAGCCTCGATTTCGCCGCGCTCGAAGGCCGCCACACCGTTGTGCAGCAGTTCCTCGGATTCGCGCTGCCCCTCGGCCAGCGCGCTCCGGGCGCGCTCGATGTAGGCGCGCGCCCGCGCGTGCTGGCGATCCAGAAACAACGCGCGCGTCCAGACGTCGATCGCCTGGGCGTAGTGGGCAGCAAAGTAATGATCGAGGCCGCTGAGAAGAAGGCTCTCGATTTTGGCATCGCGCTCCGCGTCGCCGTCGAGCGAGGGCGCGTTCTGGTCTTTTATGGGGTCTGTGCGGAGCGGATCGGACATATCAGCGATAAGAGTCGTCCGCCGAATTTCGTGCAGCGATTATGGGGCAAGACGACCTGTGATACAAGAGGCCAATGCCGCTGATGGAGTGTGTGCCGAACGTGAGCGAAGGGCGTCGACTCGACGTCATCGCTGCGCTCGCCGCCGCAATCGACGCCCCGGACGTGCATCTGCTCGACCAATCGTCCGATCCGTCACATAACCGTACCGTCTACACGTTCGCCGGAGAGCCGGCGCCGCTGCGGGACGCGGTGCTTCGACTCTTCGCGGCGGCCGTGGCGACGATCGACCTCCGCCAACATGCGGGCGTGCACCCGCGGATGGGCGCCGTCGACGTCGTCCCCTTCGTCCCCCTGGAAAACACCACGATGGACGAATGCGTCGCGCTGGCGACGCACACTGCGGCGCTGGTCGCCGAACGCCTTGGCGTGCCGATGTTCCTCTACGAGGCCGCCGCCGCGACCGACGATCGGCGAAATCTTGCGGAGATTCGTCGAGGGGGCCTGAACGGCGTCGCGCTGCGCATGCAGCAGCCGGCGTGGCGGCCGGACTTCGGGCCCAATGCGCCGCATCCGACCGCGGGCGCGACGGCCATTGGCGCACGGCCGATCCTCATCGCCTACAACGTGAACCTCGCGTCCAATCGCCTCGGCGTGGCGAAGCGCATCGCCGCGCGCATCCGGGCGAGCAGCGGCGGCTTCAGCCATGTCAAAGCCATGGGCGTGCAGCTTGACCATGGCATCGTGCAGGTCTCGATGAATTTGACGAACTATCAGGAGACCTCGATGAAGACGGTTTTCGATGCGATCGCGCGTGAAGCCGCGGTGGACGGCGTTCGGGTGCTCGAGAGCGAGATCGTGGGGCTGGTGCCGGCGGATGCGATGCCGGCCGATCCGAGAAAGCGCCTGAGACTGCGGGAGGCCGACCTCGATCGCGTTCTGGAACAGCGGCTCCAACGTATTGTCCGCACGTAGCGTCCGGCTGTAGCCTGGATTTAGCCGGACCTTCACCATTTGATGGACAATCTCTGGATGAAAGACAGCCTCGAAGACGGGCGGTTGGAATCGTGGAAGGAAATCGCCGCTTACCTGGGGCGTGGCGTGACGACCGTCCAACGCTGGGAGCAGGACGAAGGCTTACCCGTACACCGTCTCCCGCACGCCAGGAAAGGGTCGATTTTCGCCTTTAAACACGAGTTGGATGGATGGCGCACCGCGCGTGCCCAAGTCGCCGTGGCGTCGAGATTCGATGCGTACCCACCCGCGGATGGCAACAACACAGAGGTATCTCGCGGCGCGGACCTACACGGCCACCGGACCAGGCTGTGGTTCCTGGCGGCAGGATTAGCAGCGTGTACGGCCGTCGCGTTTGGCCTCATTTCCGCGGGCGGTTTCACCGCACGATCGTCGAACGCGCTCGGAGTGGTTGCTGCTCCATTCATTCCGCGGCCAGTGGCGAATGACGGCGGATTTGAACGGTGGCCGAGCCTGTCACCCGACGGCGAACGGGTGGTCTACCAGTGGCAACGAGAGGGCGCTTCCGGGCTGT
>JANNJO010000109.1:0-17592 GCA_031395755.1 Acidobacteriota bacterium
TCCAGAGCGTGACGGGTGAAGCATCGCTTCAAGTGACGGCACCCGCGCCGAGCCCGCCGGTGGCCCGGTTCACTGTCAGCGGTCCTGGGGGCCCCGACACATGCCGGATTATCGCAAATTCGGGCGGCGACTTCGACTGCACCTTCAACGGCGCAGCGTCAACCGGCGGCTCCGGGGGAGCAGTGACGGCATGGACCTGGAGGATGGACGTCGGTCCCGCCAGTTCGCCCCCGATAACGCAGAACACCCCGACGCTCTTGCCAAACAACCGATGCAACTTCCTTGACGCTAACAATACGCCGCAAGTGGGAACGACCGGTTCCGTGCAGATGATCGTCAAGCTGGAGGTCCGGAATGCGGCCGGTACGACCAGTGCGGAGCTCAGGAACAATAACGTGCGGCTCTTCCCGCAGAATCAATGCGGCTTCGGGTTCTAGCGCCGCGGCGATCTTGACATCCGCGTGTCCGGATCGCAGCATAAGCCCGCATGCCCCGGTTAATGTCCGCGTTTCTCGTTGAGCTGTCGCAGGCGCTGCGCGCGAGTTATCTCAGCGCCTCGCAGGTCAACGAGTTTCTGCGGACGAAGCTCGACCGCCGGTTCGACGATCTGAGCTCGCGCTACATTCCGCTGACCGACAGCATCTCCGACATCGTTCAGAAGGCGTACGAACAGGGCTGGATTGCCGATCTGGTTCGCAAGGCGGCCGAGGACCGGCCGAAGAACGATGCATTTCGCAAGCTGCTGGACTCGCTTCCCAGTCTCGATCCGCACACCACGCCAAGCCTCGGGCGAAGCCAGGTCGATCGCCCATCGCTTCTCTGCGGCCGCGCCTCACAGTGGCTGGAAGTCTGCCAGTGTGCGCCTGCGCGGCTGCATCACGTGATTCTGGTTCCGGGAGGGCGCGGCCAGGACCCGATGCATTTTCGAGAGCGCGTGCAGGTCTGGCTCACCCCGGATCCGTCCAGGACGATGACGTCGATCCGCTGGCAGACACCGCCGAAATCACTCGACGAGATGGTCGATGCGCTCGCTGTCGCGCTGGAAACCACCGTCGATGGAGTAGGGCAGGCCCTCAAGGAAAAGCTCGCGCACCAGAACGTGGTGCTGCTCCATCCGGTGATCGACGAAGGATTCACCCAGTCACATCTCATCGAGTACTACACAAAGTGGCTTCCGGGGGCGTTGTCGCAGCGGACAGCCGGAGCTCTCAAGTGCCTGCAACCAGTCGAGTGGCCCGTGCGCGAGCAGGCGAGCGGGTTGCTCAGCCGGCTGCTGTCCCGAACCGGCGCTTCGTCCGCGGAGCGAACGGGTGCGCTGGGATTGATCACGGCGCTGAAAGGCAAGCAGGACCCGCAGGTGCGAATCATCGACGTCGACGAGCTGGTGAATCTCGAGAACCGCGAGCTCGAACAGTTTCTTGAGGGCAGCGAGTTCACCCCCGAGCATCAGCGCCTCCTTCTCTCGAAGCTGCTTGGAGGACCCTCGGTGCCTGGATACATGTTCAAGACCATAGACGAGTACTGGAAGAACATCGGAGCCCAATGACGTCATCGAGCATGCCCATGCGCTATCGCGGCGACGGTACCACCCCGGACGGCGCGGCTCCCGCGTCACGTGGCGAGGCCGGGCGGTATATCCCGGATCCGCAGCTCGTGGCGGCCGTCAACACCGCGTTGATTGTCGAGCAGCCGCTCCTCGTGACGGGCGAGCCCGGAACGGGCAAGACCGCACTGGCGTGGTCGGTTGCGACGGAGCTGGGGCTTGGCGCGGTGCTCGACTTCCATACGCGGAGCGATCACCAGGCGCGCGACGCGCTGTACGAAATGGATAACCTCCTGCGCTTCTACCACGCGCAGATCCACGATGAGCGCGCGACCAGGCCCGAGCTGTACGTCCGATGGAATGCGCTCGGGGAGGCGATTCGAGCGCCGGCGCGCCGCCTCGTGCTCATCGACGAGATCGACAAGGCGCCGCGGGACTTCCCGAACGATCTCCTCGACGAGATCGATCAGATGGAGTTTCGCGTGCCTGAACTGGGGGAGAAGTTTCGGGCGGCGCACCGGCCCGTCGTGATCGTCACCAGCAACAGCGAGCGCCAGCTGCCCGATCCGTTTCTGCGCCGTTGTGTCTTCCATCGGATCGAGTTCCCGTCGGCCGACCTGCTGCAGGCTATTCTCAGCCAGCGGCTCGGGCATCTCGGGCTCCCGGACCGGCTGGCGGCCACGGCGGTCAGGCGCTTCGAGGAAGTGCGATCGCTTCCGGGGCTCGAGAAGAAGCCGGCGACCGGGGAGTTGCTCGCCTGGGTCAAGGTGCTTCGAGCGACGAACATCGAAGTCGCCGCGCTCGAGGCTTTGAAGCTCGGGGAGCTGCCGTCTCCGGGCGCCCTCCTCAAGACTGAGCAGGACGCGCGGCTTCTGCGCTCGGCCGGCTGATCATCAGCTTTCATGAGCGCCCTTCCGTTCAGCGACTTTCTCGAGCTCCTGCGCGCGAAGGGGCTTGGCGTCGGCCTGCATGAACATCTCGCGGTCGGCAAGCTGCTCGCGCAGTGGGACTCGACAAACCGCGATCAATTCCGCGAAGCCATCGCCGCGCTCGTCGCCCGTCACGATGGGGAAGTCGCCGCGATCCGCAACCTGTTCGACGACTTCTATCCGCAGCAGGTTGTCCCGAGCGAGCCTTCTGGCTCGGCAACGCACAGCCTGAGTGATGGCGAATATCGCGGCATCCGTTACCTGAGGGATAAGCGCGTCTGGTGGGCCGCGGTGATGTGCCTCGCCCTCGCGTTGACGGTTGCCCTGACCTATCGATACTACGCATTCCTTAACGTGCCCCCGCCCCCGACCGGGCCTGTGCTCTCAGCAGCCGGACCACAGCCGCCGCTCCGTCCGACGGATGACCTGCAGCCGCCGCCGAGCGTCGTGGAGACGCTGGTGCAGGCCGCGCCAGAACCGCCACCCTCGGATCTGCAGCCGCCTCCGAGCAGGCTCAACCGGTCCCTGATCGCGGCGCTCTCCACCGCAGCCCTCGCCGTGTCGTTGCTGGCGTTCTGGGGCAAACGCGTCCGTGCGGGCGCGCGTCAATGGACGACGGATGCGTGGCAGGCCGCGCTGGCATCGCTGCCAGGCCCGTACCACGCGCCGCTGGTGCTGAAAGATCTGGTCACACGGCTTCCTCGACGGGATGTCGAAGATGCGGCGACGCTCCTTGCCCGCGCATTCTCGGGCGTAGGTCGCGGCAAGGAACTGGACGTGCAGCGAAGCCTCAGGGAGACGCTTCGCTCCGGGATGCGGCCGCAGCTGGTGTTCAGGCTCAGGCGCGTGCAGCAAACCGTGCTCGTGCTCCAGGACGTCTCGCAGATGATGCACGCCCACGCCGCCCGCGTCGAAAGCCTCATCGTCGATCTGAAGCGCCAGGGGATTGCGCTCGAGCGCTGGTACTTCGACGGCGACATCAGCGTCGCCACGCAGCGGCGAAATGGGCCGCCCGTACCGCTCGACGTCCTGGCGAAGCGGCGGGAAGACTGGCCGTTGATGATTCTCAGTTCGGGGCTCGGCGTGGCGGCCACACTGACGCTGCCGAATCGCGCGTGGATGAACGCCTTCCGGAAATGGACGCGGCGTGTGTGGCTGTCGCCGATCCGCGATCCGGAGCTGTGGCCCGCCGCCGTCCGCCGGCTGCCCATTGGCGTGCTGCCGATGACGCGTGCGGGCCTTCTCCAGGCGGCGACCATCCTGGCGCAGGGAGAGGGCGCCTCCCCCGGCATGCTGAGCCGCGTTCGCGAGACTGCGGGGCCGGTGACGATCGCGGAGGTCGAGAAGCTGAAGCAGCTGGCGAGCGTTGTGCCCTATCCCACGGTGCCCGAGCTCGAATTGCTTCGGCAGCGGTTTGCGCCGGACGTACCGGAGAGGGCGGTGCTGCACGTCGCCAACGACATCGGCGCCTACGAAGGGGCGCCGATCCGTATGAGCGACGGCGACATCCGGGATCATCTCAACCAGCTGCGGAAAACGGCCCCGGCGCTGGAAATCGATGTTCGGCGATACCTGCTGAAGGTGCTGGCCGACTCGGAGCCGGCCGCAGGATCAGCGGCGCATCTTCGCTGGGAAATCTCCAGTGCGCTCCACCGCGTGCAGATTGCCGAGCTCACTTCAGGCGATGCGCGGCCGGCTGTCGCCGCGCTGACGGCGCTGGCGAAGGGCCCGCTATGGCGCGAGCTGCGCGCTGCTATCGAGAAGTTGCCGCCCTCGCCGCAGCAATCGGAGATCAGAAAGGCGGTGGGGCTGCAGAAGCGGAAGGACGAGCCGCCGGCGTTTCAGGACCGCACGGGTCATCTTCCGCTTCAGTCGTTTCGCTGGCGTATGCCTCGCTGGCAGGACGCGGCGCTTGCCGGCGCCGTTGCGCTCGTCGTGGCCGCCGTCGGATCGTTCAGCGGCGCGTTTCGGCTTCAAGCGAGCCATGCGCTCGACGCCTATGCGCTGGAGTACCGGCCATCTGCCGCCGCCGACGCGGGCGAGCTGCGCATCTTCACGCGCGATCCGGATTCGTCGGCGCCTCGAACCGTTCGCCTCTATCGTGATTCGGTACCGCAAGACCAATCGATCGTTCTAGATCCTCAACGCGGTGCCATCGTACCGCTTCCGTCCGGAGCCGAGCCGCACGTCTATCAGGCACGAGCGGAACTGCCGGGCGGCGCGTTCGCGCTGAGCAACACGTTGTGGGCCCCGTCGGCGCTGGTCATCATCGATGCTCAGCCGTGGGCTCGCGTCACCGTTCGATCGCCGGACGGGAGGGTGCCCGCGATGACGCAGGTCACACCCGCAGCGCTTCGTTTGCCGGAAGGAACCTACGATCTCTCGTTCGAAAACGGGGGTATCACCCCGCCGCTGACGCAGCAAATCCAGGTGTCGAGCACCGGCCAGCGGACGTTCCGATTCGACATGCCGGGCTTCAATCCCTCCGAGCTTCTCAATCAGCTCGGCATTACCGCCACGCCGCTTCCCGCGCGCCAGTCTGCCCAGTAATTCTTCGGAGTCTACTGTCCGAGCTTCACGATGACGGATGTGGAGACGATGGTGATGTTGGAGGCGAGATCGGCGCCGAAGTTCCACTCGATTGTCGGAGAAAAAGTCAGCCCGATGCCGCCGGTGACGTGGGTGACCCGCTTGCCTGTTGAGAGCGCGACGCTGAGCAGCTCGTCACGCAGCCTCGTCTCGGGGTGGCCGGCCACAGCGCCCGGGACGAACTTCACGGAATGATCCGGGTCGGACCAGATGCCGGCGCGAAATCTCGGGAGCCAGGCCGGTGTTTCCAGCGTGTATTGAACGCCCGCGTGAAACTCGGTCCCGTCGTTCAGAGCAACGTTCTCCTGCAGACCGACGAACAACGCCTGATCCGTGACGAAGTCGCTGCGGAGGCGCGAGTAGGTCACTCGCTTCACTTCGCTCGAGAACAGAAGCCGGCGGCCTGTTTGCGGTACCTCGATCGCCACCCCCGCGGCGAACGTATCCGGAACGCGGAACTTATTGCTCCGCTGGTTCGGACCATCCTGTGTTTCGAAATCGAATGTGGGGCCCCGGCGATACACTGCGCCGAATCGGACCGACGTCTCCTGGCGCTCTTCGCACGGCTTCAAGCACATGCGTAGTCCCACAGTCGGCGCGAAGGCCACGTCTTCACCTTTCTGCGTCGATCTTCCGAGCTGGACGCTCAACCTCGGCGGCCCGAGAAATCCCTCCGTGTCGAACCGGCGAAAATCAGAAAGCAAATTGAAGGTATACAGGCTCAACGTCCCGCCGACGGCGAGGCGGCGATTGACTTCAACTGCGCCCGCGGCGCCGTAGCTGGTGATGGCTATTCTGCGAAGGCCCTGCTGGGGAAATTCCCGGCGCGACGTGAACTCGCCCGGATCTTGTTGAAAAATCCCTTCCGCCAGCGACGTCTGATCGACGCGGGCGAGCTCGTGCCGGAATCCCGCGATCACCCACCCCTGCTGCGGCCTCGGCAGCACGACGCTCACATACGGCACCTGAATGCCGTTGTCCGGGCTCTTTCCGAACACAGGGCCTGCGATGAGGTCGGTGCCCTCATTCGAGATCGCGCCGGACAAGCGTCCGCGCTGCAGGAACGACGTTTCCAGCCATCGGCCGCGCACCTCGATCGAAAGCTCGGGCCGGCCCAGCTCTCGGAGCCCGGCCGGATTTGCGAAGCCGGCGGTCGCGTCGTCGGCGATGCCGGTGAAGGCCCCGCCGAGCGCGAGGCTCTTTGCGCCCGGGTTGACGAAATCGAGCTGGAGCGGGATTTGAACCGACGTTTGTGCAACAGCGGAGGAGGTGAGCAGCGCGAACGTGAGCGAGATCGCGGAGATTCGCAGGTGGCGCATGCGGCGAGTCACGGCCTCTCCAGCTGTTCCAGTATTCTCGGCGAGATGAAGCGGCGTTCTGCCGCGGTGAGGTTCCGCATCGCATCGGCGCTCTCGAAATCGGCGCGCGCTTCGCGCAGGAGACCTGCGTCGGCTCGGCCCGTCAGCACGAGACCGGCTTTCGCGCAGGCGAGAAACGCCCGCGCGCGCAGCGCCATGCCAGGCTGCTGCGCGGCCGATTGGAGAAGAGGGACGGCATCGCCGTAGTCTCCTGAAAAAAAGGCCAGGATTCCACTCTGCAGCCCAGGTGATGATCCGGGCTGTGTCGGTGGAGGTGGAACGATGACGCCTTGCTTAGGGAAGGTCTCGCTGCCGCCCTTAGGCTTCACGACTGCTTTGGAGATCATTGGAGCTTTATACGTGTTCGGGAGACCTCCCGCCATCGTGTCCGATGGCTTCGGCTGGACCGGTGACGGCGCCGGCCGCGTCTGCACCTGTTCCGTGGTCGCCGATGGAGGTAGACTCGGCGCCGGCTGAACCGGGGCCTTCTGCACCACCGCCATCTGCTGCGCGATTTCGCGCGACAGCGCCGCCACCTTCGAGTCGTCCACTTTGGTGGCGCGTGCCTGGTTGAGCAGATTGCTTGCCTGTGTGAAATCGCCCTTCGCGACCAATTGCTGCGCATCCACGAACGTCCGGTTGAAGGTTGCTTCGCGGCCTTGCCGTTCGAACGCCGCGTATTCGGGATCCCTGACGCCGATGATCCCCTGGCTCCGCACGCGCTCGAACGCGCCTTCGGCCTCCTGTGCCCGGTTCGTATTCAGGTACACCACGCCGATGTAGTAGTCGGGGAGAAAGGATGTATAGCTGTCGCCATACATCAGTACCCGGCGGCCCGGTTTTTGACCGCTCGATCGCGCTTCCAGCAGGCGTCGTTCGGCCGTGACCCAGTCGCGTCGCTGCACCGCCGCCACGCCTTCGCGATACGCGTCGTACCAGCGGGCGGGCGCCTGGCTCGCACGGTTGGACTGCGCCGACACCGACAGGGTCAGAGCCACGACCAGCGCCGGCGTCACGCCCATCAGCCAGCGAAAGGGCCTCACAGAAACGAAGCCTAACATGACTTCATTCCTGCTTGTCCCGCCGGAGCCCAGGGAGGATAATCACGGCTTTCCCGAGAGGAAGGTGCATGGGCAATTCGGATCCGTTTCTCACCTACTTGAAATCCTTCGGCTACAGCGTCGTCCGGCTTCCGCGCACCGACATCCGGCCGCTTCAGTTGCTCGTGCGCGAGGATACGAGGCTGACCCGCCTTGGCGATCTGGAGACAATTCTCCGCCCGGGCACGCAGATTCCGCTTCCCCGGCTCAAGGAGAATGTTGCGGCCGCAGGCATCTCCGGAGGACGCACGCGGGATCTCAGCATCGGCGTCGGCCTGTCCATTCTGGGAAGCGTCATCGGGGCCATGGGCGGCTCGCAACTGGGACTCGATGTGGGCTACAAGAATGCGAAGACGGCGCTCTTCGAATTCGCGGATGTCCTGGAGGACCGCGTCGATCTCGCGGACGTCGACCAGTACCTGACCGATGCGGACATCAGCGCCTTCAGCAGCCACGCTGCGCGCCTTCTCGAGGCCGACTCGGTCTACGTGACCGTTTCGACGATCAAGAGCAGAAAGTTCATCGTGCAGGCGAAGGAAACCAGCGGAGCACCTGTCGAGTTGAAAATACCCGAGATTCAGCAGATCGTCGGAGGCAGTGTCAAAGTCTCGTCGGCCGGAACGACAGAGTCCAAGATCGCGTATGAGGGATCCGAGCCATTGGTGTTTGGATTTCAGGCGGCCCGGTTGTTCTACGAGAATGGCCGGTATACGTCCTTTACGCCGATGCGCCCAGGCGACGGCGCATTGGAGACGGCCGCGCCGAGCAACGCGCGTGCGGATTTTCTCGTCACGGAGAGCCCGTTCGTCCGCCTGGATATCTGAGCCCACACGTGGTCTCACGTCACGATGTCGTCGATGGAGGTCAGCAGAATCGAGTTGGAACCGGGTGCGGAGTGTGATTCGAATGCGCCCTGCTCCAGCGGGTCGGCGTCGCGCAGGTAGGCAAAGTCCAGCTTCGTTCGCGCCTCGATTCTTTGAACCCTGACTTGAAACGGCCGATACGGACCGACGGCGAAATCCTCCAGTGGCAAATCGGCGATCAGCCCCTCCTGACTCAAGATGAACGCCAGCGCCTTCAGGTGCCGCGCGGAGTTTCTGTAAACGACGATTTTCCAGAACTCTTTCGGAATCCGTAGACCGCGGTGAGAGCGATCCGTCGATCGGAAGACCGGACCATTAAAGACCGACAGCCGCCCGCCGCTGGCCCCGATTTGTCCCGCGATGTGCTGTTCGATGTTTCCCCAGAGCAGCAGATCCTCGTTCCGTGCCTTTGCCGCCTGGTTGAAGATCTCGTGTTGCGGGGAGCAGTTGGTGAAGTGAAACGTGTCCTCATTGGCTTGCGCGGCTTCTTCAGGGGAGCCGCCCCAGGCGGCATCGGCCCGCCTCACGAGGTGGCCGCGGTCGAGGGGATTGTCAGCGTAGAACTCCTTGCCGGCCTGAAAGGCCGCGTCCATTCGTGGATCGATGAACCACCGATCGGTGCCCTCCCGGGTTTGTCGGAACTCCGCCGTCGCGTCGACATTCACCGCCGCCACAAAGGCGAGCCGCGCCTCACGGTTCATGATGATACTGAAGTGGTGATACTTCAGCTCATAGGCGGCGTCGCCGCGGACACCTGGCAGCGTGAACGCTTTCGCGCGCACGGCGTCGGTCAGCTTCGGAAGACGAGCGTCGACCCCGAGAAACCGGGAATCGTAACCCTTGCGTCCGGCGTAATCAGGATCGAGCGACATCACACCTGAGCTTCCGGGCTATAGGTGTCCCAGAGGCTTCCCATGAAGAACCGGCCGAAGGTCGCGAGCGCGCGTACCTGATCGGCGGGGCTCGCCGCATTGGTGACACGGATCGTCGTCGTCAGTCGTCCCAGATCCGGCACGCCAAGGCGAAGCACGCCGGCGCCGGCAACCGGGCCGCGCGAGTCGCGACCGCTATGCAGCCGCGTGAGCAGGGTCGTCGTGTCACTCCAGAGATCGGTGCCGTGCCGGTCGTTCCGAACTTCTTTGTATCCAGCCAGGTAGTAAGGCTGGCCTTTGTGCTCGAATGCCAGCTCGTAAATCATCCGCGTGAGCCCCTTCTCGTCCGTCGGTGAGAACAGACGGAAGACGCCGCGCTCGGCCCGCATGCCCTCACCGAAGGGCGGGAAATCGATGTGTCCCGCGATCCTTCCGTCATGCGACGGATCGGCGACGAACCGGTCGAGATCGGGAATCTCAATCGCGGCGTGCATCGCCAGCGTCGTTCCCGATTGCTTTCCGGCTGCCTCGCCTGCTGACGGGTCGCTTTCCCCGAGCGCAAACGGGCCCGCCATGGTTTCGCTGAACGTGATGCCGGCGTGTTGTTCGGTCATAGGCTGCGGCCTCCGCGGCACGCGAATTCATCAATGATGCGGTTTGTCGAGCTCCTCGAGAATTCGGGGAAACGTATCGCGCCATGCGTTCTTCCCGATGAACACGTCCATATGGCCGTATTCGGGAAAGAGGTGCAGCGAGTGATAGGAGGGCCGGTGCCGGTCGAAGTGCTCGAAGCTCCGCACCTGACTTTCCGGCAGGAAGCAGTGGTTCTGTTCACCGGAAATAAATACCATTCGCGCGTCCGTCTTCGGCGGCGCGCTCACGAAATCGTGGGGAAGCTGCCGATGGCCTTCCACCGCCCGCACGGTTCCGTGTTCCACGCACTGCGCTATCTGATCGAAGAATGTCAACGGAACGTCTGCAAACTCACCGGTCAGCCACTCGTGCGTCTCGTCGTTCAGGTTCTCATGGCGCCAGAGTGTGGGGAAGCCATAGCCGTACACGAAGCTGGCGTGGCGGCAGACCGCATTGTCGCACTCATGGTGCGTCAACCGGACCACACCATCCACGAGCTTGGCGAGGAGCGTGGGTGCATGACGTCCCCATTGTGGATTGAGGTAGTCGGTGAACGCCTTCATCACCGGTATCGCGTACTTCAACTTGGCCTCCGCGCGTCTGGGGACGATCGGATGCAGCGAGACGGCGTTGCTGACGATCACCTTTACCTCGGGCACCAGTCCCGCGATCGCCGACATCATGAAGCTCGAGGATCCCTGGCAGTGCACGAGCGCCTTGATGTCCGACGACCCGGTTTCCCGGACGATGGTTTTCACGGCCTGCGGATGGTCGTACAGGGCGGCCTGATCGAGCGTCCACCGGTTCGAGACGAGGTCGATGCTGGCACGCCAGTTTTCCAGCCACACGTCGTAGCCGTGGTCGAGCAGGTAGTCGACGATCGTCGTCTGCACGGGCGCGCGAAAGCTGTTCGCCCGCACGCCTGCGCCGTGCGCCAGGACGACGGGGCCTTTCGTCGGCAGCCGCTCGCCAAGAACCTGAATCAGGTTGCAGCGAAAGCCATCGCCGGCCTGGAACTCGACGATCCGTTCGCGAGTCATACCGGCGGGCTTTCGGCGACGTGAGAACGCTTTCCTCGAGCGTCAAGCAGCTGGAGAATCGCCTGGACAGGAATTCCTTCGTTGTATTCCGGCTTGTGGTCCGGGTCAAAGTTCGGGTCGCCGCTGTGATGCAGCGCCACGAGATCCCAGCTGGCGTTGAAACACGGAGAGCCGGACGATCCGCCTTCGGTATTCACCTTGTACTTCAGCCGCGTGTCGTTGACGTTTGGTCCGATGACGCCGGTCATATCGATCGCCAGCTTCAAGGGGGCGGCGTCAGGGTGCTGCATGATCAGGAGCGGCGAACCGGGCGGCGCGCCGGCCGATCCTCCGATCGCGATCCAGCCGCGCGGCGGATCTTTCGAATCGGGCTTCGGGCCGGCGGGCCTTATCCCGGGCGAGCCGGCCAGGCGCACGATCGCGTAGTCGAGCTCATCAGGCTTCGGGGCTCCCGGTTTCGGTTCGCGCTTCGAGTCGATATCGCTCGGCGGACTGGAATCGACAAGCCAATCCGCCGAGGCCAGCCTGAAGACGGCCCCTTCGCTGATGACGGCGTCGGACAGGCGCTTGTAGTCGAACCGGAAGCTGACGCTCTCCGGCTTCACTTTTCCCGAGATCACCGCGTCCATGACGTGGTGGTTGGTCATGATCACGTCGGGCCCAAGCAGGAAGCCGGTCCCGAACACCGTGCCCCGCGGCGTGGGAATTTCGATCCGGCAGACCTGCACTTCGATCTGCCCCAGCCGCGTCCGGAACATCTCGACGTCGAGATAGGGATTGTCCGCCCTGATCGTCCGCTCCAGTTCGACCGTGCTCGACGCCAGCGCGACTTCCTGCGCCAGCGCCTGCAGCTTCGCATTGCCGGGGTTCGACTGGCGGGCGGCCTGGATGAGCTCGGCCGTCCAGCCTTCCGCCTCAACCGCGGTGATCACCTCGAAGACGATCTCCTTGTAATCCTCCCCGAGCGAATAGTCATCCAGCCGCTTGCTGAGCTTGAATTTCAGCATCTCGCGAAACCGCTGCACTGAGAACGCGTCCCGCAGCGCGTCGCTGAGCTGTTCGAGCTGGGCCCCGTTCAAATCGAGCGATGCCATAGGTTCTTTTCCGGATCAGGCCAGCTGCCGCTCGCGCACGACCGTTCCATCGGGCGCGTGAATCGTCTCGTGCAGGCGGCGCTCGTCGAAGTCGAGCGTCACGTAGCCGTTGGCGCCGTACTTGTCTTCCTCGCCCTCCACATAAGGATTGGGCGCATCGAGGATGAGCGCACCGGGCACCAGGTTCTTGGATTCCAGACGGCGCCAGACCGTGCCTTCGGCCGCCGGAAGATGGGTCAGCCTGTCGCGAAAGTAGGGATAGCCGCCGTGGCCGATACAGCGTCCCAGCAGTCCCCACGCGGGATGTGCGTCGTAGAGCACGCACCGGTGTTCGTGTCCCCAGTACCAGGCAAAAATCTTCCGTTCAGCCAGCAGCCGCCCCAGCTTGGCGACCAGCTTCGGCCCCTGGCTGTCGAACAGCGAATACGGCTGATGGTGAGTGAACAGGACCACTTTGCGCTCGCCTGCCGACCGCACCAGCCGCTCGAGCCAGTCCACCTGCGCTCCGGCCAGATCGTGATCTTCGTACGCGCTGTCGAGCCCGGCGAGCAGCCAGTCGTCGTTCTGCATCGCGAAGTAGCTGGCGGGCTGCGCGAACGCTGGAAGCAGGACACGGAAGTATCCTTCGCCGCCCGTGTACATCTCGTGATTGGCGTTGCACGCGCGGCTCAGCGCATCCGGCCGCTTCGGCCATTTGTCGAGGAATCGCGTTCGCACCTCGTGCTGGGTGCCGGAGTAGTAAACGTCGCCAAGGTGGAGCAGCAGGTCGAGCGGCTTTGTGTCGGCCTCGATGCTGCGCGCGCAGACCGGCGCGCCATAGAGGCCGGTGCCCCAGTCCGCCATCATCGCGAGCCGAAGATGGCGTCCGCGGCCTATCGGGTCGGGCGCGTCGGGAGCGGTTCGCCACGGCTCCGGCGTGATTTTCTTCCACCACGTAAAGACACTCCCGATCCACCCGAGGATGTCCTGCTCGTCGTATTTCACCTCGAAAGCGCTCTGGCTCGACGCGGACGACATCGACGTGGGATCGCCGGGCGGAGGCTCCTCGAGCATGCGCGACTGGATAAGCGACGCGAATTGATTCTGCACGGCCGCGATCACGCCGGGGCCCTGCCGCGCCGTCTCCACTTCGAGCGCGGCCAGCGCGGCGCTCAGCTGGGCCCGCATCGCCGTCTCTTCCGCGGGATCCTCCGTGGATTCGAACGCTGAGCGCTCCGTCAGCCGGTGAGGCGCGGGACGCTCGAACGCATGGCCAAGGCTGCGATACGTCACGATTGATTTCTCAGGTGGTTTCTGCGCCATGAGTTCCTCGCTATCGTCCGTCGGCGGCGATCAGGGCGGCAATCCGCTCTGCCAGCGCCGCGATGGTCTTTGATGGATTCAGTCCGATGGCCTCCGGAATGATTGCGCCGTCGGCGACATAGAGATTGCGATACCCGAACACCTCACCTGTATGGTCGACGACCCCGTTCTGGGCCGTCGTGCCCATATTGGCGCCGCCGAGCGGATGCGGTGTAATGAGATCCTTCGCCAGGGTCCAGGTGATCGGCACGAGCGGAATGCCCCCGGTGCTGCGCGCAAGCTTTTCGTGAGTCCGCACGACGGCGTCAATCGCCTTGAACGACTTGTCGATGTCCCATTCGAGGTGCAGCGCCCCGTTCATGAGCGACAGCTGACCGTCCGCCGCGTCTCGCGCCTGTGCGAACCAGGGCATGATGTGATCGAACGCATTCAGCCTCGTCAGTACACGGAGGCTCTCGACGAGCGCCCGCACGCGAGGCTCGATCCCATCGTCGGCCGCGACATCCTGCATGAATCCGATGGCCACGTCCGGCAGCCCTCCGTCTTCGATGAAGACCGACTGCCCGTCGATCGCCTTGTCGAGCAGGTCGATGGCGGCGGTGATCGTCGGCCCGCGCGTCGGGCGGATCGTCCGAAGGGGATGCAGCGCCGGCGTCAGGAAGTCGCCGTTGCTGCTCCAGTTCCTGCCCAGGAACGGGCTGAGCGCCGGAAGACTTCGATGCACGTCGCGGCACTGCAGGAGGATCTCCGTCGATCCCAGTGAGCCCGCCGACAGGATGACGATCCGGGCTTCAACGCTTCCAGGCTGCAACGAGCGATCGACGATTCGTTCGTAGTCCACCCGATAGCCGCCTGCCACGGGGACGACGTTCCGCACGATGTGCAGCGGTCGCACCTCGGCGTGATGCCGCTCGGCCAGAGGGATGTAGTTGAGATCGAGTGTATTGCGCGCCCGTACCTTGCACCCGATGTCGCACTCGCCGAGGTGCACGCAGGTGCCCTGCGGCTGTCCCTGTGCATTGGTGAACGCTTTTGAGTGGAGCTCGCCGTGCGGATCGGGCAGGTCGTAGGTCCAGTCACGATCGAAGCTGACCGCCAGATCCAGCCGGCGAAAGCGCGCGCCGTACTGATTCTTTTCCGCGGCCTCCTTCATCACGCGCGTGCGCTCGGGCCACTGGGTGTCGGGGACCTTCTGCAGGTTCAGCATGGCGCCGACCGACTCGTAATACGGTGCAAGCTCGTCGCACGTAATTTCGGCCGGCCAGCCGCTGTCGAAGGTGTCCTTCTTGGCGTCGATCGAGACGTTCGCGTACACGAGCGATCCGCCGCCGACCCCGGCGCCCTGAACGACGGCCATGTGGGGAAACAGACGGAAATCGAACCATCCGTTGCACAGGTGAGGCTTGCGCTGGTCCCACACCCACGCATCTTCCGGCCGCCGCGGATACTCGTCGGCCGTCCACCGCCGGCCCCGTTCCAGCACGAGGACTCGATAGCCCTGTTCAGCCAGTCGCGCGGCGGTGACCGCACCCCCGAAGCCGCTGCCGATCACGATCACGTCGAACTTGTCTGCCATCACGGACGCTCCCGGGGCCGGCCTATACATCAGGCGATGATGTCGTAGTAAAGGAACTCTGACGCCTTCGTTGTGGCCAGCACCTTTCGGAGGTCGAGGTGGTTTGTCGGCTTGCCGTCGAGCAGCTCCCCCATATGGACAAAGAACCCGAGAAGGTCCTGCAGAGGATTCCCGAGATCGAGGTCGAATTCCGCATAGGTGTAGGAGACGTCCGCCGGGGGAACGGCCACGACTACCTGCATCGACGGTTTCCCTTCACTGCGAAAGCTGAGCAGCTCGGCGAAGCGAGCCTTGACGTCCGGCGCCTCCGGCATCCCGCTGAGCAGGCGGCCATGAATCGGCGCATTCGGCCTGCCCTCGGCATAAAAAGGCTTGGTCGGATGCAGCGACAGGTCGTGCATGGTATTCAGCAGCGCCCTGTCGACTTTCGCGTAAATCCGGTCATTGCCGGCAAAAACAATCGCCTCCACCATCTCGACAAGCGATTCTCCCACTCCGGGGCGGACACGCAGGCTCGCGATCAGGTTGAGCAGGCACGCCTGCCGGGTGGGCCGGCGATTCCTCCCTTCGATCCAGTCAACGGCGCCCACGCCGTCGACCGTGGAGGCTTCCAGCACGCCTCGGATGGTCCGATCGCACCCGTCCAGATCAACGTCGATCGACCGCTCATCCATGGCAACGCCGATCTCGACCACGGTCTTCCCGTCCTGGGCGACGTCGGCGACTCGATACCCACCCAGTGTTTTCGCTTCCTCAATCTGCAGACGGATGCGGTAGAGCCCTTTCGGCAGCGCGTGCTGGTTGACGCCGCGAAGGATAATCGACCCGTCTTCCACCGATATCTTCAACTTGAACTGTCCAGGATCCCATCCCTGGATCCTCCTGATGCTGTTCATCCGCTCGCGCGTCGCGTCGCCGCGCGCGTCGAACGCGATTCCCACGGTGCGCTCGAGCGGATCGGGCTCGTCGAACTCGATTCCGCCCGGCACTTGGCGCTTCACGCGGAGACGCCTGCCGCCTTTCACGAAACGGATTTCGATGAGCTCGTTCATGCGCCGTCCGCGACGCGTGCGAGGGTGACGCCGAGGCGGGCTTTGAATCCGGTCCCTTCGACGCGAAACGTCCAGCCATTCTCTCCGCGCCTCAGCTTGACGGCATCCGTTGTCTGACTGAAGTGTTCGTCGTCGTAGAGGTAGACCTGCAACCCCTCGAAGGACGCCGAGAGATTTTTGCCGGAACCGGGGACGACGCGAACGTAGTACTGCTTGCGAAAGATGACGTTGTCCGAGAATCCCACGCCGAACAGATCGCGCTCCCCAACATAGAAATCGAGCCGCATCACCATGTCGCGCGGCCGGCGTGGCGTGGCCGGCCCGAGGCCCTGTGCGATCCGTCCGGTATCGAGCCAGCCCTCCCAGATGAGACGATCGGGCCCCGCCCACGCCATCCCGCTCTCGGGCTTCAGCTCGTCGGTGAAGTCGACGGTCCGGAAGGGACCGTAGCAGTTCTCCGCCTCGGCGCTCTGGTGGAAGAGCTCGAAGTCGATCCGCCGCGGCTTGATCGACAGGCCAAAAAACATCTCGCTCTTTCCCACCGCGTCGAAGCCACGGGTGACTTTGGCTTCGAGCAGGTTGAGCCGGACGTTGACGTCGCCATGGAAAAACCGTGTGGCGACTTCGAACGCTTCGCGCGACGTGATCAGCGAATCGTTGCCGCCATGGCACTTGTGGACGAACGTTCGGGGCGCCCCCGGCAGTTGCGCATCGGTCTGCTTCACGAGGCCATCGCTGCGATTGTAATTCCATCCGAACTCGTGGGGCAGCGATGACAGGCGGTTGAGCAGCGTGGCGCTGCGCGTCCCGTAGCTCTTGTAGTTCGTTCCGACGACCGTTAATACACGGCCCGGAGGGAAATGCTTCTCAAAGTTCAGATATCCCCACGGGTTCTTCTTGTCCCGTTGGGCTTCGGGGCTGAAGCGATCGAGCTCGTCCTCCGCGTCCACGATTCTAAAGTCCCGGATTCCCTGGAAGGCGATTCCGCGATGCGGTGTCCCGAGCGTGACGATCTTGTTGATGTAGTCGGCCGCCTTCCGGCGCTCAGCCGGATACCCAATCTGAATGGCCTCCCGCACGATCAAACCGCCCATCGAGTGCGCGATGATGTTGACCGGCGGCTTTGGGTTGCCGGAGACGACGACCGCGAGGTCGCGCACGAAGTCGATCAGGCGGATGAGCGCCTCGGAGTACACCTTCAGGCTCCGGTCGTCGAAGTCGTAGTAGCGGAACACCCACACGCTCTGCCGAGGATCGTCGTGCGAGGTGACCAGGTGGAGCGCCGTGCCGGGATCGATGCAGATCCGCCCGCTGAAGTACTTCGCGTCGAGCGCTTTCAGCTCGTCGGGAATCTCCTCCGGCCCGACGACCGGCTTTGTGTAGTACCCGATGACGTTGGTGGCGTCGTGGTACTTCCAGTGCGACTTCAGATAGCGGAGGATCAGCCCCTCATAGATGTAGTTCTCGCCGCGCTTTTGCGGGTAGACGGTGCCGTCGTTGAACCCCTGATACGCGACGGCGCGCTCGTCATCGAGGTTGAAGCCGCCGAACCCGCGAATCAGAATCAGAGGAACGTGAGCGATGGTTGGCAGACTCACCAGGCGGATCTCCTTAGAGCGTTTTCAGGTACTCAATCAAGGC
>JANNJO010000351.1:0-17171 GCA_031395755.1 Acidobacteriota bacterium
TGTGCCCGTGGAAGAAGTGACGGTACTCGTCGTAGCGGCCGAGAAACGCGTCGTAAATTTGATCCGTTGCCAGCGTCGCGGCGACCGGCAGATACCCTCCCGTCAGCCCCTTCGCGACACAGAGCAGATCGGGCGTCACCCCCTCGCGCTCGCACGCGAACATCGTGCCCGTCCGTCCGAAGCCGGTGGCAACCTCATCGAGAATCAGCAGCGCGCCATGCCTGCGGCAGGCGTCGGCAGTCCGCGAGAGAAATCCCGCGGGCAGGGTCAGGATCCCCGCCGCTGCCTGCACGCCGGGCTCGACAATCACCGCGCACACGCGGCCGTTGGCGCGGGCCAGTGCCTGCTCGAGCTCGTTGGCGCAGTCGATGGAACAATCGCCGGGCGTCTTGTTGACGGGGCACCGATAACAGTACGGGGAGGGCGTCTTTAACGACGGAAGCAGGATGGGCTTGAAGACGTCGTGGAACAACTCGACCCCGCCGACCGCAGCGGCGCCCAGCGTGTCGCCGTGATAGGCATTCTCCAGGCTGAGGTACACCGTCTGCTGCGCCGCGTCCTTCCCCTGCGTCAGCAAGCGGTACTGAAAGGCGATCTTCAGCGCCGACTCGACGGCGGTCGCACCGTTGTCGGAGAAGAACACATGATTCAACCCGCTGGGCGCGATCTCGACGAGGCGGCGCGCCAGCGCGGCGACACCGGCGTGCGTGGTCCCCAGCAGCGTCGTATGCGCGAAGCGGCCAAGCTGGTCGGCAACGGCCGCGTCGATCTCCGGCACGCGATGGCCGAAGAGGTTGCACCAGAGCGCCGACGTACCGTCGAACAGGCGCCGTCCGCGATCATCTATCAGGTAGTGTCCATCGGCGTCGACCACGACGAGCGGCTCGGTGGCGCCGTACTCCTGCATCTGCGTGAACGGATGCCACACATGCTCCGCATCCCACCGCCGGACGTCGTCAGATGTTGGGGTCTGACCCCTTTCCGCAGACATGTTGGGTTTCATGAGGGAATTCGCGAAACAGCTTCCCTGGGGTCTGACCCCCGTACTGTACGGGGGTCAGACCCTATCAGCCGGGCCACTTCGTCAGCGAGGCGCTTCAGGTCGTCGTCACTCACTGGGTACCGCACCGTCACGCGAAGGCGGGCGGTGCCGGGCGCGACCGACGGCGGGCGAATCGCGCGCACATCGAATCCGGTGGCCATCAGGCCCGACTGCAGCGCGAGCGCGGCCTCGTTCGAACCGGCGATGACGGGAACGATCGGCGACTCGCCACCGGACTGAATGTTCTGCCGGCTCAGCGCCTCCCTCAGCACTGCCGACTTTCGATGCACTTCGGCGCGTCGGAACGGCTCCTGCTGCACGAGATCCAGCCCCGCACCGAGCGCGGCGGCCAGCACCGGCAGAGGCGCGGTCGAGAAGATGAACGAGCGCGCGCGATTCACCATCATGTCGCACAACGCGCGCGACCCGGCCACCCAGGCGCCGCCCGACCCCAGCGACTTCCCTCCCGTGTGGATGGTGGCGATCACGCGCTCGCGCAGCTCGAGCTCCTCGACGCGCCCCGATCCGCGTACGCCATACAGGCCGGTCGCATGCGCCTCGTCGACCACCAGCACGGCGCCGTGCCGCTCGGCGATCTCCGACAGCTCGCGCAGCGGGGTCAGGTCGCCGTCCATACTGAACACGCTCTCCGTAATCACAATCGCCCGGCCACTGCGCGGCTCTCGGAGTGCGGTCTCGAGGGCGCCGAGATCCTGGTGCGGGTACACGATCGTGCGCGCCTTCGTCAGCCGAATCCCGTCAATCAGGCTGGCGTGGTTGCGCTCATCGGATACGAGGAGGTCGTCTGTCGACACGATGGCCTGCAACAGCCCGATGTTTGCGGCGTACCCCGATCCGAAGAGCAGCGCCGCCTCAGCTCCGGAAAACACAGCCAGCCGTTCTTCAATGCGATCGAAAATGTCGTGATGTCCCCGGAGCAGGCGCGAGCCACCGGAGCCGGCGGGAAGATCCTCGAGCGCCGCGCGCATCGTGTCAACCAGGTGCGGATGTCCGGCCAGGCCGAGGTAATCGTTGGAGACGAGGTCGATCCCGTTCGGCAGGTGCATCTGCCGGAGCAGACCCGCGGCGCGCAGCTCGAGGAGCGTCGCAGCCAGCCGGTCTTCAAAGTCCCGGCGCGGGTTCATGCCTGAAATCGGAGGCCAAGCCGAGCCATCAGCTGTCGATCGTCGTCCACGGTCGGATTGGGCGACGTGAGCAGCTTCTCGCCGGAAAAGATCGAATTCGCGCCTGCGACAAAACACAGCGCCTGCGCTTCGTCCGAGAGCGCGAGCCGGCCGGCCGACAGCCGCACGCGTGCCTTCGGCGCCACCATCCGCGCGCACGCGACCGTGCGCACGAGATGAATCGGATCCAGATCGTCCGCGTCGGCGAGCGGCGTGCCTGCGGTTCGCACCAGCACGTTCACGGGCAGGCTTTCGGGGTGCGGCGTGAGGCGGCCGAGCTGCGCAAGCATCGCGCAGCGATCGCGCGCCGACTCTCCCATGCCAATGATGCCGCCGCAGCAGACGCTGAGCCCCGCATCCTGCACATGTCCCAGCGTCTCGAGCCGATCCTGGTAGGTGCGCGTGGTGATGATCGTCGGGTAGAACTCGGGAGATGTGTCGAGATTGTGGTTGTACGCGGTGAGCCCGGCGGATTTCAGCCGCACGGCCTGGTCTGCGGTCAGCATGCCGAGCGTCGTGCAGACTTCCATGCCCAGCCCCGCGACCTCCTCAACCATCTTCAACACGGCATCGAACGCCTCGCCGTCGTGCACCTCGCGCCATGCGGCGCCCATGCAAAAGCGCGTCGATCCGTTGTCGCGCGCCTCCCGCGCGGCCGCCAGCACGGCGTCGGGCCGCATCAAGCCGCCGCGGGCGACCCCCGTGTCATAGCGCGCGCTCTGCGGACAATACGCGCAGTCTTCCGGGCACCCGCCGGTCTTGATGCTCAGCAGCGTGCACCGCTGCACCGACTCCGGATCGTGATGCTGACGATGAACGGTTTGCGCGCGAAAGAGCAGCTCGGTCAGCGGAAGGTGATAGAGCGATTCGACGGTCTCGGTCGTCCAATCGTGGCGAATAGACACGCGACCTATGATAGTTCAGACCACCAGCTGGTAGGCCTCCGGCCCGCGGTTGACCACGCGCCTGCACGTCGGCCTCATCCCGATTCACGGCGAACGAATCGGCGCCGTCCAGCAGAATGCCGCGAGGCCGCTTCGGTGATCAGGCTGGTCGCCAGCTCGGCCGTCACCGGTGGCGCGTTGTGCGATGCTTTTCGACGTGCTGGTGATGTAGAAGAACTGCGTGTCCGGGAGAAAGCTCGACAGCGGCTTCACATCGGGCGCGAGGACGCCGCAGACGTCATCTTCAATCACCATCAGCTGCTGTTCCACCGCGACCGCCGCAATCTCCCTGCGCCGCGTCTCCGACATCAGCGCGGCCGTACGATTCTGGAATGAAGGCATGCAGTACAGCGCCATCGGGTGGCCGCTTCGGCACGCATCCTCGAGCGGGTGTCTCCATGCTTTGTTGATTGAACCGATTCCGCGAGATCGAGGCGGGACGGCTGAAACCCGGCGGGCGGCTGCCGACCCGCGCGTCCGCCTCGCGCCCGTCATCGGCGGCCGGGCGCGCCGCGGCGGCGGCGCCGAAATTGGCCGTGCGCTCGGTGCGGATTACCTGCTGGAGGGGCATGTGCGCCGCGATGGCGATCGACCGCGTCATGACGGACGCGCTGACGGTGCAGACAGAAGTAGCGGAGGCGATCGCGAAAGCCGCGCTGGTGACTATAACTCCAGCGGACGAAGTTCCGTCGCTTCGAGCGTCTCCCGGGTATCGGAGGCCGCCGAGAAGTGCAGGTCGACGCGGCTCCCCAGACCGGCGATCGCGCAGGCGAGCAGATCGTGCGCGAGCGCATCGGCGTCTTCGTCCGGTGCAAGACGGTGGCTCAGGCGAAAGACGGCGGCGCCGTACACGGCGGTCCAGAGAATGCGGAAAACGGTTCCCGGCCCGTCCACGCCTGGAAATAGTCCCTTGTCGATGCACTGCTGAATGTCATGCTCGACGTCCTGGCGCAGCTCGCGCATCGAGCTGAAGCGCTCCCAGTCGCGGCTGATGCGCGGCACGGCGCCGTCGACGAAAATCAGCGAGAAGTACTCGGGCTGTTCCTTGCTGAAGGTGTAAACCCGCCAGAACGCTTCGCGCACACGCTCTACCGGCGGATGGGCGTGGGTCGAGGCCGAACAGTGCGTGCGGACACACTGCAGGCCCTCCTCTGCCAGCGCGAAGAAGATGTCCTCCTTGCTCACGAAGTAGCTGTAGATCGCCCCGGGGCTGTACTCGATCCGATCGGCAATTTTGCGCATGGAGACGTTGGCGTACCCATCGGACAGGAACAGCGTCCGCGCCGCGGTGAGAATTTTCCTCCGGACCGTATCGCGCTCTCGACTTTGCCGTTCTCTGATACCCATTTCACCCCTTGGTTCACCCTGACCAGGAATAGAACATCTCGAAACCGTGCTAGGATTTCGCCGCTTTCCAAGATGACTACTAACAAGAATGACGCCAACAAGGTCCATGTCCTCGCCGCGCTCGACACCGTGCGCGGGGCGCTCAAAAATGAGCCCGACAGCCCCTCGGTGACCGCTGCGCTGGCTCAATGTGACCGCCTGGAGCTGTCAATCTGCCAGTTTCACGCCGAAGGACTCCGATTCGCGGCCTTTACGCTGCTGCGGATGGTGCAAAGCAGCGGGACGGCTCTGACCGCACCTGTCCATTCCGCGACACGCAGCCTCAAAACTGCACTGGAATCAGCCGGTTACCCGCACTGATGGAGCGCGTGATCCCGGGCGCGCGTCAGCGCGCCGACCTCGTGGGGACGCCAACCTTCTGGGCCGCCATCGGCGTCACGCTGTGCACGGCGGTCCCCTTCGCATTCTTTCGAGGCATGCGGCCCTGGCTCGGTTGCGCAGTTTTGCTGATGTGGGCGTGCTTTTTCACCGCCAACGCCCTGCGGTCGCGCCGGATGCACTCGGTGATCTCAGCGCCGATCTACCTGCTTGCGGCCGCGGCCCTCGCCGGCAGCGCCAGCGGCCTCCTCGAGGTGCAAATCTGGATGGTCTGGGCGCTCGGCGCGGGCATCGTGGCCGCCAACCTGTCCGAGCGCGTGATCGGGAAGTACCTGTAGGACCGTCCGAGGGGTACCGATATAGAGGGCGGATGATCTGGTTCTTCGAACGACCGGGCGAGCGTCTTCAATGTGAGATCCGCCAGGCTTCCTCTGGACCCGGTTACGAGCTGGTGTGGACCTCGAACGACGGCCGCATCCACATCGAGTTCTCCAACGATCCCTCCGAGTTGCTGCGGCGGCGACGCGCGCTCGAGCATTGGCTCAGGCTCGACGGTTGGGTTCGCCCGGGACGCGTCACCCCCCTTCGCCCCCCGCGCAACGCCCGAACCCGCAAATCCGACGTTCTACTTCACTAGGGCCGCGAGGTCCTGGCTTTCTCCGCGGCCCGTTCGGCCGCGCGCTGCTCCCGGAAATACAGTACCTGATGTTGCCTGACGTTCTCATTGTGCTCCGCGAGTGTGCGCGCGAACACGTGGGAGCCATCGTTGCGGCTGACGAAATATAGAAAGTCCACCTGCGCCGGCGCGACGGTCGCCTTCAGCGACGCCAGCCCCGGCGACGCAATCGGCCCCGGGGGCAAGCCCGGATACCGATAGGTGTTATACGGGGAATCGAACGAGAGATCGTCCCGCCGCAGATTCCCGTCGTAACGGCCCGCGCGCTGAAGCGCGTAAATCACCGTGGGATCGGCCTGCATCCCCATGCCGATTTTCAATCGATTGAGGTAGACCCCCGCGACGATCGGTCGCTCCGCCGGCACAGCCGTTTCCTTCTCGACCAGCGAGGCCAGCGTCACCACCTGGCGTGGGGTGAGCCCAACCGCCTGCCCGGCCTGCTGCATCTCCGGCGTGAACAACTGCCGAAAGCGCCCGACCATCAACTGCACAAGGCGCGCAGCGGTCGTATCTCGCGGCATCGAGTAGGTCTCCGGAAAGAGATACCCTTCGAGATCGCCGGCAGACGGATCGATGTCGCGCACGAGGCTCGCCTCACGTGCCGCTTCGACGAACGCGGCGGCTCTTCCGAAACCCTGCTGCTCGTAGATGCGCGCCATCTCCTGGACGGTGAGACCCTCCGGGAACGTGATGCGCCGGTTGTGCACCTCGCCGCGGGCGATCTTCCCGATGACCTCGGTCGGCGTCATCGGCCTGTCGAATCGGAATTCGCCCGCCTGAAGACTCCGCGCGCGGCCTGTTCGCCAGAGCGCCGCGCGAAACGTGGCGTCGTTCCGGACCACCCCTGCCTGGATCAACCGCTCGCCAATGGCGCGTGTGCCGCTGCCGGGCTCGATCAGGACGAACTGTTCAGCCTCCGCGTAACCTTTGTAAGGCTCGCTCGTACGCCTGTAGAGCGTGGCCGCCACACCAAGGCCGGCCAGGACGGCCAGCGCCACGAGAAACACCAATGCACGCTTCACTCCTTTGTCTCCCCTCTTCCTTCTTCCCTCTTCCCTGACAGTGATCGAGCGTCGAGATAGTCCTGCAGGATGACCGCCGCCGACGCCGCGTCGAGCTTCGCCTTCCGCTTCCGCCAGTCCTTCTCGCGAAGCGCGAGCCGCTCCTCGGCCTCGTGGCTGGAGAGGCGCTCGTCCTGCGTCACAACTGGAACGGTGAGCTGCGCCGACAGCAGCGCGATCATTTTCTTCACGCGGGGCGTCTGCTGATTGTCGGTGCCATCCAGCCTCGTCGGCAGGCCGACGACGATCGAGGCGATCTCCTCGGCCCCGGCAAGCCCGGCGATCGTGGCGCGCAGCAGGGCAACGGCCTCCGAGTCGGACCTCCCCCGCTCGATCATCTTGACGGGGCGCGCGAGGGTTGCCGTCGGATCGCTGATCGCGATGCCGATGCGTCTCTCGCCGAGGTCGATGCCGACGATGCGCATGACAGGAGGTTACCGCATCGAGACTATCAGTCGGTAGTCGTCAGTCGTCGGTCGCCAGTCTCAGTCGGCAGTCGGCAGTCGTGAGCATGATAAAATCTCACACATACCGTGGCCATTGCAGGACCTGGCGACGCTCGACTGAGACTGTCGACCCTTCGACTGGGACTGCCGACTGCCGCCTGGCGACTGTCGACTCGCGCCGCGGTCCTCGTCCTCGCAAGCGTGGCGGCGTTAGGCGCGCAGACGAGCGACCGCGCGCGCACCGAATCGCAGGCGCGGCGCGCGAACGAGCGGCTCGTGGCGCTGCAGAGCGAGGCCGACGCCCTGGCTCGCGAGCAGCGCTCGTTGCTCGTGGACCTGCGCCGCCTCGAGGTCGAGCGCGACCTCAGAGCGGAGCAGCTCAAGCAGATTGAAGGCGACGCTCAGACCGTTGCCCGCGAGCTCGGCAACACCGCGAACCAGATTGACGCCCTCGAAGAGGAAACGACCGCGTCGCGCCCGATGCTCGCGGCGCGCATGGTCGAGCTCTATAAGCTCGGCGGCGCCGGCTACGTGCGCCTGCTGTTGAATGTGTCCGACCTGAAAGAGTTTGGCCGGGCGTATCGCATGGTGGGCGCGCTCGCGGCCATCGATCGCCAGCGCATCGAGCGCCATAAACAGAACCTCGGCCAGCTTCGCATGGCGCACACGGCGCTCGAGCAGAAGCGCACCGAGATGGCGACGCTGGAGCAGGCGGCGCAGACCGCCCGCGTCGCGACCGAACGCGCGGCGCTCGCGCGGGCGGAGCTCTTAACGCAGATCGATCGCCGGCGCGATCTCACCGCCGAGCTGGCGAGCGAGCTTCAGAGCGCGCAGATCAAGCTGCAGCAGACGCTCGGTGCGATCAACGCCGGTGTGCCCCGCGCGTCGACAGACGGCTCTGCGCTGCCGATTCGGCCGTTCCGCGGCGATCTGGAATGGCCGGTCACCGGCCGCATGCTGACGCCGTTCGGGCGCCGCAGTTCTCGCGTATCGAGCGTCCCTGCACCGGCCGGGGTACAGTTCTCCGTGGCGGAGGGATCGCCGGTCCGCGCGGTGCACGACGGCACGGTCGCCTACACGGGACCGTTCACCGGTTACGGCATCCTCGTCATCGTCGATCACGGCGCGCAGACGTTTTCGTTGTACGGCCAGCTGGCGGCTCCGCAGGTAGCGCGCGGCGCGAATGTCGAGCGCGGTCAGGTCATCGGTACGGCCGGGCGCATTCTCGCGGGAATTCCCGGCATTTACTTCGAGATGCGCGTCGACGGAAAGCCGGTCGATCCATTAGAATGGTTGAAGAAACGACCTTGAGCGAACGCGACTAATCATGACTTCACGCAAACGGCTGATGGCCATCCTCGTCTCGGCGCCCGTCATCGCTTTCACCATCGTCGGCGGGTTCCTCGGACACGCGATGGCGCGCACCGATGACACCTACGCGAATCTGCGGGTGTTCCAGGACGTGGTGTCGCTCATCATGAGCAACTACGTGGAGCAGCCGAACATGGACAGCGTGATGCGCGGGGCGATGCGCGGGCTGGCCGAAGGGCTGGATTCGGACAGCGCGTATCTGACCCCACAACAGGTCCGGCAGGTGGAGGGCGGAGACCAGGCCGGCCCCGCCGACGTGGGCATCGTGCTGACGCATCAGTACTATCTGCGCGTCGTCGCCTCGCGCGACGACTCCCCCGCCGCGAAGGCTGGCGTACGGCCGGGCGACTTCGTACGGGTGGTCGACTCCCGGCCCACGCGCGACATGTCGGCGTTCGAGGGCCAGCGCCTCCTCGCCGGTGCGCCGGGGTCGAAGGTGAAATTGACGGTGATCCGCGGCGGCAGCGCCTCCGAGCCGCACGTGATCGAGCTGGCGCGCGAGGTCCCGCCTACCTCCGACGTCAGGGGCCGCCTGCAGGGTGACGGAATCGGGTATGTGCGCATCGCAGGATTCGGCCGCCGCACGGTCGACCAGTTGCGCGCGCAGGTTGCATCGCTCACCAAGGGCGGCGCCACCAGGCTGATCATCGACGTCCGCAACGTGGCGGCAGGCGACCTTGCCGAGGGGGTCGCGACCGCGCGGCTGTTCGTCGGGTCGGGGACGCTGGCGATCCGTGAGTCGCGGGCGACAGGGCAAGCCAAGATCGCCGCGACCCAGGGCGACGGGGCGATTACGCTTCCGGTGACGCTGCTCGTGGATTCGGGGACCTCTGGTCCGGCGGAGATCTTCGCGGCTGCGCTCTCCGGCAACAAGCGCGCGGAGCTCATCGGTGAACGCACGCTCGGCAGGGCCGGCGTGCAGGAGCTCGTGAAGCTACCCGATGGAAGCGCGCTCTGGATTACCTCGTCTCGGTACCTCACCCCGGCGGGCGCTGCGCTTCAGGCCAAAGGCCTGGAGCCGGACGTCGTCGTTGATCAGCCGGAGGGCGACTTCGGCGCGCCCGCGCCGGCGGACGCGATTCTCCAGCGAGCCGTCGAACGACTCGGCACCAAGAAAGCGGCGTAGGTCCGGCGATGAATAAGCAGGATCTCGTCGCGAAGATTGCCAAGGACGCCGGCGTCACCAAGATCAGCGCCACCACGGCCGTCGACTCGCTGCTCGATGGGATTACCCGCGCCCTCAAAAAAGGCGACGTCATCACGTTCGTCGGGTTCGGCAGCTTCAGGACCACACATCGGCGCGCGCGCGTGGCGCGAAACCCCCGAACCGGCGACGCCATCAGGATTCCCAAGCGTCGCGTCGTGCGCTTTACCGCTGGCAAAGCCCTGAAACGCGCGGTGCGCTAGCCCATCTGCTATAATTTTCCGTTCTTGAAGGCGCGTAGCTCAGCGGTTAGAGCGCCTGCTTGACACGCAGGAGGTCAGTGGTTCGATTCCACCCGCGCCTACCACTTTTTTAACGATCAGCCGCCAGCTGTCAGGGACCAGTAGAAGGCCCATCACACTGTTTTCATGTCGCACGTAACAGTCACACTTCCGGACGGGTCGACGCGCAGCGTCCCGCAGGCGACGACCGTCGGCGAAATCGCCGCGTCGATATCGCCTCGCCTGGCTCAGGCCGCGTATGCGGGAATGGTGAACGACCGCGTCGTCGATCTCGCGTATCCGCTTCACGAGGACAGCAAGGTCCGCATCCTGACGTCGAAGGATCCGGAAGCGCTGACGGTCTACCGCCACAGCACCGCGCATCTACTGGCCGCGGCGGTGACGCAGCTCTTCCCCAGGGCCCAGTGCGGCATCGGCCCACCGACCGACGAAGGCTTCTTCTACGACTTCGTCGTCGAGAAGCCGTTCGTGCCGGAAGATCTCGAACACATCGAGAAACGGATGCACGAGATCGCGGCGGCCGATCTGATCTACGAGCGTCAGATGTGGCCGCGCGAGGACGCTATCGCGTTCTTCGGCAAGCGCGGGGAGCCGCTCAAGGTTCAGCTGATCGAAGAGAAGACCGCGGGCCAGAAGGAAGTGAGCGTCTATACGATTCAGGACCGCGACATGTTCGTGGACTTCTGCGTGGGCCCTCACGTTCCTGCCAGCGGCAAGCTCAAGACGTTCAAGCTGCTGAACACGTCGAACGCCTACTGGAAAGGGGACGCGCGCAATCAGCCGATGCAGCGCATTTACGGCACGGCGTTCTTCAGCGAGAACGAGCTGAAGGCGTACCTGACGCGCATCGAGGAAGCGAAGAAGCGCGACCATCGCAAGATTGGCCGCGAGCTCGGCCTCTTCCTCTTTCATCCGTGGGCCGCGGGCTCGACGTTCTGGCTCGAGAAAGGGACGACGCTCTACAACCTGCTGGGGAACTACATGCGCGGCGTGTTGTTGCCCAACGGGTACTCCGAAGTCAAAACGCCGCTCGTCTTCAACAAGGCGCTGTGGGAAACGTCGGGGCACTGGGAGCACTACCGCCAGAACATGTTTCTCATCGAGCACGACGATCCGGAGGCCGAGCAGCTCGCGCTGAAGGCCATGAACTGTCCCGGGCACATGCTGCTGTTCGCGAGCGAGGTTCGAAGCTATCGCGATTTGCCGCTGCGCCTCCACGAGCAGACCCCCCTCCATCGCAACGAGGTGTCGGGCACGCTGTCCGGGCTCACGCGTGTGCGGCAGCTCAGCCAGGACGACGCGCACTGCTTTGTCATGGAGTCGCAGATCGGCGAAGAAGTGGAGCGCCTGCTCCGGCTCGTGCAGCGCGTCTACCACGACTTCGGCCTGAAGCCGGAGATGCGGCTGTCGACGCGGCCTGTCGAGTTCCTCGGCAAGGTGGAGACGTGGAACCATGCCGAAGTCGAGCTCAAGCGCGCGCTGGATGCCGTCGGGGAACAGTACACGCTGAACGAAGGCGACGGCGCGTTTTACGGGCCGAAGATCGACTTCGACGTGACCGACGCGATCGGCCGGAAGTGGCAGTGCGCCACCATCCAGCTCGATTACCAGCTGCCGGAACGCTTCGACCTGAAGTACGTCGGCGCTGACAATGCCGAACATCGTCCGGTCGTCATCCATCGGGCGATTTTCGGGAGCTTCGAGCGGTTCGTCGCCATGCTCATCGAGCACTACGCCGGCGCGTTTCCGTTGTGGCTCGCCCCCGTCCAGGTCACAGTATTGCCCATTGCCGACCGCCACCTGACGTACGCCCGGAGCGTGCGGCAAACGCTCGCGGATGCGGGATTCCGGGCGCAGGTGGACGAGCGCCAGGAGAAGATTGGATATAAGATCCGTGAGGCGCAGCTTCAGAAGGTCCCCTACATGCTTGTCGTAGGCGACCGCGAAGCCACGGAAGGCGCCGTGGCTGTGCGCAGCCGATCCGGCGGCGATCTCGGATCGCAGCCGCTCGACGCGTTCATCGCCTCGGCGCGCCGGGAAATGGAAACGAAAGGTAGGGCGGAACTTTAGTTCCGCCATCAGGAGGTTTTATCGCTTTCGATCGATCTGGACCGCGTCGTGACGATCGTACTCGCGTCAACGAACGCATTCGCGTCAGAGAAATTCGGGTCATCGACGATGACGGGAAGCAGCTCGGCATCATGCCGCCGCCGCAGGCCCTCATCATCGCCAAGCAGAAAGGGCTGGACCTGGTGGAGATCTCCCCCACCGCCGTGCCGCCCGTCTGCCGGATCATGGATTTCGGGAAGTATCAGTACCAGGAGCAGAAGCGGACCCGCGAGGCGAAGAAGCACCAGAAGGTGATCGACGTCAAAGAGATCAAGTTCCGCCCGAAGGTCGACGAGCACGATTATCAGTTCAAGAAGAAGCACATCGAGCGCTTCCTGGCTGACGGCGACAAGGTGAAGGCGACGATCTTCTTCCGCGGCCGCGAGATGGCGCACCCGGAAATCGGGCGGCGCATCCTGGAGCGGCTCTGCAACGAGCTGGCCGACGTCGCGATTGCCGAAACGATGCCTCGGCAGGAAGGCAACCAGATGCACACCATCCTGGCCAGGAAGCCGTCGAGCGGCGGCGGCCGGGCGCCTGCGCGGCAGGCGGCAGTCGCGAAGACCGAAGAATGACTTCGGGCGTCGGACTTCAGGCTTCGGGCCTGGAGCCAGAAGCCTGGAGCCTGGAGACAACAGATGCCGAAACTGAAGACACATCGAGGCGCCGCGAAGCGCTTCAAGAAGACCGCGAGCGGAAAGTTTCTGCGGAGCAAAGCGTTCAAGCAGCACATCCTCACGAGCAAGTCGTCGAAGCGGAAGCGCCACATGCGCGGCACTACGGTCGTGTCGAAGTCCGACTCGGCGAAGCTCGCGAAGATGCTTCCGTATAAATAGGAGTAGCGATGCCGAGAGTAAAAAGAGGAACCGTACGCCGGGCGAAGCGCAAGAAGCTGCTCGCGCGCGCCAAAGGCTATTACGCGAACAAGAGCAAGCTGTATCGCGCGGCAAAAGAGTCCGTTGATACCGCGCTCAAGTACGCCTTCGTCGGGCGCCGGCGCAAAAAGCGCGATTTCCGGCGGTTGTGGGTGGTCCGGATCAACGCGGCGGCGCGCGAGCATGGTCTCACCTACAGCCAGCTGATGAGCGGGCTCAAGGCCGCCGGCGTGACGCTCGATCGGAAGATGCTTGCGGAGATGGCGGTGAGCGAACCGGCATCGTTCGCATCGATCGCAAAGCAGGCCAAGGCGGCCAGTCCGCTCGCCACGCCGCGCCCCGTGCGGACCGAGAAAGCCGCCCGCCCGGCCAAGACGGTGAAGGTCCGCCCGTCGAAGCCTTCCGAAGCCCGCGCATAAGTGTGACGACTGACTCCGACATTACGCGACTCCGCGCCGAGTTTCAGCAGGAGCTGGCGCGTCTGTCGTCGGAGCCAGATCTTCAATCCCTCCGCGATAAATACCTCGGACGAAAGAACGGCGCCGTCACTGCCCTGATGAAGTCGGTGGCGTCGGCGTCGGCCGAGCTCAAGCCCGTGCTCGGCAAGCTCGCCAACGAGCTCAAGCAGCAGATCGAGCAGCAGCTGGCCGAGCGGAAAGCCGCGCTCGAAGCCGGCAGGGCGCCCGTTGGCGCGGTCGACATCACGCTGCCGGGCCGCAAGCCGCCCATCGGGCACCCTCATCCCCTGACGATCATCCGCGACCAGATCGAGGCAATCTTCACGCGCATGGGATATCAGGTGCTCGAAGGCCCCGAAATCGAGGATGACTACCACAACTTCGAGGCGCTCAACATGCCGGCGGAGCATCCCGCGCGCGACATGCAGGACACGCTGTACCTCGAAGGCGAGGTGCCCGGCCTCGGGCGTCCGGCGACGCTGCTCCGCACGCACACGTCGCCGATGCAGATCCGGTACATGGAGAGCCACGAGCCTCCGGTGCGGATCATCGTTCCAGGCAAGGTCTACCGTCGCGACGATCTCGACCTGACGCACACACCGATGTTTCAACAGGTCGAAGGGTTGGTCGTCGGCGAACATATCACCATGGCGGACCTCAAGGGGACGCTCACCTCGTTCCTGCATGAGCTGTTCGAGAACCGCACGAAGGTCTTGTTCCGTCCGAGCTTCTTCCCCTACACCGAGCCCAGCGCCGAAGTGTTCATCGGCTGCGTGTTCTGCGAAGCGAAGGGCTGCGCCGTGTGCAAGCGGACCGGCTGGCTCGAGATTCTCGGCAGCGGCATGGTGCATCCCGCGGTGTTCGAAGCGGTAGGCTACGATCCCGAGCGCTACACCGGCTTCGCGTTCGGCGTCGGCATCGAGCGCGTGGCGCTGCTGAAGTACGGCGTGGAGGATATCCGCCTGTTCTACGAGAACGACCTCCGCTTCCTGGAGCAGTTCCCCCTGTGAAGGTTGTCGTCTCCTGGCTCCGCGAGTCCGTCGATGTCACGGCTTCGCCCGAAGAGCTCGGCGAGACGCTGTCGCTGCGCGGCTTCGAGCTGGCGTCGCTGGAACACGCGAATATCGTGCCAAAGGGGTCAGACCCCTTTATTGATGCTGTCCTCGATTTTGAGATCACGGCCAACAGGCCCGATGCGCTCAGCGTCATCGGCCTCGCACGCGAGGCGGCGACGGCCTACTCGCTGCCGATGAAGCAGCAGCCGCGCAGGCTTCTGCCAACCGCCGATTCGGCCGACGTCACTGTCACGCTCGAGGCGCCGGATCTCTGCCCGCGATACGCCGCCGTCGTGGCCGAGGTCGCCATCAGCCCCTCTCCAGCCTGGCTGGCGAGCCGGCTGCAGGCCGCCGGCGTCCGCCCGATCAACAACGTCGTCGACGTGACCAACTACGTGCTGCTCGAGCTGGGCCAGCCGATGCACGCCTTCGATCTGGACAAGCTCGCCCGCAGAGAGCTGCGGATCCGCCGCGCCAGGAAGGGCGAGCGCATCAAAACACTCGACGGGACGGACCGGGCGCTCGATCCGGAGATGCTGGTCATCGCGGACGGCGACAAGGCACAGGCAGTCGCGGGCGTGATGGGGGGGGGGCTGTCGGAAGTGAGCGCCAGCACGAAGACCATCGTGCTCGAGAGCGCGTGTTTCCAACCGAAAAGCGTTCGTCTGACCGGCAAACGGCTCGGGCTCAAGACGGAAGCGTCCGCCCGCTTCGAGCGCGGCACAGACATTAGCGCGCCCGTCGCTGGGCTGGAGCGCGCCATGGCCCTGCTCGAAGAGATTGGCGCCGGACGCGCGCGCGGCGGGGTAATCGATCGATATCCCACTCCGGCGGACCCGCGGACACTGCGGCTCCGGCGGGCTCGGATACAGCGAATGCTTGGACAGGAGGTCGTCGATGGCGATGTGCATCGCTTCCTGACCGGTCTGGGATTCATCGCTCAGGCGAACGCTGACGGATGGGACGTCACGATCCCCACCTTCCGTGTCGACGTGGTGCGGGAGGTCGACCTCATCGAAGAGGTCGGGCGGCACTACGGATACGATCGGCTGCCGACGACGTTTCCGTCGCTGTTGACGCCGCCGCCACCGCCGGATCCACGGATCGGGCGCGATCGCCTCGTGCGGCGCGTCCTGCTCGCGGCCGGCTGTTCGGAGGCGCTGACCTTTTCCTTCATCGACGCCCCGCTGGCCGCGCACTTTGCCGATGCGACGTCCATCGTGCCCATCGGAAACCCGCTTTCCGCGCAGTTCTCCGTGCTGCGGCCGTCGCTGGTGGCGGGTCTGCTCACCGCCATCGCGCACAACAGAAACCGCGAGCGGACGGATGTGTGCCTCTTCGAGCTCGGCGCCACCGTGACGCGTGCCGGCGAATCCCGGCGGGTGGCTATCGCGTGGACCGGCGAGGCCAGCGGCTCGCATTGGAGCGGCAGGCGCCGCACCGTCGATTTCTTCGACCTGAAGGGCCTTGTCGAACGCGTTGCCGACGCGTTGCAGATGGAGCTGACGTTCGTTTCCTCCGCGTTTCCGCCGTATCTCGTCCGCGGCCGCGCGGCGACGATTGCCGCGGGCGGTCACGTTGCGGGCGCGATCGGCATGCTAGCGCCCGCCATCGTGTCCTCGGCGGGCATCGCTGCCAACGACGAGGTGTATGTCGCCGAGCTCGATCTTGACGCGATGGCCACGGCGCAGCCTTCGGCCCCGGTGAAGGCCCAGGCGCTCGCGCGGTTCCCCTCGATCGCCCGCGACATCTCGATCGTCGTCGATGACACCTTGCCCGCGGCCGCGGTTCGTGGCACGATCCGTTCGGCCGCGCCCGACACGCTCGTCTCGGTGCGCGAGTTCGACCATTATCAAGGCAAAGGCGTGCCCGAACGGCGTGTGAGCCTCTCGCTTCGTCTGACCTTCCGCTCTCCGGAGCGGACGCTGACTGATGCCGAAGTGCAGGGGGCGATGGACGCCATCATCGCGGCACTGATCAAAGAACATCACGCCGTCCAACGTTAGCGGAGGTTCCGTATGTCCCGTGCCGCAGCACCCCGCACCATCGACCTCGAGCCCATCGATCGCCTGGAAGACAAAGTCAAGATGCTGGTCGAGATGATCGGCCGCCTCAAGGCCGATTACACGCGCGCCGCCGAAGAAAATGCACGGCTCTCGCGAGAACTCGACGCCGCGCGGGCGCAACTCGCCGACTCGCAAACGGGTCTGGCCGAAGTCGCCTCCCTCCGTATGGAGCGCGAGTCGATTCGCGGCCGCGTGTCGGACATGCTGGAGCAGCTGGAGGGACTGAGCCTGTAGCAGGGCCTTTCTGCCCTCTGCCCTCATCTCTCTGCCCTGACTGCGAAGGAGTGTAATGGCTGAACCTCAAGTCGTGTCGGTGGAGATTCGCGGGCAGCGCTATCCCATCCGCAGCACGCTGGACCCGGAATACGTCAACGGCCTGGCGTCATTCGTGGACGAAAAGATGCGCGCGGCAGCCGAGTCGACGCCTTCCGGCGATTCCGTGCGGCTGGCGGTGCTGGCGGCACTCAACATCGCCGACGAGCTGTTCCGCTGCCAGGACGCGCAGCAGGCGCGCCGCGGCGCGCTCGCTGAGCGGACCGAAGCCCTTGAGCGTCTGCTCGATGCCGCGCTTGCTACCTGACCCCCAGAGGACTAAGATCGCTGTCGGAAACTGAGTTCCCTGCTTTGCGCGTGATGGTTACGGAGGCTCGTTTGGGCCAACGTTTAACCTAAGAGAACTGCAACGCTGCGTGGTGTGCATGCCTCGGTGCGAG
>JANNJO010000139.1:0-1750 GCA_031395755.1 Acidobacteriota bacterium
TGGCTGCGGTCGCTGGATTCACCGAAGGCGCGGCCGTTGACAAATACTGAGCGCGCGACACGCCCCTTCTGGTCGGCTGACAGCCGGTCCATCGGGTTCTTTGCGGACGGCAAACTGAAGCGTTTGGACATCGACGGTGGATCGATGAAGACCCTGATGTCCGCTGCTCCCGCGCCTCTCGGGGGCTCATGGAACAGCGATGGTACGATCCTCTTTTCGACCAACCCCGGCAGACCGATTCTTCGCATCTCCGCCGAGGGCGGTGAATTCTCAGACGCGACACGATTCGGGTCGCCGCAGCACAGGACTCATTCGTTCCCGCGGTTCCTCCCCGATGGCCGGCACTTTCTCTTCTTTGTGAGGGGCAGCAGCCCTGAAGCTCGTGGCGTCTACATTGGCCAACTCGACGGATTGGACACGAAACGTCTGTTCGACGCGGATGCGCCGGCCGTGTATGCCGCCACGGGGCACCTGCTATTCATCCGCGAGGGGACGCTGCTGGCGCAAGGCTTTGATTCGAGCCGATCCGAGCTCAAAGGGGATCCGTTTCCGATCGCCGAACACGTCAATGGTGGAACGACCCTGTCCGCATCGGCCGCGGGGCCTATCGCCTATCGCACGCCTTCAGCGGACAGCGGCCGGCGCCAGCTCGTGTGGGTCGATCGGTCCGGTCGGGAAATCGACAAGGAGGTCTATCTCGGTGCTTCCGGACTCGGTCCGTCGCTGTCACGCGACGGCCGCCGCATAGCCATGAACCGGAGTGTAGACGGCAATATGGACATCTGGTCGTACGAAACGACCCGTCGTACGTGGGACAAGGTCACGGTCGACTCGGGCGACGACATTTTCCCACTCTGGTCTCAAGATGACACCCGCATGGTGTTCGGGTCGAACCGGAATGCCGACCGCATGAATCTTTATTGGAAGCGACTTGGCGCGGGAACTGAGGAACTGCTGCTCTCCACCTCCCAGGTGAAGTTTCCTACAGACTGGTCGGCCGACGGACGCTTCCTGTTGTATGACAGCCTCGATCCGAAGCGCGGAACTGACATCTGGGCGTTGCCGCTGGAGCCTGCCGACGGGCGAAAACCCTTCGAGGTCGTCCAGACGGATTTCAATGAACGTACCGCGCAGTTTTCTCCTGACGGAGCATGGATCGCGTACCAGTCAGACAGGACCGGTCGCTTCGAGATTTATGTCCAGCCGTTTCCCGGTCCCGGAGGCGCCACGCCGGTTTCCACCGATGGCGGCGCGCAGGTGCGCTGGAATCCCAACGGCAGAGAATTGTTTTTTGTCGCGGCGGATGACCGGCTCATGGCGGTTCCGATCCGCTTCGTCTCAAACGGCAAGGCTGTCGAACCCGGGACGCCGCGTGGGCTGTTCGCGACGAACGTGGGCAGCACGGTAATAGACAGGAACAGACAGCAATACGCCGTTTCTCCGGACGGCCAGTCGTTCGTGATGAACTCCGTTCTGGGAGAAGCCAGCACCTCGCCCATCACGGTTATCCTCAATTGGAAGCCTAATCGCTAGCTTGCCTCTTCAGCGACGTGCGCGACTTTGCACCGCCGCGATTCTGTCGGCCGACCACCTTTCGGTGCCATCGGTGCAAATACGCATCTTGACCGTTCCCACCGCGTTCACGGGCGACACTATCCTGCCAGAGACGGCGGTGCCGTCGTCGCCAAGAACCGAGAACTCGCCGTTGTGAACCAGTGACCCGGATGGGAGCGTCGAGACCACACCACCG
>JANNJO010000142.1:0-2585 GCA_031395755.1 Acidobacteriota bacterium
CATTCTCCTGCGGCACTCCTGGTTCTCCGAGCCCTACGGTGGTGCCCTGGAGCGGAAGCTGGAGAATATCGTCGATCGTACGGAACTGCGCCGGCAATGGGATTCGCTCTTCCGGCGAAACTCCAGGCAACGCGTTGTACGCGCGGACGCGGCCCGGTGAGAAAAGCGTGATCGCCACAGGCTCGTTATTCCAAATGAGATTTCGATCGCGGTTGTGCTCCCAGTCGACACCGACGCGCGCGCGATGCGCGCTCCCCTGCCAGGTGATGGAGTCATTGAGATGGAAGCGGCGTTCACTGACGTCGTTCGCGATCGAGTGTCCAATCACAAGACCGGCCTGTGGAATGTTGATCGACGGAGCGCCAAGTCCGAGACAACTCTGACATTCCTGCTCGCCAGGGGCGCTCATTCTCGATCTGATAGTGAAGGAAGAGAACCGTAGATCGTTGACCAACGTCGGACGGAGGACACTCGTAAAGCCCACCACGCTCTGATCTGCGCGAGTCACGACGCGGTTCCAGTTCGAGGGATAGGCGTTCGGCGATCCACCAGTAGTCGCCGCTGCCGGACCCAATGCCCGGCTCGCATCTCGAGAGTGGCGTACGAAGACCGTGTGCGCGCTATTGATTTTCGCGTCGAGCCGTCCGCTGAACAGGGTGCCGACCAACGGGCTCTTGGTGATCCGGCTCAAGTGCGCGAAGTCCGGTGTCAGCAGCGTCGTTGTGCCCACCCCCCTTTGGTCGTTGCGCTCCCAGTTCCCAAAGTAGAAAACGCGGTCGCGACGGACGGGGCCGCCAAGCGCGAATCCGAACTGCTGCCGCTGGAAGAACGGATTCGGATTGTTCTGATCGCGGTTGAGGGCGGGATAAGCAGCCAGGTGGTGGTCGCGGAAGAAATAAAAGATATTGGCGTGAGGCTCGTTACCTCCAGCACGTGTGACGACGTTGATCGCGCCGGCATCGGTCATGCCGGCTGACAGATCGAAATTCACACTTGAGACCTGGAACTCTTGCACCAGTTCCTGCGAAAAACCCATTTGCGCGCCGCCGAGTCCCACCGATGTGACGCTACCTCCATCAACCGTGAAGCGCGCGCCACCTACATTGGACGCCGGCGCGCCCAGAACTGGTACAACCGTACGATTGCGATTGGCCGCTGTCGGGGATTGCACGCCGGGTTCGAGTCTAGCGAGCTCCAGAAAGCTGCGCCCGTTCAAAGGCAACCCTTGGATTTGATCGTAAGTGATCAGACCGCCAACGGAGGCGGAGTCGTAGTGGATCTGCGGCGAAGCACCCTCCACTGTGACCGAATCACTCAGGTCGCCGATCCGCAAGACCACGTCAGCCCTCGTTGTCGTACCCGCTTCCACCGTCGCTGGGCGAATGATCCGCCGGAAACCCGCAGCTTCGACGCTGACGTCATAAGTGCCAGGTAAGAGCGCAGGGAAGCCGTACTCGCCTTGCTCGCCGGTGGTGGTCGTCCGCACCTGGTGGGTCGCCAGGCTGACGGCTTGTACCTGCGCTCCCGTCATGACCCCGCCGGCCGCGTCGCGGACGACGCCGGCAATTGTGCCTATCGGTAGCTGCGCCAGGCTGTCTCGTGGCACAAGGAGGCACAGCAGCATGCAGGCCGCAGCGAGGGGTTTCATAGTGACTCTCTATCGCCGTGGCGGATGTGTTTGAGGCGAAGCCTCACTGTTGGGACCGATGCTCACACCGGCGTCCTCCTCGCGAGTACCATCATCGACCATCCGCTTCGGCCCCATCAGGGAACGTTATCGCAGCCCAGAAACCCGATACTGTCGTACTTGTCACGAGGGCCCGTGGCGCGCCATAACGCTCAATAGGCGGCTCGCCTTTTTCATACCGATACGCGGAGCTGCCCTTGGGAGCTCGAGAGACGCTGCGCGACGAGCTCGCAATCTTGAGGCGCTGGCGTCGAGCCCTGAAGTCGTTGCGACACAGCTCTTGGGATGACGGAGTGGATGACGACCGGCTCTGGCGTCCTTCTCACGCGAGCACTCGACGTGAGCGACGTGTTGGAATGAGGGACGAGACCGCGAAGACTGTCCCCACCATTGTCCCTGCGAGCCGCCAAAACAGCGTCTCCAGAGCCAGCGCCAGCCAAGTAGCGCGATCGGTGAAGTGCTTGAAACAGCTGAATTTGCTCGGAAAATCGAAAATAGTCGAGAGGCCGACTTCCGTTTAGCAAACCGCCGCCTTCGGCCACTCGGCCACCTCACCGCGCGAGAAAGCGAAGTATAAACGAGATCGCGACTTATACGAACGCGATTGTCCCCACGATTGTCCCTGAAATTGTCCCTGCCAGCTCGCAAAACCCGCCGTGGAACGGCGCCGTGCACGCGTCATGGGGATTGATCCGAACGCAGCGGTTCTTTTCGCCGACAATCATCCCGACAAGTGATTGGTGCGCGTCACTTTGCGCGCATGTGCTGGCGTCCACTTCTCTGGTCAGTCGTGCCTTAGAGGAGGCGAAGGGTACGCGGATCTGGCGCGCGAACGAGCCGCCGGCAGGCACCGGTCTTTGAAACCGCCGTCTTCAGCGCCTCGGAAAGACGCCCAGGC
>JANNJO010000155.1:0-3154 GCA_031395755.1 Acidobacteriota bacterium
CCTCTTTCTCCCACTCCTGCGAGTAGTTGTTCCCGTTGAAAATGATCCGCTTGCTCTCCTTCATGATCTTCGGCAAGAGCTCGGCCGCAGCTTTTTCGATCGACTTGCCGCCCTTGGTGGCCTTCTCCAGCTCCGTCGCGACGTAGTCGAGCGACTCTGCCACCGCCACGTTGAGGGCGATGTTCGGGTACGCGATGCTCTGGTTGGACGACACCGCGCGGAACTCGAACTTATTGCCGGTGAAGGCGAAGGGGCTCGTGCGGTTGCGATCGCCGGCGTCGCGCGGCAGCTTCGGCAGCACCATGACACCGGTGTCGAGCTCGCCGCCGTGCTTGGTCGACTTCGCGCCGCCCTTTTCGATCTGCTCGAAGATGTCGGTCAGCATGTCGCCGAGGAAAACCGAGATGATCGCCGGAGGCGCTTCGTTCGCGCCGAGTCGATGGTCGTTGCCGGCGCTCGCCACGCTCGCGCGCAACAAGCCCTGCCACCTGTTCACCGCGCGCAACACGGCCGTGCAGAACACCAGGAACTGGATGTTCGCGTGCGGGTCTTTGCCGGGCGTGAGCAGGTTGTTCCCTTCGCTGTCGCTCATCGACCAGTTCAGATGCTTGCCCGATCCGTTCACCCCGGCAAACGGCTTCTCGTGCAGCAGGCACGCCAGGCCGAACTTCGCCGCCGACCGCCGCATCGTCTCCATCGTCATCATTTGATGATCGGTGGCGAGGTTCGCGTCCTCGAAGATCGGCGCAATCTCGTACTGGCTCGGCGCGACCTCGTTGTGGCGCGTCTTTACCGGGACGCCGACCTTGTAGAGCTCGGTCTCGACGTCCGTCATGAAGTCCATCGCCCGGTCCGCGATGGCGCCGAAGTACTGATCTTCGAGCTCCTGCCCCTTCGGCGGCTTGGCTCCGAAAAGCGTGCGGCCCGCGTTAATCAGGTCCGGCCGCGAGAGGTAGAAATTCAGGTCGATCAGGAAGTACTCCTGCTCGGGCCCGCAGGTGGTGACGACGCGATCGGCTTTCGACCCGAAGAGCTTGAGCACGCGCACGGCCTGCTTCGAGAGCGCTTCCATCGAACGCAGCAGCGGGGTCTTCTTGTCGAGCGCTTCGCCGGTCCAGCTGACGAACGCCGTCGGAATCACGAGCGTCGTGGCACTGCCGCTCTTCAGCAGCCACGGAGGGCTCGTCGGGTCCCAGGCGGTGTAACCGCGGGCCTCGAAGGTGGACCGCATCCCGCCCGACGGGAAACTCGAGGCATCGGGCTCGCCCCTGACGAGCTCCTTGCCGGAGAATTCGTAAACCGCCCTGCCGTCAGTGACAGGGGCGAGGAACGAATCGTGCTTTTCCGCGGTGATGCCCGTGAGCGGCTGGAACCAGTGCGTGTAGTGGGTGGCGCCGCTCTCGATGGCCCAATCTTTCAACGCGGTGGCGACGGCGTCCGCGATGGACGGATCGAGCGACTCGCCGCGGATGATGGTCCGGCGCAGTGCGTCGTACACATTTTTCGGCAACCGCTTCTGCTGCGCGGCGTCATTGAATACCAGGCTGCCGAACTCGCCCTTGCCGTTCGTCGCGCCGGTTTCCTTGCCTCGTTTTTCGGACCAGTTGCGAATGGCGCCGATCGCCTCCCCCAAAACCGCTGAGCCCATTTGTCGTTCCCTCCTAATTTTATGAATGCGGGGTGGTCGTGCATTCTAGCAGCCGACACAAACGCAAACCATCGAGATATCAAGATCAGCGCCAAACCGGCAGGTTCGTCGCGTACGGGACTTGTGACGTTTTTGTTAGGAAAATCCACGAATCAGCTGTAACGGTCTGCCGGACTCACCCTCGACATCGGACAATCGGGTAGGGCGCACCCCGAATAAGGCACAGAAATGTTGCCGTCAGGATGCAACGCGACAAGGCGGCGGCGCCCGGTACCTGAGCGGTACGGGGGTAAACCGACAAACTTGTGGGGCTGCGTCGATATGGCAACAAGCCTGTCACCGATCGCGGTCGCGATACAGCGCCTTCTGCGCCTGATGAATCTTTTTCCACCGCCGTTTTTGCTCCGCGGCGGCGGCTTTGTCGCGCTTCCGTTCCTCGAACGCCACTTCACGCCCGAGATGGCGGTAGTGATCGAGGCGCCCGGCGTCGAGCGCCCCCTGCTCCACCGCAGCCAGCACCGCGCAGCCAGGCTCCGTGCGGTGCTCGCAGTTCGAAAATCGGCACGCCTGCGCCAGCCCGGCGATGTCTTCGAAGGTTTCGGCCACCGCCGTCTCCTCGACCCATGGCTGCAGCTCGCGCATGCCCGGTGTATCGATCAGCAGCGCCCCTCCGGGCAGTTCCACGAGATGGCGCGACGTCGTCGTGTGGCGTCCTTTCCCGTCCGCGTCGCGCGTCGAAGCGGTCTTCAGCAAATCATGGCCGAGCAGGCGATTGACCAGTGTCGATTTGCCGACGCCCGAGGATCCGATCAGGGCGACTGTTCGCGCAGGCGTGAGGTACGCGGTGAGCGACTCGAGGCCCTGCGCGTGCTTCGCGCTGACACCGATGACGTCGACGAACGGCAGCCGCGCGCGAACCGCGTTCGCTTCGGCCTCGGCATCCGCGCTGAGATCGGTCTTGTTCAGCACAACGACCGGCACGGCGCCCGACTCCTGCACGACCGTGAGGTATCGCTCGATGCGGCGCGGGTTCAGGTCTTCCGCGAGCGCGGTCACCAGAAAGATCGTGTCGACGTTGGCGGCGACGACTTGTTCTTCGACGACCCGGCCTGCCGCTTTTCTCGAGATCGTGCTGCGCCGGTCGAGGCGACGCGTGATGAGCCCGCGCTCGGTCCCTGAAGGCGCCGACACGCAGACCCAGTCGCCGACCGAGGGAAAATCGGCGGTCGCCCGGGCCTCGTGGCGAAACTTGCCGCTGACCTCGGCCCAGCCATCAAAATCGCCGGCCACGCGATACGCGCCGCGCTGCTCCTCGATGACCCGCGCGACCAGCGGCATCGGCGATGCGTCAGCGAGCTGATCGCGGAAAAAGGCGCCCCAGCCGAGTCTCTCCAGCGTGGTCATTTGCAGGCATGGTAGCACTGGAGATCTCGGGCCGGCCCCGACCGACAGGAAGGTGATCTCGTGTTCAGGATTGAGAATGAATTCCCTGTTGCCCGGTTCTGC
>JANNJO010000162.1:0-6460 GCA_031395755.1 Acidobacteriota bacterium
TCGTCATCAAACCAACGGCGAGTATCCACACACGCGCTTTTCTCATGTCTAATCCCTAATCCCTAATCCCTAATCCCCCGGCTTACTCATTCGCCGTGATTTTCAGGTTGTCGATATACGCCCCGAACTCGGCGTCGATGAAAAAGCCCGGCGCCCCTTGGCGATTGCCAATGGGATCGGTCTTGTCGATCTGCCACGCAGCGGGTTCCGGATCCCCTTTCGGCCACGCTTTTCCGCGAGCGCGAACGGCACCGTTCGGAAGATTTTCGACGCGCAGTTTCAGCGTGTACCACGCGTCGGGCTTCCAGGCGAACGGCACGACGGTCGAGCGCTGCGTTTCTGGTTCCCATGGTTCGAGCTTGAGCTTCTGCGTTGTACCGTAGAGCACCAGGCTGTAGCGCTGCACGGTGACGCCGATATCGGCCATCATCCGGCGTCGGGTGGGGGCGCTCACGTCGGCCTGCATCGTGTAATTCGACCACTCGACAGGCCCGATGAAGATGCGGCCCCGCTTGAAGAGCGTATTGGTCGGCGTCTTCTGCAGGACTTTCTGGCCGTCGAGCGTGACGACCGCAAGAGGTCCGAGCGGGCCGCCCGCGTTGACCCATCCCGGCGGAACGGATTTTTCAGCCAGTGACTCGAACGTCTCTTCCCATGGCAGCGGCCGCGCGACGCGCGCGCGCGCTTCGCCGGTGAGATTGCCGACCGTGGCCTTGATGAGCCCGGCCTGTTCGACACGGTCGGCGCCGACCGTGAACGCACCGTCTGCGAACGTGCCCTTGAGGCCGTCGAGCGACCAGACGGCTCTTTCCTCGCGCAGGAAACGGCCGCGATTGTCGTACACCCGTGCACTGAGTTTGACGGTTTGCCCAGGGGTGAGCACGAGCTCGGTTGGCGACACCTGCACGTAAGCCGGCGTGCCCTCACCTGCGACAGCGGGCTCGTTGACGGCCCAGCCGGTCAGGGTCGTGCGCTGCTTGGGGCCGATGGCGTACACGGCATCGCTCGACACGAAGAACACGCGGCCGCGTGAAATGGCCGCACCGGCGAACACCTGCTCCTGGGTGCCCTCCGAGCCACCGATGCTGTTCGTACTGATCGGCAGATCGACGTCACTGAGAATCTCGGCGCGATCGGCGTGCGGGCGGACGATGAAGAACTTGCCGTTTTCGGTGCCGACGAAAATCTTGCCGTCGGCCATGACGGGCGGTGCTTTCTGCGACGTGCCGAGCGGCTGCGTCCACAACTCTTTTCCGGTCTCGAGGTCGTACGCTTTCAGGCGCGAGCCGTTTTCAATCTGGTAGACACGCGCGCCGTCGAGCAGCGGCGACGAGAACCCGAACTGTTCGCCGTAGTGCGCCCACTTAGGGGCCTTGATGTCCCCGGTCTGCGATCCGTCGATTGCCGCAATCATCCCCATCTGGTTACCGGTGAGGTTCTCATCTCCATGAGAAATGATGACGGTGTTGCCGCTGACCACGACGCCGGTGTTGATGGCGCGCTTGGCCGCGACGAAGCTCCACACTTTTTCGCCGGTCTGCGCCTTGATGGCGTGAATCGCGCCGTCGCCCAGGCCCGCGATGAGCAGCCGCGTGCCGTTGATCGTCGCGATCGTCGGCGCCCCGTACGCCGTGTCGTAGGGACGGCCGCCCGGGTTTGCGACGTAGACGATCTCGCCCGTTCTCTTGTTGAGCGCGATGAAGCGATGAGCGCGACCGGCCTGCGTGCCCCAGTTGGACACCGCGGCGCTGACGATGACGAGATTCCCGTCGACAATCGGCGACATCGTCCGCCCGCCATGGGTTGTGAACGCCGCGAACTCTTCGCCAATCGATCGCTGCCACAGGAGCTTGCCGTCGGCGCTGAGGGCGATCAGCGACGCGCCCACGCCAAGCGCGTACACGTTTCCGGTGTCCGGATCGGCAGCGGGCGAGGCCCATCCCACGCGATGGGGCGGCACGTCGCTTTGAAAAATGTTGAACTTGAACTCCCAGATCACCTTGCCGGAATCGACGTCGAGCGCCATGACGCGCTCCTGCAATGCCGGACCCCGCCCCGCGGGGTTCTGTACGTAAATCCGGTTTCCCATGACGATGGGGGCGGACCGTCCGCCGAACGGCGCGCGCCAGAGGAGTCCCGGGCCCTTCGTACCCCATGAATCGGGGAGGGCGGTCTCAGTGGCCATGCCGTCGCGGTTCGGGCCCCGCGCCTCGGGCCAGTCGCCGAGGGCGACGCGCCGACCCTGCGCCAGCGCCGGGGCGGCACAGCTGACGCAAAGCGCAATGACAAGGCCGGGCAGTTTCAGCATAGGATGCTCGATGTTACTTGAATACGGCGCGGCCGAACAGGCTGCTTACGATGAGGTGAACGCGATGGTGTCGAGGATCACTCGCCTGCTGGTGTTGTCGTGGCTGCTCGCGGTGGGCCTCGATGCGCAGAGCCACCGTAGCGCGATTCGCGGACGCGTGGAAGATGCGACTGGCGCGGCTGTCGCCGGCGCCGGCGTCACGGCGGTAAATGACGCCACCAACGAAACACGCACAACGTCGACCAGCGATGCGGGCGCCTTTGCGATTGCGGAGCTGGCGCCGGGCACCTGGCGGGTGGAGGTGGTCGCCCCCGGCCACAAGACGCACGTGCAGCGGCTGACGCTCGAGGTGAATCAGGAGCGTCGCGCCGATGCGCGGCTGCAGCTCGGCGCGCTCGTCGATCGCGTCGAAGTGACCGCGCCGCTCGCCGATCTCCGGCGGGATTCGCCGGCGGTCGGCACCGTCATCGAAAACCGGCAGATTCTCGACATGCCGCTGGACGGCCGCAACTTCCTCGAGCTCACGCTGCTCGCGCCGGGTGCTGTTCCCGCGGCGCCGGGATCCGCGGGCTCGGTTCGCGGCGATTTTTCGCTGAGCGTCAACGGCGGCCGCGAAGACTTCAACAGCTTCCTGCTCGACGGTGCAGACAACCTCGATCCGAAGCTGAACACCGCCGGTGTCAGGCCGCCGGTGGATGCCATTCAGGAATTCGAAGTGCTCACGAGCACGCCGGAAGCATCCCACGGGCGGCAGGCGGCCTCGCAGATCAGCGTCGTGCTGAAATCAGGGACGAACCAGCTGCGCGGCACGGCGTACACCTTCGTGCGGAACGGCGCGCTCGACGCGACGAACTATTTCGCGCCGAAGCGCGAGCCCGATCCCGAGTATCAGCGCACCCAGTCCGGCTTCTCGCTCGGCGGCCCTATTTTCCGCGACCGGATGTTTTTCTTCGCGGATTACGAGGCGACGCGGGCTAATGAAGGCATCACGCGAGTCACGACAGTGCCCACCGATGCGGCGCGCAACGCGCTGCCGGCCTTTCTGACGCATCCCGTGGGCCGCGCCATTGCGGCGCTCTATCCGGGCCCGAACCGCGCAGGTGCGACGGGCAACTACGTGGCGTCGCCCACCCAGCGCGATCGGACCGATCACTTCGACGTGCGAACCGATACCGCATTCGGCGAATCATTCGATGTGATGACCCGATACAGCTTCGCTGACCGCCGTCTTTTTGAGCCGTTCAGCGGACCGGGGTTCTCGTTGCTGCCTGGTTACGGAAACGATGTGGCGCGCCGCGGCCAGAATGTTGTCGCCAGCGCGACGCATATTCTGTCGCCTCGCCTGTTGCACGAAACGCGGATCGGCTTCAATCGCGTATCGGCGGGCGTGTCTCCTGAGCAGGGGAGCGCGGTGAATCGGAGCGTCGGGTTGCCGGAGCCGTGGATGAACCTGCGCGATGCCGGCCTCAGCCTCATCACCGTCACCGGATACTCGCCGCTGGGCCATGAGTACAACAACCCGCAGAGCGGCACGACGAACACGATCCAGGTCGCAGACACGCTCACCTGGACGCGTGGCAGTCACCTCATCAAAGGCGGATTCGACGCGCGGTTGATTCGGCAGAACGCCTTTCGCGACGTACAAGCTCGCGGCTCGCTGACATTTACCGGCGCGTTCACCCGCGATCCGCTGGTGGATCTGCTCTCCGGCCTGCCGACGTTCACGACGCTGGCTCGCCTTGACAACCCGCAGCGTCTGCGGACCGAATCGTACGCGGCGTTCGTGCAGGACAGCTTCCGCGTCCGGCCGAATCTGACGCTGTCCGCCGGGCTGCGTTACGATCTGACCTCGCCGCCTGTCGACGTCGAGGACCGCGCGTCGCTCTATGACCCGCGGACGGGCAGCCCGCAGGTGGTCGGCACGAGCGGCCTGTCGCGCGCCGGCTACGACGCCGATCGCAACAACTGGGCGCCGCGCGTCGGCCTGGCGTGGATCGTCGATTCCGCCGACACGACGGTGCTGCGCGGGGCGTACGGCATCCACTACACTCATTCAGCGCTGGCCCCGAGCGAGGGCCTGTACTTCAACGCGCCCTATTTCAAGTTTGCGGCGTACTTTACCTCTCCTGCCGGGCTCGTGACCCTCACGGATCCGTTCCCGAGCGGGTTCCCGATTCCGACGCCGAATCCCGCGCTCGGCATTCAGCGCGATCTCCGCACGCCGTACCTGCACGAGTTCAACGTGACGCTCCAGCGCCAGCTCGGCCCGACGCGGGTGGCGGAGGTGGCGTATGTCGGATCGCGGGGCCGCAATCTGATTGCGTCCCGCGACATCAATCAGCCACGACCCAGCACCGCCCAGCTGAATCTGCGTCCCGATCCGCGATTCGCGGACATCACGCTCATCGAGTCGCGCGCGCGGTCGGAGTTCGACAGCCTGCAGGCGCGCTTCCAGCAGCGCTACGCGTTCGGCTGCACGATGCTCGTCGCCTACACGCTCGGAAAGTCGATGGACGATGCATCAGGGTTCTTCACGAGCGCCGGCGATCCGAATTTTCCTCAGGACAGCGCCAACCTCGACGCCGAGTGGGGGCGATCGAGCTTCGATGTCCGGCACCGCTTTTCGGTGAGCTTCTCGTACGACCTGCCGTTTCAGCTCACGGTCGCGGGCATCGTCGCCATGCAGAGCGGACGGCCGTTCACCGCGGCGCTGCTGCCTGAAGTGGACAACAGCAACACCGGCCGCTCGTCACTGGGGTTCGGCGCGAACGATCGCCCGAACGTCAACGGCAATACGTCGGTCGGCAATGCCGGCCCGAACCAGTGGTTCAGCACGGCGGCATTCTCGATGCCGGCGTTCGGCTCGTTCGGAAATGCGGGACGGAATATTCTCGAGGGGCCGGGATATCAGAACGTCAATCTCGCGCTGCTGAAGCAGGTCTCGCTCCCTGGCCGCGCGCGCCTGCAGCTGCGAGCCGAGGCGTTCAATCTGCTCAACCGGACGAACTTCGATCTTCCGGACAACTTTTTCGGCTCGCCGACGTTCGGGCGGATTCTGTCGGCGGGATCCCCGCGCCATGTGCAGTTCGGCGCCAGGCTGATGTTCTAGGGATTGGGGATTGGGGATTAGGGATTAGGGGTTGGGGATTAGGTCGCGACTCCCGCTTGAGGCTATCCTTCGTGGAGCGCGCGTGTCAGCAAGTCGACCACACCGAGCACCGGCGCGTTGGCGGCGAGAGAGCGGCGTGCCACCCGCTACAAACAGATCTACCTTCAATTGCGTGGCATGGTGAATCAGATTGGCGCTTGTGCGCTCACGGATGGCGCGCCGAAGCGCCTCGTCGTCCACATAGAAGGCTGCCGACAGGGCTGACACGAGCGCCACCGAAAGCGCCACGGCAATCGGATCGACGGGAACGGTCATCGCAGGTCCAGGCCGGCGATATCGGGATACGCCTTCCGTGCCAGATCGGCTCCGAGCGTCACGATCGCAAGGCGCAGGAATTGCTCGCGCGGCGCTGCGTCGGGGTAGCGATGTCGGACACCAGCGAGTGCCAGTTCATAGACGGTTTGGGTGAGACCGGAGACGATGGCGGCTTTCTCATCGGCCGACATCTGTCGCCACCGAGCGATCTGCCGGCGCTCAATCTCTGGCGACGTGTCAGCGCTGAGGGACTTTTGGCAGCACGGCCGATTATAGCGGCGTTTGGCCGGGCTCTGTCGGCAGCTAATCCCTAACCACTAATCCCCGGTCCCTGGTTGGCCAGGCGAGGCAGCGGTACCGCCGTCGCCGCGAAGCCAAAGGCGCCTACTGCGACAGCGAGCACATAAAACATCGCGCTGTAGCTCCCCGTGATCTCCACACATGCCGCGAGCAGCAGCGGCCCAACCGCCGACGCCAGCACCGTCATCGCCTGGGCCGCGCCCTGGATGCGTCCGAGATGCGCGCGGCCATAGGCCCGCGGCCACACGCTGAAGAACAGCACCATCACCAGGCCGCCGCCGAGCCCCATCGCGGTTGCCCACGCCATCACCTGGGTGATCGTCGTGACCAACGGCAACGCGGCCAGTCCGCCGGCGAGCACGAACAGCGAGACCGCGAGCAACCGCGGCAGCGGCACGCGCGTGGCGAGCCACCCGCCGCCGAAATTG
>JANNJO010000189.1:0-2133 GCA_031395755.1 Acidobacteriota bacterium
GCGGACGAACGCCACGCGCTTGCCGTCGGGCGAGATTCTCGCGAAGCCGAGACCGGTGCCCTCCCCCGCGGCGGGTGCGACCAGGATCTTACCGATCGGAAACTCCAGCTGGTCGCCCCCGTTCACGCGACGGACGATCGCGAGATCCGCCCCGTCGGGCGACCAGTCGGCGAACTTCACGCCCTCCACAATCTGTCGCGGCGCACCGCCGGCAATCGGCACGCGCGCCAGCGTGCCGTAGGTGATGACGCCCTCGTCATGCGCGCCCAGAGACAGCGCGACCTCCCCGGATCGGGAAATCGCCAGCACGTTGGCATCGGGCAGATCGAGCGGGCGTGACTCGGGGCCGTCGACTCGGACCGTATGCACACGGCATCGATCGCCGTCCCACAACGCTCCGTAAAAGATGGTCTCGCCGTCGGGAGCGAAGCGCGCCGAGCGGATAAGCCCGCGCCTGAACGTCAGCCGGCGGAATGAGGGAGCGAGGGCCGGCCGGAGCCGGCGGTCCAGCCACGCGCCGCCGCCAAGCCCGGATGCCAACACCGCCACAGCGGCAGCGCCGTAGCGAAGCACCTTGCGGCGCGGCACTAGCGTTGGCCCACTCGTGGCCGGGCCGTCTGCCGGTTCAGTCGAGGGCGCGAGGGCCTCTTCGATCTCGATGCGGGCGTCGCCCATGTGGCGCCAGCGGCGTTTTGGATCCTTTTCCAAACACCGCCGAACCAGCCGGCACACGCTGCCCGGTGTCGCCGCCGGCAGATGCGACTCGTTCAGCGGCGCCGTGAGTACCTGCGCCAACGTCTCGGTTGAGGTCGGCCGGGCAAACGGCGAGAGACCCGTCAACAGCTCGTAGAGCACCGCGCCAAAGGCCCAGATGTCGGTTTCGCGACCCGTCGCCTCGCCGCGCGCCTGCTCTGGACTCATGTACGCCGGCGTGCCCATGATGGCACCGGGGGTTGAAATCCCCGACACGGTGGGCATCCCGTCGCTGGCCGGCGCTAGCGATTTCGCCAGACCGAAGTCGAGTACCTTGACCGTGCCGTCCGGCCGCACCTTGATGTTCCCGGGCTTGAGGTCACGATGGATGATGCCCTGCTCGTGGGCCGCTTCGAGCGCGGTGGCGATTTGCTTCGCGATCAGCAAGGCCTCGTCGATCGGAATCGCGCCACCCGCGATGCGATGCGACAGGTCTTCTCCTTCCACCAGTTCCATGACCAGCGCAGTGATGCCACCGGATTCTTCGAGACCGTGAACGTGCGCGATGTTGGGATGATTGAGAGACGCGAGCAGTTCGGCCTCACGCTGAAAGCGCGCCAACCGTTCGGGATTGCTGGCGACGTCCGCGGGCAGCACCTTCAGTGCGACCTCGCGCTTCAGCTTCGAGTCCCTGGCGCGATACACCTCGCCCATGCCGCCTGCGCCGAGTGGCGCCATCACTTCGTACGCGCCGAGGCGCATGCCGGGGACGAGGGTCAAGTCCGTGGATTATACGCACAGCAGCGCTGACGCGGCCATGGCTCGACCATGATCGCGCGGCGGCTGGCTGCTGAGCCCGCGCACGGCCGGCATCGGCTCTGGAGCGCGCAAATCGCCTGTCCGAAACTTGTATACAAACTTCGGACAGTGCGCTGGCCGCGACATTCGGTTCCGTGAAGAATCGTTGACACAATTGCCGGATCTGGATCCCCGCCCTCACGCGGCGGTTACCATCCAGTTGCGGAAATCGTCCCTAACACCCAGCCAACTCATCCAGAGGAGAGACCTCTCACTCTGTAGAACGCCGGTTCCCGGTCAAATCTTACAGCTTGCCCATCACGTCGTCGGCCAGAAGATCTCGTTCCCCTCAATCTCCCGAAAGCACTCATTCCGGGAACACATCGATCGGATAGTTGAAGGGGCTTGGCCGCCGTGGTCATTGATCCTGGTTCCGGCTGATCCCCATGGCCTTCTCGACATCCGCCAAGGTGATCATCATCGTCATCGGATCGACCGGCGACTCCGCACAGCCGTGGTGAACGTAGAAGCGTTTCGCCTCCGCCGAAATGGCGTGCAGCAGGATCGCGCGGATGCCCACGGCTTCGGCCACGGCGAGCGTTCGCAAGAGTGCATCTCGGAGGAGCGCGGAACCGAGGCCAG
>JANNJO010000190.1:0-5733 GCA_031395755.1 Acidobacteriota bacterium
GGAGATCATTGCGAACGAGGTACGAAACGACAACGGCGACTATCGCGTCAGAATCTACACGCTGGGAATGGGCGAGCTCGTCAGATACGACCTTGGAACAAGACCGGAGAAGTCCGAAGACATTCTGAAACGCATCGCGAATGACTCGACGTCGCCGGAATTCGACGCGGCTCAGCTCGAAGGCAAATATTACTTCGCGCAAACGCCTGATGACGTGGCGCCGGCGTTCCAGGCGCTGCAGAATCAGATCATCCGGCTCACCAAGTAAAGACGGAAGTAACACCACAGACACGGCGTTGTGCGAGACTGCGGGCTGGAGGCATTCACGGCCCGCCGTCTCGCGCTTCTTCTCGCGCTCCTCTCCGTCTGGACACTACCTCGACTACACGGAGGTCGCACGATCACAGAAAGAGCCGGGCGGGATCGAAGTTCGACGCAATCTTGGTGAGGCGATGACGGTCGGTCTGATCGACCAGCCACGCGCGTGCCGATGCGTCCAGCTCCACCATCACCTCGGCGGCCTCCCGCGCGAGCACAACCGCCAGGTCGGCCGGGTGCAGCCCGCGCACCCGACGCCGCAGCTCAACGGAGTTCTGCTGCTGCTGGAGCTACGTGCCGACTCCACGCTGGCTGGCGTCCTGCCGGCGGGCAAGCGTCAGCAGCGCGCGGTGATGGTCAAGCATCGCCGCAATCTCGTCGAACGTGTCCTGAAGGTTGACCGCGGGTTTTCGATCGAGCAGGATCTCGTCTGGCGGCCTGCTACTGCCGCCTCGAAGACTTCGCGATGACGACCAGGTAACGACACACGCCTTCGCATTTCACTCCTCCGAGTTCCGGCCGTCACGCCTCCGTCGCCCAGCGTCCCTAGGATGTGCCCCGAACGTATTTTTCCCGACGGAGGCTCATGCATGACATCCATCACTCGCATGCTCGCATCGTTTCTACTCATTATTCTTCCGGCAGCGGCGGTCGCGCAGGTCGATCGCGCGGCGTTGACCGGCAACGTTCAGGACAGCTCGGGCGCCATCATCCCCGGCGCCACTATCAAGCTCACCCCGATCGCCGGCGGCGCGGAACGGGAGATCAAGGCCACCGATGCGGGCACGTATCAGGTGACCGGCCTCGTTTCTGGTGAATGGGTGGTCGAGATTGTCGCCGCAGGATTTCAAACCGTCGCGCAGACGGTCCGCCTCGAGGTCGGCCAGCGGAGCCAGCTCGACGTGACGCTGCCGATCGGCGGTGTGAGCGAGCGAGTCGTCGTGGAGGGGGTCACGCCGCTGCTCGACACACAATCGGCCGTTCTCGGCACTGTCGTCAGCGCGAAAGAAATTGCGACGCTGCCGCTCGCGCTGCGGAACTGGGACGACATGCTGTTTCTCGTGCCGGGCGTCCAGGGATACCGGTACACGGAGGAATCCGGCGGAACATCGGCCGGCCGCACGGGCGGCGTCAGCGTGCACGGTCATCGCTCGCTGCAGAACAACTTTCTGCTCGACGGTGTCGACAACAACAGCATCTCCACCAACGTCCAGGAACTCTCGACGCAGGTGTCGCGCCCATCCATCGATGCCATCGGCGAGTTCAAGGTGGTGACGACACCATTCACGGCGGAGTACGGCCGCGCTCCGGGCGCCACGATCTCTGTCACCACGAAATCCGGCGGCAACAGCCTGCGCGGCTCGGGTTATTACTACTTCCGCGACGAGCGATTCGACGCCAACACGTTCTTCGCGAACCGCTCGAGTCTTCCCAGGCCGACGAACAATCAGAACCAGTTCGGGGGCAGCCTGGGCGGGCCGCTTCGCGCGGGCCGCGCGTTCTTCTTCGCCGACTACGAAGGCACGCGGATCGTGCGCGGTGTGCTTCGCACCGGAACCGTCCCGACCGCGGAACAGCGCCGGGGCGTGTTCGGGTCGGCCATCCGCGACCCACTGACCGGACAGCCGTTCTCGAACAACACGCTCCCCGCCGGCCGCATCGATCCGGTGGCCGCCGCCATTCTCAAGATGGTGCCGCTGCCCAACGCCTCTGACAGCAGCAATTTCATCCGCCAGCCGGACATCACCGATGATAACGACCGGTTCTCGGGCCGCCTCGACCTTCGCGCGTCTCCGAGCGATAACGTGTTCGCGCGCTACAGTTACAACAAGCGCTTCCGATTCGTGCCAGGCTGGTTCGGCGGCCTTCTCGACGGGAGCTCGACGTCAGCGTGGGGACGCAACGATCTGAACTCGCAAAGCGCGGTATTCGGCTGGACGAGGATTTTTGGGCCATCCGTGGTCAATGAATTCCGGCTCGCGTGGGCACAAGGGCGGTCAGACGGATACCAGGATCCGAAGGGTGAAGACGGCATGGCGAAAATCGGCTTTACCGGGGTGCCTGAGGAGAATCGTACGGGGGGGATCATCGGCGTCGACATCCAGGGGCTCATCCGCATGGGATCGCCGAACTTCATGCCCAAGTACCAGCATACCGACCAGATGCAGTTCATCGAGACGATCTCGTGGCTGCGGGGGAATCACCAGCTCAAGCTCGGAACCGAGATCATGGCCCCGATGAAGAACAACTACGTCGATGTTCCCGCGACCCGAGGCGACACCGTGTTCCGTAACAACATGTTCACGGGGACTGCGCTGGCTGATTTTCTCCTTGGCTACGCGACCTCGGTTCAGCTGTCCAACTTCCACGAAGTTCATCAGCGGCAGCACGCGTACTCGTTCTATCTCCAGGATGACTGGCGGGCGTCCGATCGGCTGACGCTGAATCTCGGCGTGCGCTACGACTTCGTCACCCCTCAGATGGATGCCGAAAACCGGCTGGCGAACTTCGATCCCGCCACCGGCCAGCTCTACTACGCCGCCGACGGCGGCGTCGAGGATCGCTCGCTCATCACACCCGATCGCAACAACGTCGGCCCCCGCCTCGGCATCGTGTACAAGGCGAACACCGCGACGGTCGTCCGCGGCGGCTATGGGATCTACTACAACCTGATCGAGCGGATGGGATCCGAGGATCAGCTCTCGCTGAATCCGCCCGGGCTGAGAAACATCAGCATCACGGCGCCCGCCGGCTCGACAACGCCCGCGCTGATTCTGCGAAACGGCTTTCCGGCCAATTACCTCGATGTGGCGAACATCAACTACCGCACGCTGTTGCTCCGCACCGCCCAGCGCGACGGCGAGAGCTCGATGTTCCACCAGTTCGCGATCGGCGTGGAGCGGCAGATGTCGACGAGCTTCGTCGCCTCGGCCGACGCGATCGGTTCGGTCGGCCGCAACATCACGCTGCTGAGAAATCTCAATCAGCCGGCCAACGGCAACGGCGCGAGGCCGTATCCCAACTTCGGCGCGATTCAGTATCGCGATCACGCGGGCGAATCACGATACCGCGGGCTCGATCTGTCGCTCGAGAAGCGCTTCAGCCGCGGCCATAGCTACCGGGTCTCATACACGATCGGCGATCAGCGCGACAACACGCCGGAGCATCTGTCCGCGGCGTCGCCGCGCCCGCAGAACACCAGCGATCTCGACGCATGGGTAGGGCCGGGCGACAACGACATCCGGCACCGCTTCGTGGGCAGCTTCATCGCCGATCTGCCGCTCGGCACGAATCCGATCACGCGCGACTGGCTCGTGGCGACGATTCTGACCGCGCACACCGGCCGGCCGTTCACGCCCACGCAGGGCAGCCTGGAGGGCGCAGGCTGGGTGCCCAACCGCGTCTCGGACACCGAGGGCCAGAAGACCGTGAACAGCTGGTTCAACGTGACCGATTTCCAGGTCGTGCCGGCCGGCACCTTCGGCGACGCGGGCCGCAACATCCTTCGCGGACCGGGTTGGATGACGGTCGACATGAGCCTGCAGCGGCGCATCGTGATGAACGGCTCGCTCGCCGCGATACTGCGCTATGACGTCTTCAATCTCACAAACCGGACGAACTTCGGCAACCCGAACGCCGACATCACCGCGGCCAATCGCGCGACGATCACCTCGCTCGCAGGCGACCCGCGCAGCATGCAGTTCTCCGTCCGGCTGGAGTTCTAATGATGAAACGCTGGCAGTTTCAACTCTTGATCATCGCCACGGCGTGTGGAGGATGGGCGCTTCTGTCCGCGCAGGACACCGAGCGCCACTGGCTCGCCGGGGATTCTCACATCCACAGCCACTGGAGCGCTGACTACGACGAGACGAAGAATCCTCCCGAGCCGTCGCTTGGCGTCGACGGCAGGTACGCCACGCCGATCAACGCCTATCGCGCCCAGAGGCACGGTCTCGACTGGATGGTGACGACGGACCACGGCGGACCCAACCACTCGAAGCTGAACTTCAGCCGCGCATACGCCGAACTGACGGCGTCTCGAGAGATCGTTCCACGCATCCTGCAGTTCTATGGCATGGAGCTGAACATGCCGGGAATGGATCACCATACGCTGATCATTCCGAACAGCGAGCAGGAAGCCTCGATGCTCTTCGAGATCGAGAGCCGCTTCGATTCTCAGGACGCGTGGCCCGCCGATCACACCCGCAATCAGGAGGCGCACGCGCAGCGGGCCCTCGAGCACATGAAGAGCCTACGCCTGCTTCCGCTGCTCTTCGCGAATCATCCGTCCCGATCTGCCAAAGGTCTCGGCGTCTACGGGCTGGATGAACCGCGCGAGTTCCGCAACAATCATGACCTGGCGCCCGACGTGTATCGCGGCATGGAGGGCGCGCCCGGCCATCAGGCGGGCACGCTCGCATCCGATGGCGGCCAGAAAGTGAACGAGAAGGGCGAACCCGCCGGTTTTCGAGGAAGTTATCAAAACACCGGCGCCCATACGCTCGGCGGCTTCGATCAGATGACGGCGATCGTCGGGGGGCTCTGGGATTCGATGCTCGGCGAAGGCCGGCGCTTCTGGATTCTCGCGACGTCCGACTCCCACGCTCACTATGCCGACCAGGCGCGGCCGGGATCGGATTTCTGGCCGGGCGAGTATCAGAAGACCTACGTCCACGCGCAGCGTAGCTATCGCGGCGTGCTCGACGGGCTGCGCAACGGCCGCATCTTCGCCGTCGCCGGCGATCTCATCAGCGAGCTCGATGTCACCGCCAAGGGCCGGAACCGCAGCGCCGGCATCGGCGAGACGCTGTCGATCGACAAAGGCGAGCCCGTCACGCTGACTCTGCGCTTCCGCGATCCCCAGACGACAAACGCGCGCGGCGAGAACCCGCGGGTCTCGCGCGTCGATCTGATCCTCGGCGAGATTCACGGCCCGGTGGCCGATCGCAACGGCGACCGCAACAACACGACCAGGGTGATCGCGCGCTTCACCGGCAAGCAGTGGACCCGCGCCGGAGAAACTCTCACCATCACGACCACATTGCCGCGAATGGACCGCAGCGTCTACGTCAGAGTCCGGGGCACGAACACTCAGGACCTCGAGCCGCCGATGGACATCCCGGGCGAAAATCCATGGACGGATCTCTGGTTCTACTCCAATCCTCTGTTTATCGAGATCTCCGCCCGAACCTCCGACTAGCATGCTAGCATCGCGTTCGTGCGTCTCCTACCGGCGCTCTGCGCCATCATTGTTCTCAGCCCTGCCTCGATGCGGGCGCAAGCCGATGAATGGACCGTCTACGCAGCCGTCGTCGACCAGACCGGTTCGCCCGTAAATGGCATTGTCAGGGAGACTCTTCGCGTCTCCCCTGCCACCGACAGATGCACTCGTTCGTGCTGCGCCGCGACGGCGTG
>JANNJO010000237.1:0-10030 GCA_031395755.1 Acidobacteriota bacterium
CCGTAGTTCACGTAAGGCAGCGAGCTCAACGCTCGGCCGAACAGCGCGCTCCGGACTTCGACGAGCGGAAGCACCCCGGTGACTACGGTGCCTCGCCGCGCCAGCAGATAGTGGCAGCGGTGCCCTAAGCCTGCTTGAAACACCTCCTGCCACGCCCACAGGTGATAGCCCGTCGCGTCAGCGCTCGCGCGTACGAACGCATCCCATGCCGGGCGGTCGGAAGCCGATGCGAGCGAACATTCGACAGCGCGCTCGTGCGGCTCTACGACCGCGAGCCGCTCGGCTGTTGCCCCCACGCTCACCATAGGTAGGGCAGCGCCCACGCCGGTGTCGTGGCGCCTTCGCCGGTCCACGCGTGTTTCAGCACATCGACCATGCGGCCCCAACGAAAGTCGTGCAGCAGCCGCAAGAGCCGTTCCTCTGTCTTGTCAAGGTTCCGATAGTGACGAAAACGGCTCAACAAGCCTGCGGCAAGCCGTGGCTGATCGGGGTCAATCTCCCACGGGTGCAGGTAAAAGATCGCCGATCGCTTCTCGGTGTCGTTCAGGCGGTTGATGCCCCAGCGTGTCCACCCGTAGGGCAGGATTCTGAAGTAGCCGCCGCCGGCCACCGGCAGGTTCAGTCCGGCCACGGTCGTCGTCGACGCGGGCGCTTCGAGAAGCTGGCCCGCGGCGCGATGCAGCACGTACGGGTGCCGCGGCGACAACGGGATGCCATACCTATCGTGCCGGATTGGAAAGATGCTCGCGTCGTAGCGGTATCCCTCTTCGATCAGGACATCGAGGGCCCAGAGCGACCGGGGGGTGATCGAATAGCTCGGCGCGCGATACCCCAGCACCTCGACACCCGCAGCCAACTCGAGGATGTCCTTGGCGCGCCGCACGTCGTCGCGGAATGCGGCCGGCGTCTGATCGTAGACCAGCCGGTGCTCGAACCCGTGCGAGGCGACCTCGTGTCCGGCCTGCGCGATCGTGCGCACCAGGGCAGGAAAGCGCTCGGCCACCCACCCGAGCACGAAGAAAGTACCTTTGACGTCGCCAAGAATCTCCAGCAGCCGCTCGGTATTCGAAAACACACGGCTTTCAAGCACGCCCCAGCGCGCGCGCGGCACGAGGCCATCGAAAACGCTGACGTGGAAGTAGTCTTCGACGTCGATGGTCAGCGCGTTGATGATGCGCTCGTCTGCGCCCGACTCCTGCGTCATGCGGCACCGCGCCTGAGAATGATCGTCTTGAACGTCTCGAAGACGATGATCATGTCGAGCGCTATCGACATATTCTTGAGGTAGAACAAGTCGTACTGCAGCTTCTCCATTGCGTCCTCGACGCTGGCGCCGTACGTGTAGCGGACCTGCGCCCACCCGGTCACGCCGGGTCGGATGACATGGCGCTCCCCGTAGAACGGGATTGCCTGCGTCAGCTTCTCGACGAACTCCGGCCGTTCCGGCCTTGGGCCGATCAGGCTCATGTCACCGTTGAGCACGTTCCAGAGCTGCGGCAGCTCGTCGAGGCGGGTGCGCCTGAGGAATCGACCGACGGGCGTCACCCGATCGTCATTGGCGCGCGCCCACACGGCGCCGGTCGCCGCTTCGGCATCCGCGCGCATGGACCGGAACTTCCGGATCGTGAACACCCGACCGTACTGGCCTACGCGTTTCTGGTGGTACAGCACGGGTCCAGGCGATGTCAACCTCACCAACGCCGCCACGAGTAGCATGATCGGTGAAAGCAAGGCGAGGCCGACGACGGCTGCCGCGATATCGGTGGCCCGTTTGGTCGCCTTCATCAGCCGGCTCTTGCGGAAGCCCTGGGAGAAGATCAGCCAGCTCGGACGGAGATTCTCCACGGCGATCTTTCCCGTGTACTGCTCGTAGACCGAGGCGAGATGATCGAACGTGATCCCGCGTGCGAGTTTCATCTCCAGAAGCTTCTCGACCGGAAGCTTCCCGCGAGCGTCCACCAGGCTGACCACCACGCGATCAACGCCACGGGCCCGCACGATAGCGGGGATGTCCTCGATCGTGCCGATCACTCCAGGGTTGAGCACGGGTGCGCCGACGCGGGCCGGATCTGAGTCGACGAACCCGACAATTTCGACCCCCAGCTCACGGCGGCACTCGTACAGCTCGCGAGCCAGCGCCACGGCTGCTGGATTCGTGCCGACAATCAACAGCCGTTCTCGAGGCGCCGCGTGCGTCGAGAACCAGTCGAAGGCCACTCGCGCGCCAATGACGAGCGCGATCACAAAACCGGCGGCCCACAGGAACACGCCGCGGCCGATGATCAGGCCCGGAAACCAGAAATAGACGCCGGCCAGAATCAGCGACGTCGCGCCAAGTGCCCGCAGCAGGCGCACGAAGACGTCCCGTCGATCGCCGGCCGCCCGCAGATCGTACAGGTCGCAGTAGTACAGACACAGCTGGCAGATGCCCGTGATGAAGAGCGCCTTCATCAGGCCGCCATCCGAGAGAAAGCGCTGCCAGCCGCTCGCCCCCAGACGCAGGTACGTGCTCATGCCCACCGCGCTCACGATGAGCAGCGTCTCGCAAACCATGAGCGTGGACGTTCGGGCCGTCAGACGGTGTAGTGAAGATGGCATGGTGAGCGCGCCTGCTAGCGCGCGCTGTCCTCCCTGTCATGGCCGTAGTAGCCGTACGCCCGCTCCCCGAGATTCGTCATTTGATTGAGGACCACGCCCACCACGCGGTCGCGCCCAATGGCTTCGACCGCCTTCTGGGCCGGCTGACATTTCGTCGATCCCGCCTCAACGACGAGAATCGCGGCATCGGCGAGGGCTGCAAGAATCCTGGCGTCCGGAAGCAGTTCGACCGGAGGGGTGTCGAGCACGACCCACTCAAAATGCCCGGCAGCCTGGGCCAGCATCTCGCGCAGTCGCTCTGACGTGAGAGCGGCAATCGGGTCGAGCCGGGCGTTCCCGGCCGTCAACACTTCAAGGTTGCCCGTGATGCTCACCGTCGCCAGGTGAGGGCCGGATGCAGCCGTCAACGCTTCTTTCAGGCCCACCTTGTTGGGGATATCGAACAGCTGGTGAATCGTCGGCCGTCTCAGATCGGCGTCGACAAGCAGCACTCGACTCTGGTATGACTCACTCAGCGTCAGCGCGAGGTTCGTCGAAGTAAGCGTCTTCCCTTCGCCAGGCACCGCACTGACCACCATCACGACACGCACAGGTCGCGTCTCCCGCAGGCGACAAAGCGTGGCGACAATCTTCCTGAACTGCTCGCGTACAACAGGCTGCGCGCGCTCGCCGACAGCAAGCTTGTCGATCACAGCGAGATTGAATCCAGTGAAGTGGGAGCTATCAGAACGCACCGGCGCCCTGGCCGAGCGCGTCGCCGCCGGGGTTGATACCACCTGCTCCAACGGCTCCAACGGCATCTCAATCTGGTCGCACGGCCATGGGGAGACGAAGGCGGTTGTCGGCAGGCGCGACGAATGAATCGCGTCATCGAGCGCAGGCGCGACGCCCGGTCCCTCTGCCCGAGCCTTTCGCAATGCTCGTTCGAGTTGGCTCATGATCGCTTGGCCGAGCGAAAGTTGAACATGGACAGCCTGGGGTCCGAAGTCGGCTCAGCAGACTCCGACGGCTCGGCTGGATCGGACACTGGAGCTTGTGATTCGCCGACGTGCGCGTGTTGCGAACCCTCTGTGTCCTCAGCCATTCTTTTTTCAGGCTTCAGCGCATCGAAATCGAAATCCCGGCACACTTCAAGTACAACTTGGCGGCCTACCGGCTTGGCCCCGCTGGCAAATCCTGTCACGAGCGCGTTGTCGCAGATGACGCTGACCAGACGCGGAACGCCTTGCGATCGCTCAAACACTGTGACGACGGCGTCGCGCGAAAAGAGTCGTACTGGATCGCCTCCGGCAATTCGGATACGGCCCGCGATGTACGCGGCCGTTTCGGCGAGACTCATGGGCTCCAGCAGACACCTGAGCGCAATTCGCTGCTTCAGCTGACGGAGCTCGGGCTCGTTCAACCGGTCCGCAAGCTCAGGCTGCCCAACCAGAACGACCTGCAGTAGTTTGCTGGTATCGCTTTCCATATTCGCCAGGAGGCGAATTTCCTCGAGCAATTCGACGGACAGGCTTTGCGCTTCGTCGACCACGAGGGCACTGACGCCCCCCGCGTCGTGCTGCTGCTGGACGACGCTCTTGAGCTCGACCAGAAACTGTGCCTTGGACAGCGCGGCCTCCGGGCTCAGGCCGAACTCCATCGCGAGAAGCTGATAAAACTCGCTGCGGGAAAGAGTCGGGTTGGAGAGATGCGCGCATCGCACGCCGCTCGTCTGAATACGATCCAAAGCCGCGCGTAAGACGGTCGTTTTGCCCGTTCCGACTTCGCCAATGAGGACAGTGATTCCCTTCCGCGCAGACAGGCCGTATTCAATGTGGGCCAACGCCTCGCTGTGTGTCGGTGTGAGATACAGGAAGCGTGGGTCCGGCGTCAGCTCGAATGGCCGCGCGTGTAAGCCGTAAAAGCTTTCGTACATCGCTTAGGCCCTCGAGATCCAGATGGCCCAGGCGAGCAGGCCGAGTCCCGTCGTGTTACCGGTGAGGCGTCCGACGAGCCTGCGCCCGCGGTGCCCTCGCCTCTCTTCCTCCGCGACCACATGAGGCACCAGGGCCAGCACCGGCAACCCGAGCGCGAGGAGCACGTCGTCCTCAGTCCGCATGCGCGTGTCGAAATACTCGAGAACCGCCGCGATGCCGAGACCCACCGCGAGACCAAACATCGCGCCTAACAAATTGAACCGCAGTCGATCGGGACTGAACGGCCTCTCGGGCGCCCGGGCGGGCTCGATGACCTTGAACTGTTCGCTCTGCTGCCTCTGTTCCAGGTTTGCAGAAATTTTCGACGATTCATGCTTTTCCAAGAGGCTTCGATAGAGCGCCTGAATGGTTTCGTAGTCGCGGTTCAATTCAGTCATCTCGGACTGACGTACCGGCACAACATGAATGCGACTTTGATAAACCTCCACCGAGGCCCTCAGCTTCAGTTCCTGCTCTTCTTTTGCTGCGATCTGCCGTGACAGGTTCGCCAGATCACGTCGCAGTTCAGCGTTACGACTGGCACGGGCCGCTTGGCCAGCCGTTTTGGCTGGAGCCGGACGCCCGGGGACGCTCGGCGTCTGCGCGACGGATTGTCCCTCCAGGTCGGCGATAAGCCGTTTCTGCCGTACAACGTCAGGGTGCTGTGGGGTGAGCCTGGCCTCGAGCGCTGAAAGGACCGCCCGCGCAGCAACCAGCTGTTCCAACGCGCCTCCCTCGGCGCGCACGTCGCCGCCGGCCGCTTGCACAGCGTCCACAGACTCGATGGCATCGGCGTCCGCGGCGTCGGCAAGCTGCCTCTCGAGAAGAACCTGCCGCTCGCGGTCGAGATTCAACGAATTCACGACCGCTTGTATCTGCATCTCGGCGTTGTGCTGCGCCTGCTGATTGAAATTGAGCTGACTGGGAAGATCATCGGCGTGTGCCCGCTGATAATCCGACAGCTTCCTCTCGTGCTCGACAAGGCGCCGCTTGGCATCTCCGAGTTGTGCTTCGAGAAACTGGTTCGTGCCCTCGGCCAGGACTTCCCGGTCGCGAAGGTTCTCGTCGATGAAAAGGGAGGCCAACCGCTCGACGACCCGCATGGCCGTACGCGGCTCCTTGGCGACATAGCCAATGCTGAATGCATCACCTTTGACAATCGGCGTTTCAATTTCCCCGCGCATGCGCGCGACAACGTCCTCCATGACCTGCGTTTTTCGCTCCTCGGCGTACAGATCGAAGTCCAGAATGATTTGTTCCAACCGTGGACGGCTCAGGATCTGTTGCCGGATCGTCTGGAGCCGGTCCTCGATTCGCGCCGTGATCGTCGACCGAACGTAGGACTCGGGCACGCGTTGCGGAACCACGAGAATCAAGGTCTCCGATCTATACAGATCAGGGAGAACGCGGGTCCATGCAGCCACCGCAACCCCGATGACGAGAAAAGGGGCAACAATCACCCACTTTCTCCGCCACGCGATGACAAACAAATCTTCCGGGCGATACTGCTTACCAGGGATCAACACATCGCTCCCGTCACCGAACCAGTGGCATCCAACCGGACAGACCCACGCGAACACCCTGGCGGTTCAGATTGCTGGGTAAGCCTGAAGGGAGTTGCACGTTGGAATCGAACCTATACCGGTAGTAGAAGTACTCTGCATCCGCAGACAACAGTCTCCCGAGCGCCACCCGCATCCCCGTCGTCGCCGTCCAATTGGAGTACGGATTGGCGAGATTTCCGAAGCCCAGCCGTCCGGCTGAATATCCGCCGCCCATGTGAACGTTGAGGCGCCGCGTCACCAGACCGGATAACTGCACTTGAGCGGTGTCGGCCAGAAACGGGTCGCGGAAGCCGGCCCTGAACTGAGCGCCCCGGTTGTAGTTGGCGGTGGCACGCCACGTCCGGCCGATTTCTCGCGCGAGGGTGGCGTCGCCCGTGACCTGGAAGTTGCGCTCGCCCATCTGTTCCATGATGGCCGACCCGGTCTTGAAGCTGAATGTCGTACGCCTCGAGAAGGAGAGCGCCCTCTGGTAATCGACACCGACGTCGAGTGTGTGATTGGCGAGGGCGAAACTGCTCTCCGCATCGACGTTCTCGGCTTCCCCGTAGCCGTAACCCAACCTGAGGGAGGCGTTGCGGGTGATGCCGTGTCTGAACAGGGCCGTGCCCTGCTGAAAGAAGAAGCGTTCGTCGGTCGTCGCAAATGTGGTCCGGCGGTAGTCGTAGTCAACGAGAAACGCGGACCGACCGCCAATCCGCCTTTCGAACCCAAAACGACCGGCGGCTTCGTAAGAGCGCCGGGAGATGACGGCGTCGTGGCTCGAGTACGTTGTCAAAACGTCTGGCGCCGCCGGTACGGCTGGAAAGGCAAACTGATAGTACGGTTGATAGCGCAGGTCTTGGGTCGCTCGGATGCTCATCCGTTGTCCGATCGTTGCGGAGAAGTTGCCCACGGCGTGGCCGTCGAAGCCGCTCAACTCGCCAAGGGTGGGGTAGTAGCGGCCTCCAGACCCCACGAGCGCGCTGAATGTCACATACTTTGCGCGCGCCGAGTAGAGGAGCGATGTGTCCCCGGTGCCATAAACTCCTCCGACCTGGAACCGGGGGTCGGTCGGCGCCCCTGAGTCGGTCGTGACGTTATCGTCTCTGGCGCCGAGCATCGACCAGTTCAACTCGAGCGTTTGCCCACTCTGGTTCGTGCCCGCGCTCCCGAAGAGGCCGCGATAAGGGCGGTCAGATCGGGCCGTCTGGCCGTACGCCGGCCGCGAACTGCCGATAAGTGCAGCCAGGGCGAGGCTCGCGGACATGAGGATCGTGCTGGGAGAAGCCATTGGGTCTGCTGGACCTAAGGAACAACGACCGTGTCGCCCGGCTTGAGCTGAATGTTTTGCTTAGGGTTTTTCTGCGCGACTACTTCCTTGTAGTTGAACCTGTAAGAAACTTCGCGGCCGGCCTCGGTCCGGAGAACGACAATCTTTTCTCTGTTGGCGTATTCCTTGATGCCACCGGCGGTGGCGATTAACTGAAGTACCGTCGTAGGGCCGCCTAGAGGGAATTCCCCCGGCCTCTCCACTTCACCCGTAATGAACACTCTCCGACTCTTGATTTCACGCACCACCACGGTGACTGTCGGATCTTCGACGTATCGTTTGGCTTCTTCCGTCACCCGCTGACGCAGCTGGTCTGGGGTGAGCCCACCTGCGTGGATGTCGTTCAGCAGCGGCAGCGAGACTCGACCGTCAGGCCGCACGACCACGTCCGCCGTGAGGTCCTTGTCACGCCAGAAAACGATAGAAAGCTGATCGGAAGGTCCGATGACGTAATCCGCGGGGGGCGCAATGCCGGCCGGCATGGGCGTTGGGGCCGCTGCCGTCGGGCCCTGGGCCCCAACGAGGGATCCGAGACGAAGCGCCAAGACGGCGACCACGGTCAGCGTTCCTTGTATTGGTAGAGAGTATTTCATTTATGACGGCTCGGTTTCTGAGAACTTGCTACTGCCGGTATTCCTTGAACGGCAACTGACAATCGTGCTTGCGAAGAAAATTGAGGAATCGCTTGTAGTCGCGCGCGTCCATATTGAACAGCCGCAGCACGATCTTGTAGTTCCCACGCGCTTCCTCTAGCCCTTTGTGTACGAGATCCCGAACGTTGCCGCGGGTAATCTCGCGATTCATGTACATCGGGTAGACGCTGGTCCAGAACGACTCTCGGTCCTCGACGAGCTTCTTGAACAGATCGTCGGCCATCGTCCGACGCCGCTCCCTGCGCGGCCGGCCGGCAATCGAGCTCGGCGTGCGGATCTCGGGGCCGAGGTCGTCGACGTCGATCACCTCGCGCCGCCCCGTCACCACCAGGCGCTCGACGACGTTCTCGAGCTCGCGGACGTTGCCAGGCCACGAGTACTCGCAGAGGGCCGAAACGGCCCCCGGGGAGATGGCGCGGGCGATATAGCGGTAGGCGTTCGCGCCGTTGCCATTTGCCGCGCCCACGACGGACGACCCGTTCCCGCCGTTGCCGGCGTTGCCGTTGCCGTGACCATTCGCCGCCAACTCCGGGCCGGCGAAGCGACGCAGGAAGAACTCGACGAGGGCCGGGATGTCTTCGCGCCGCTGCCGAAGGGGAGGGACGATCAGGTGGATCACGTTGAGCCGGTAGAAGAGATCCTCGCGGAACTGCGCCTGAGCGATGAGGTCGCGGAGATTTCTGTTCGTTGCGGCAATGACGCGCACGTTGGTGGCCATGCTGACGCGCTCGGCACCGACCTTCTGGATCTCTCCCGTTTCGAGAAAGCGCAGAAAGAGACCCTGCATGCGCAGCGTCATCTCGCCGATCTCGTCGAGGAAGATCGTCCCGTTGTCGGCCATCTCGAGCTTGCCGGGCTTGTCGCGATAGGCGCCGGTGAAACTGCCCTTGACGTGACCGAAGAGCTCCGATTCCAGAAGCGTTTCGGGAATGCCGGCGCAATTGACCGGCACGAAGGCCTCGTTGGCTCGCGGGCTTGCCGTGTTGATGGCCCGGGCGACGACTTCCTTGCCAACGCCGCTCTCGCCCGTGATTAACACCTTCGCGTCCGACCGGGCGACGCGCTCGAGCTCGGCCTTGAGCTCGGTAATCACTGTGCTGTTGCCGATGAGTTGAACGTGTCCGTTCTGCTTCATCTTCTAGTGCTCACTAAACCGCAGCAACCGACGACGAGAACCAGGCTGGCTCCCGCCCCTGAGAAAGTCCAAGCCTTGGCGGAAATTGCAAGGACATCTCCAGCGGTACCACCCGGCCTCATGCGCGGCATCTCGTTGGAAATGAAGCGCTTGCAGAGACACCCTCCCTTTGGTCCCGTCGGATGGATCTTGCGGAAGTCTCTGGGCCGGCTAGCGATGGCGGAACAAAGTCTCGACTGGGGGTGACTTTGGGGCGTAGACCGGAAGCCGAAAGGCCGACTCCCGGCGGGATATGCGCGCTACATTGTACCCGTCGTTCCCGGCGCCAGACCAAATTTGTAAGTCGCTCAGCCCCTTCGGCTTCTGGCGTTCGCCCCTGCGACAAATTGTCTCGGCAGTTCTGTGCAAGTTTGTTGATCACGATCTTCTCCGTCTGGTAGGATGTCTGCTCCCACGATGTCTTTTGAACGCCAGCGCGCCGTTTCTGTCTTTTCAGCTCGACCGGAAGTCCGGCTTATAGGCCGGAGCGAGGCGATCCGCAGCATCGAGACCGACATCGACTGCGCCGCGCGGTCTGACGCGAAAGTCTTGATCACCGGAGAGACTGGCGTCGGCAAAGAAGTCGTCGCGCGGCTCCTTCATCAACGCAGTCACCGCGCGTCGGGCCCTCTCGAGCAGCGAGTCGGGCACGCCCGCGCAGTTGACGGTCACGAGAGGGCCCGACGCGCGGTGACTGCGTTGATGAAGGAGACGCGCGACGACTTCTTTGCCGACGCCAGTCTCTCCGGTGATCAAGACTTTCGCGTCAGACCGCG
>JANNJO010000260.1:0-1631 GCA_031395755.1 Acidobacteriota bacterium
CCCTGACTTCTGGTGCGCTTTCGAAGATGGTGAGGTGAAGGTGATTGGCGATGAGCCTCGCAACACCTGAGAAGATCCGGAGCCTTCAGAGGAAGCTCTATCGCAAGGCGAAGGCGGAGCCTGCCTTCCGCTTCTACGTGCTCTACGACAAGATTTGCCGCGAGGACATTCTGCGCCATGCGTACGGGTTGGCCCGCGCCAATGCGGGTGCTCCGGGCGCTGACGGGGTGAGCTTCGCGCAAATCGAGGCGCAGGGCCTGGAGGCATGGCTGGCGGGCCTGCGCGAGGACTTGGTCGCGAAGACGTACCGGCCCGATCCGGTGCGGCGGGTGATGATCCCGAAACCGGACGGAGGCGAGCGACCGCTCGGCATTCCGACCATCCGGGATCGGGTGGTGCAGACCGCCGCCAAGCTCGTGCTGGAACCGATCTTCGAGGCCGACTTCGAGGACACTGCGTATGGCTATCGTCCCCGACGTGGGGCGGTAGATGCAGTCAAGGATGTGCACCGGCATCTGTGCCGGGGCTACAGCGACGTGGTAGACGCTGATTTATCGAAGTATTTCGATAACATTCCGCACCGGGATCTCATGCAGTGCGTGGCCCGACGCATCGTCGATCGGCACGTCTTGGCCCTCATCAAGATGTGGCTCGAGGCTCCGGTCGAGGAGCGGGATGGCGACGGGAAGCGGAGGATTGTCGGCGGCAAAGGCAACACGCGCGGCACGCCGCAAGGCGGCGTCGCGAGCCCGCTGCTCGCCAACATCTACATGAACCGCTTTCTGAAGCACTGGCGTCTCAGCGGATGCAGCGAAGCTTTCCGTGCTCATGTCGTCGCCTATGCCGACGACTTCGTCATCCTCAGCCGCGGTCGTGCGGCCGAGGCGCTGGCGTGGACCAAGGCGGTGATGACCAAGCTCGGGCTGGCAATCAATGAGGCCAAGACTTCGTTGAAGAATGCCCGACAGGAGCGCTTCGACTTCCTCGGCTTCTCGTTCGGACCTCACTATCCCTACCGGTGGAACGGCCAATGGTATGTGGGTGCAAGCCCGTCCAAGAAGAGCATGCAACGGCTCAAGGCAAAAGTGCGGGCGCTGCTGGTGCCAGGCAACAACGGACCATGGCAGGACGTGCGCGACACGCTGAACAGAGCTCTGCGCGGCTGGTCGAACTACTTCTGCCACGGGACGCGACGGCCGGCATTCCGTGGCGTTGACCACTATGTCTACGAGCGCGTGCGCGACTTCCTCGCCAGACGGCACAAAGTGGCAGGGCGCGGTACGCGTCGGTTCTCCTTCGAGGTTGTCTACGGAGAACTTGGCCTACTGCGTCTCGAACGCCTGCCTGATGTGCCACGCCGTGTGCCTTGCGGTGAAGCCAGTCGGAGAGCCGGATGCCGGAGATCGGCACGTCCGGTTCGATGAGCGGGGATGGGAAACGGAGCGTTGGCCCTTTGGCCCCAAGCTACCGCGCCCATCCTCGACTCTACCACAGCTTCCGTGTACAATCCGTCAGGTTCCGGGGCATAGCGGTCGGAGCGAGCATCTCATCCGTTGAGGTCGGCAGGAAGCCCGTTTACCCAAAATACCCCGCGCGCACGGCCGTGCCGATCAGGTTGACGATCAGGCGGC
>JANNJO010000361.1:0-3537 GCA_031395755.1 Acidobacteriota bacterium
GGGCCATCAAGGGGAAGCATTTGGTTTCCCCTAGATTTTGCTAACATTTTCAACTTCTACAATTTACTTACCTAACCACTTGATTTTGCAAATTTTCCCCCCCTATAGAACTTTGCTCTCCTGTGGACGCCCCTGTATTTACACATGCAGGATGAGAGAGGATTGTCCACGTAGTTCTGCTCAAATAGGTTGAATTAATAATCAGCGAGAGATGCGTGACGTAGGCTTTGAGACTGGCGTTGTCAGCGACAGGTAATTGTGGCATTGTGAAGAACGCGAACGAACGGTGTACTGCCTAATTGACCGATACGCGCGGGCGTCTGCGCGAGGAGCTTGAGGATGACGTCCGTCCCGCGTTTCAGCGCGATCGCGATCGCATCGTGCATTCGAAGGCGTTCCGCCGGCTGAAGCACAAGACGCAGGTGTTCTTCGCTCCCACTGGCGATCACTACCGAACACGGCTCACCCACACGCTCGAGGTCGCGCAGATATCCAGAACGATTGCGAAGGTGCTGCAGCTCCACGAGGAGCTCACCGAGGCGATCGCGCTGGGGCACGATCTCGGTCACACGCCCTTCGGGCATGCGGGCGAGCGCGTGCTGGACGAGCTGATTCCCGGCGGGTTCAATCACTATCAGCAGAGCCTTCGAATTGTCGACGTCCTGGAGAACGACCGCCAGGGGTTGAACCTGACGTGGGAAGTGCGGGACGGCATCGCACATCACTCGAAGGGCAAGGGCGGCTCACCCGTCGGCATGCCGCCGTCGCAGCGCGCGAAGACGCTGGAGGGACAGATCGTGCGCGTCGCCGATCTCGCGGCGTATGTGAATCACGATATCGACGATGCGCAGCGGGCGGGGATCCTGCGGGCGGAAGATTTACCGAGGCACGCCGTGGAGCTGCTCGGCCAAAGCTCGTCCGGGCGCATCGGCCGCATGGTCAAGGACGTGGTCGAAGCGACGTTCACCGGCAACCTCGCCGAAATCCGGATGAGCTCCGAGGTTCTGAGCGCCACGCTCGAGCTCCGCACGTTTCTCTTTGCCGCCGTGTACGAGAACGAATCGGCGACCGCCGAGTTCAAGAAGGCCACGGGCATTCTCGGCGGGCTCTGGGAAAAGATTCGCGAGCGCCCCAAGGAGTTTCTCGACGAGCGCACGATTGCCGAGGAGGGGGTTGACGCGGCGGCCCGCGATTTCCTGGCGGGCATGACCGATCGCTATGCGGTGGCCCTCTTCGAGAGTCTGTTCATTCCGAAACCCTGGGTTGGGCCGATTGGGTCGGACGATCGGCCATAGTCGGCGGACAGAACGCGCTCGTCACAGCCGCCGGAGCCCGCTTACGACGCCGAACAGCGTGGGCGCGATACCTAAAGCGCGGATCGCAATACTTGATCGACGTGCGGCCATTTTCGGTCGCAGAAACTTCGATCATCCTGGACGAACACCACAAGACTTCGGCACGGTCCACGAGTTGCTCGGGCACGCTGACGTGAGGACGACGATGATTTATACGCACGTCCTCAACCGGAGCGCGATGGCGGTCAGGAGCCCGGCGGATCGCTTGTAGCGCCGCACCTGCAAGAGCGTTCATCCTTCCGCCGTTGTCGGGCTGCGTCGGCGACCAGCGATAACGGTGCCGTCTTTCTCGCGCCCCATTCACTGCGACGTTTGCAGGCTCTCGAACTCACGATGCCACGTAGGCTCGGCCACAAACCGATTACCATGAGCGAGTTATCCGCCTCCGGTCGTTTCCTGCGCCCCTGTGAACGTCGCATCGCTCGCAGCAATCGGCCGTCGTAGAAGGCTGACGGCCAGCGTTACGCTGCTGGCTACGCGGGCCTTTGCGGGTTCCAGGCGGCCACGAACAGACGTGCTAGGATGCGGCCGGTCAAGGACATGGACTGGATGACCGTGGGGGATGACCGTGCGGCGGGCGCTTGATCAGCCCGCCCGTGCCGAGTGCTCTCGTCAGGTCCATTAATAGTTAGGCGGCTGGGCGTTACTTATAGGCGTCCGAAGAGGGGCAACATGAAGAAAGGCCACGTCGTCGTCATCAGCACGGTCTTGGGCTGTGTGCCATTCGGGGCGTCGGTGTCTGCGCAAACCGCGATGTCAGTCGAGCAGCAGAACGCGCTCGTGCAGAAGCATTGTGCGGTCTGCCACAACGACATAGCAAACAACGGCGGACTGACGCTGCAACATTTCAACACGGCTGCCGTCGCACCAAGCTTGGCTGCCATGATGCTCTCGAAGCTGACGGGTGGGCTTCCGCTCGATACGGTGACCCGTGCATCATCCGATCCGACAGCCAAGGCTCAGGTGTCGAAGCAGTTGGAGGGCGGCGCGATCATGGCGGCAGGCATCGCACCGCCGGACCAGGCGATTACATTCATGTTGGCGACCACGCTCGCCGCTCAGGCGAAGAATGCGACCGTTTGGCATATAGGCCCGGCGACGAACGCGGGGGCGCCGGCCTCGATCGCGTCGGCCAGTGTCCTTCGTGAAGTGCGACGCAAGCCGGACATGGCTGAATCGTACCGGCTGGTCTTTACTTGCGATGCGGCCTCACGCGAGGGATCCATTCAGCTCGCATGGTCGCCCGAGCCACGGCTCGGTAGTTTCACCACAACGGTCGATGGCACGGCGCATGGTCCTTATCGCGTCGAAGGCAAGGAGCGGATGGGCAACGGCGTGGGAGCCAGCAGCGGGTTGGCCGCGTACGTCGTTCCCATCGTGTCCCTGCCGTCGTCGTCGCTGATTGTGCGCGACCTGTTTCCTGGTGAGACGGTCGAATTCGGATTCGGCGACCTGTCATCGACCGCGCGTCAGTCACTGGCACCCTGCTTCACGAGCCGTTAGCTTCATGTCGATGGAGCGTTTGCAGCCGTCGGCGGCGGGCGCGATGATGGGCCGCCGCGGCTGAAGCCGGGCGTTGGGCCGACGGGAGGCGTTGACGATGCTATGCTCAATTCGTGCCCATCATTTCCGTGTTCTTTGGAATCATCATCCGGATGTACTACAAGGAACACGAGCCGGGACACTTCCACGCCGAGCATCAGAGCCAACAGGGCAAATTCGCCTTTTCCGGCGAAATGACGATCGGCAACATCCAATCCCGGACGGCGTTACGATTGATCCGGGAATGGGCGGTCTTGCATCAGGCCGAACTGCTGGCGAATTGGGAGCAGATGAAGGCCGGTCAGCCGCTCAACGGCATTGCACCGCTTGAATAGAGGTTAAGCCCATGGACTTCTTGCCGTCCGTGATTCGGGCCACGTACGAGGGTAGTTTTCGCATTCATTTCACGTTCAGTGACAACCTGCAGGGCACGATCGATCTTCAGAGCTGGCTCGAAGGGCCGATCTTCGAGCCGCTGAAGGATCGGAGCTACTTCCAACAATTCTTCATCGACGGGGGCACGGTCGTGTGGCCGAACGGGGCGGACATCGCGCCCGAAACGCTGTACGAGGCCGTCAAGCTCGCAGGTGCGGCCCAACCACGCGCTGGAGCCGACGGCGCCGTCGCACGCTGAGCGCCG
>JANNJO010000311.1:0-16261 GCA_031395755.1 Acidobacteriota bacterium
CCGCAGGAGCCGTTTCTGTTTTCGGACACGCTCGCCCACCATCGTGTCGTAGCCGTTCGGGAAGTCGCGTACGTCTTTGCTGAGCTGGGCAATTTCGGCGGCCGCGGAAACAGCCTGTTCCCGGCCCGCGGCGTCGCCACGCCATCCGAACGCCACGTTGTCGGCGAGCGTGTCCGAAAACAGAAACGGCTCCTGCGGGACGAACCCGATCACGCTGCGCAGCTCGGCCAGCGGAATGTCCCGCACGTCCCTGCCGTCGATCAGCACCGAGCCCCGCGGCGGATTGTGCAGGCGCGCCAGCAGGTTCACGAGCGTCGACTTGCCCGAACCGGTGCCGCCGACGATGGCGACCGTCTCGCCGGCCTTCACCGAGAACGACACGTTCGTCAGCACCTCCCGGGTGCCGTAGAGGAAACGTAAATTTCGAAACTCGATTGAACCCGTGATCGGCCGGGAGCCCGTAGCCGGGAGCCCGTAGCCTGCCTCGTCTCTGACCGCCGGCACCGTGTCCATCACCGTCAGCATGCGCTTCCACGATGCCATGCCGCGCTCGAGCAGGTTCGTCACCCAGCCGAACGCGATCATCGGCCACGCGAGCTGCGCGAGATACGCGTTGAAGGCCACGAGCTCGCCGACAGTGATGCGGCCGCTGACGACATCGCGGCTCCCGAGCCACAGCGCCAGCAGGGCGCTGACCCCCAGGAACAGCGACATCGTCGGAAAGAACGCTCCCTGCAGGCGGCTGAGCTGCCGATTACGCGCGAGGTAATCGAGATTCGATCGACGGAACCGATCGATCTCGGCCTGCTCCTGCCCGTAGGCGCGCACGACGCGCACGCCGGTGAGCGATTCCTGGACGACCGCGCTCATATCGGACAACTTCGCCTGCACCTCCTCGAACGTCTTGTGTATAGCCGTTCCGAACCTCTTCACGGTGATGGAGACGATCGGAAGCGGGATGAGGACGATGAGCGTGAGCCGGACGTCGAGGGAGAACATCAGCGACAGGCTAACGACGGCGGTAATCAGCGTATTGGCCAGGTACATCACGGCCGGGCCGACCATCATGCGGACCGAGCTGAGGTCGTTCGTCGCGCGCGACATCAAATCGCCGGTGCGATTCTCGTGGTAGAAGGAGATCGGGAGGCGCTCCAGTTGCGCGAAGAAGTCGTTGCGCAGGTCGTATTCAAAGCCGCGCGACGCGCTGATGATGATGCGCCGCATCTCATAGCGGAAGTACCCGGCCAGGCCGGCGAGCAGCAGCAGAATTCCTGCGTAGGTAGCGAGCTTGGTCCGCGTGACGCCGACAGACAGATCGTCGATGGCGTATTGGAGCACCAGGGGTGAGACCGCAAACAGGCTGGAGCACAAGGCGAGCGAGGCGAATCCCAGGACGTACTCGCGCCGATAGCGTCGGACATAGGGGAAAAGACGGCGAACCGGAGTCACTGGTACAATTCAGTATAGCGTGCTAAGGTTTGCAGATGACGTCCAGACGAACGCTGACGAGCGGCTTGTTTCTCACGTACGTGATGTTGATGCCGGCTGCGGCGCAGGCGCAATTCGCCGCCACTCCATTTTCCGATCCGGCGACCGGCGAGCGGTACCACATCGAAGCAGCGGGCGCCCTGTGGAATCCCACACCCGATCTCAAGATCGCGAGCGAGGCGCTCGGCATCATCGGCACGAACATCGATGCGGTGAAGGACCTCGGCATCCAGAAAAGGCGGATAGGCGAGCTGCGCTTCGTGCTGCGGCCCGGTCGCAAGCACAAGTTCCGCATCAACTACCTGCCGATATCCTACAGCTCGGTCTCGACGGTTCATCGCGACTTCGTGTTCAACGGCGTCCGTTACGGCATCAACCTCCCCGTGACGACCGACCTGTCGTGGAAAACGTGGCTGGTGGGCTACGAGTATGACTTTCTGTATCGCGACCGATGGTTTGTCGGGTTCGTCATGCAGGCGAAGTTCACCGACGTGCAGGTGAACCTGCAGGCGCCGATCGGCACCGACTTCGTGCACGCGCAAGCACCGATTCCGAACATCGGCGGCATCGCGCGCGTGTATGTCATCCCGAACATCTCGATTACCGGGGAGCTGGTCGGCATCAAGCTGCCCGACAGCGTGAGCGAAAACTACAAGGCCCACTACTTCGACTTCGATCTCTACGGGACGGTGAACTTCAACGACTACGTCGGCGCGCAGGTGGGCTACCGTAGCCTGGACGTCAGCTATCTGGTCGACAAAGACCGCGGCGACTTCAAGATGAAGGGGATCTACTTCGGCGGCGTCGTCCGCTATTAGCGAGACACGCGCACGGCGAGCTTCGCGAGGCGCGTATCCGCCTCGCGGAGCGTCTCGTCCTTCTTGCTGTAGACAAACCGCACTTTCGTGCGCCCGGCGTTGCGGTCGTTGAAGAAGCTGCTGCCAGGCACCACTGCCACCCCCACTTCCGTGACCAGGTACCTGGCAAACTCGATGTCGGAGTCGAAGCCGAAGTGCGCGATGTCGGTCATCACGTAGTAGGCGCCCTGCGGCTGCTTGAACTTGAACCCGTGGCGCTCGAGGATGTCGCACATCATCCTGCGGCGCCGCGCGTAGCCGGCCGCCATCTCCGTGTAATAGCTGTCCGGCATCGCCAGCGCGGTCACACCCGCTTCCTGCAGCGGCGCCGGCGCGCCGACGGTGAGGAAGTCGTGCATCTTGCGAATGGGTCCGGCGAGATCAGCCGGCGCGATCGCCCAGCCGACGCGCCATCCTGTCACGCTGAACGTCTTCGACAGCCCGTTGATCGTGACGGTTCGATCGGCCATCCCGTCAATCGTCGCAATTGGCACGTGCGTGTGCCCGTCGTAGATGATGTGCTCGTAGATCTCATCGGTGATCGCCAGCACGTCCCACTTCTGACACAGCGTCGCGATACACTGCAGCTCTTCCCTCGTGAAGACCTTTCCGGTCGGGTTGTTCGGCGTATTGATAATGATGGCGCGCGTGCGGTCGTTGAAGGCGGCCGCGAGCTCATTCGCGTCGAAGATCCAGTCCGGCTCGCGGAGCCGCACGAATCGAGGCACGGCGCCGGAGATGATACTGTCGGGGCCGTAGTTCTCGTAGTAGGGCTCAAAGATGACGACTTCGTCGCCCTGGTCGAGCACCCCCAGGAGGGTCGAGAGCATCGCTTCAGTAGAGCCGCAGCACACCGTGACTTGCGCCGGACTGACCGTGGTCCCATATCGCCGCGTGAAATCTGCAGCGATCGCCTCGCGGAGGTTCTCCGCCCCCCACGTGATGGGATATTGATTGATGTCGCGTTGTATCGCGTCGCATGCGGCGTCTTTAATCGATTGATGCGCGGCGAAATCGGGGAACCCCTGGGACAGGTTCACCGCGTCATGTTCCTGCGCGAGCCGGGTCATCTCCCGGATGACCGATTCGGTAAATTGGGTCGCCTTTTTTGAGCCACGGGGTTTCATCGCCGGGAATTATACAAGGCTTCAGCCCTGTCTAGTTCGATCCGTACAGGCGGCGGTAATCTTCGGCAGTGCCGAGAAGGCGCTTCACGTACTGCTGGGTCTCTGGGTAGGGGATGTCGTCAATAAACTCATCGCGCGGCATGTCGGCCGGGCGCTCGCGCCGCCACCGCCGCACCGGCGTTTCGCCGGCGTTGTAACTGGCCAGCGCAAGATGTACGGCGCCGAACTCGCGGATCTTGTCTGCGAAGTAGGCGGTCCCGGCGCGAATGCTGAACTCGGGGTCGGTCAGCAGACTCGATGAATAGCGGACTTTGAATCTCCGGGCGTACTGGCGGGCCGTGGGCGCCATCAGCTGCATCAGACCGGTGGCATTCGCGGGCGATCGGATATCGCGCACGAAGGTTGACTCCTGCGCCATCAGCGCGGCCACCAGATAGGGATCGAGGTCGTTCTGGGTCGAATATTTCCTGATCAAGTCCCAGTAGCTCAGCGGGAAGATCGTCGTCAGGATCTCGTGCGGCAACTGCTCGCCGCCGCGCGCCATGAACTGGGGATACGCGCGCTTCATCAGCGTAATCGATCCCCTCGCCAGCGCGAACTGGCGCGTGCCAGACTCCGACGGGGCCATCTGCTTGTGGGCCCAGGCAATGCTCGCCGTGATGGCCGGCGACTCTCCCCACTTCGCGCGAGCGAACTCGAGCTCCTTCACCGCGGGCTCGTAGAGACCCAGCGCCAGCAGCATGCGAATCGTGTCCTCAGTCGGCGGAAAATGGTCGTCTTCTTCGGCGAGCTGCGCCGGGCTTTGCGCAAAGACGAGGTTGCTCTGACCGGGCGCCACTCCATGCGTCTTAAGGACACGCTCGGTCAGCCGTCCGTAATAGGTGTTCTGGTAGTCGGCCAGCGTCAGCCGATAGCGCTCAATCGCGCCGGGACGATCGCCCATCGCGTCGCGCGCACGCGCCGCCCAGTAGAGCCAGGCCGGACGGAAATCCGATCGCGGAAAATTCGCCGCCGCCGACTCGAAGTAGTGAACCGTGTCGCGCATGTTGCCGCTGCGATATGCGGTCCATCCCGCCTTCCAGGCCGCACGCTCGGCGTGGCGGCCGCGCGCGAAACGCGCATACATCTCGCGCAGCACGGCATCGGCCTCGTCATCCTTGTCTTCCTGGATGTAGTGCGTCGCCAGGTTGTTCAGCGCTTCCTCGGCCCAGGTGCTTTCGGAAAAATCTCTGGCGAGTCCGCGCGCGAGCTGATCGAACGACTCGAACTCACGCAGCCCGCGCTGCGCCATCAGATAAAAAAAGCGGGCCTCCGCCTGCCGGGACCCGGCGCTCAGGTACGGACGCAGCGCTTCGCGCGCCTGGCTGTGCCGTCCCTGGAAGTAGTCGATTTCCGCGAGACGCAGACTCACGACCTCCTCGGCATCTCCTGAGGCGTGCGGCTTCAGGCGAAGGAAGCTGGTCTTCGCGTCGGAATACCGTCGGGAGCCGAACAAGCGCTCGCCGCGGCCCATTTCGAGCTTGTAGCGGGCATTCCCGGTCGCGATCTGCTGCACTTCGGCCAAAGTCTGTAGCGGCCCCTCGGCCTGAGCGGCATGCTCGCTCATCGGAAACTCGTAGTAGAGGTGGAGAAAGGCGTCAGCGGCCCGTTTACGGTCGCCATCGGCCAGCGAGGCGTTGGCGAGACTCAACCAGATGGCGGGCGCGTCCCCACTGCCCAACGGCGCCCCTTCGGCGAGGAGATCTTCGTAAATATCGACGGCGTCATCATGATCGCCCACGGCCTGTGCCGCCTCCGCCTCTCCGAGGGCCGCGGCTTCTCCCACGAACCCTTCGGTGTCCTTCAGCCTGGCAAATCGCCGGCGGGCATCATCGAATCGGCGCAGCCTCAGTTCAGAGACGCCGGCGTAGTACTGGGCATGGGCGCGGAGTGGAGACTTCGGTGTCGCGGCGGCGGAAAACCGCGAGAGCGCCTGTTCGTACTTCTCATCAGCGTAGAGGCGAAGCGCCGCCTGGAGATGTATGAGCGCAGGATTGGCCGCGGCGACCGTCCGATCCGACGCAGAGGGTGCCATCCAGAGGTGTGCCGCGTCGCGCGCGACCGGCGGATGAATTGTGGGGGTGGGCGTCGCGGCAACAACGTCGGCCGCCCGATCGGCGCGGGGTGTGGCGGGATCGATCAGAACCAGGGCGCCCAGGACACTCACGCCGACGAGAGTGTCCCGGACAATTGAAAGCAGCACCTTCCTTCGATTATCGGGACCCGATCGCCGTAAGTCAAGGCGCGTCAGCGTTTAGTCGAAGCCCGGCCCTCCGATGACACGGATGCTGCTGCGATCCATCGCGATGGTGTTGTCGTTGCGGCGCACGCTCGCGCGGACTTCGAAGGAACCCGCCGGCAGATCGCGCATCATGAAGAAGTAACTGCGCGGCGACGAGGCGCCATCGAGATCCATGGCGCTGCTGCGATAATAGTTCGGTCCGTCCACTTCCCAGACAAGCGAGCGATTCCGTTCGTGGCGCGCCACGAGCACCTTCACCTGCGCGTTGCCCTTCACGTGTGCGACGGCCGGCCTCACCGTGATCGAGACCGCCTCATCGGCGCTCAGGTGCATCGAGCCTGTCAGAACCCCTGCCGCCAGCATCAAACCGAAATAGCGTGTCATCGCCCGTCCTTCCTTCTGACGGCCTCTATAGCAACGTGACTGCCAGCTGCGAGCGCGTCATGAAGAACAACGACGGAACGGACGGAAATGAACGAAAGGGCGCATCATGACAGCGTTTCTCACCATCGCCGAGCGGGCCGTAGTGACACACACCCATCGAGCGCGGGTGACACGTCGCGGCGCCACGTTGCCCGAGTCGCGAGCGCGTCCGGCTCTGGTGGCGACTCCAAATCGAATATCGCGACGGCGCCTTCGTTGGCGATCAGCCTGAAGCTCACGAGTCGGGAGAACTCACTGAAGGTATTCAGGGTCAATTCCTGCAACCCCGCAGGAATATTGGAGTCGAATCCCAAAAAAATAGCGGCTCGGCGCGTGCCGGCGAGCGCGCGCTGCGGCTGAGTTTGCCCTTGGATGCGTTGGCAGGTTTGGGAATCCGGCCAGGCATGCGTGAGCTCGAAAATTGGAGCGCCGTCCCCGGCATACCGGCCCCCGGCAGCATTCGCGTCGGAGATGTCGATTCTCCCGTACCACCAGACCGCAGGCAGCCCAAAGTGAGTGGCAATCAGAACATCACCAGGCTGGCGCTGAATCATGAGATAGCGCATGGCCACCCTATCGTTGAAACCATGGTTGTCGACCGGGCGAAGTATCAGGTGGCCTCGTCCTCGCTCCACCATGTCAGCAGAGAGCGGCCATATGACTATCGCCGTGAGCGCGGCGAGGGCGAAGGCGGGCAAGCTGCGTCGAGTCAGCCCAACCCTGACAAGGTCGAGCGAGGCATCCGCGGCAAGAGCAATCGAGGCGTACAGCGCCGGTAGTATCCAGAATGCAAGGCGATCCTTCAAAGGAACCAGTCCGACGACTGCATAGGCCCAAGCAGTGACAATCACAATCAGCCAGGAAAGGGCAAGCGTCGGCCGATTGCGAAACGAGAAGGCGACGCCACAGGCGGCCGCTGCCCAGAAGCTCAGCCAAAGCGTGGTGCCACCTGGATGGGAGGCAAGCGGCTCGGCCTGTTGCGTGAGCCAGGCCAGCACGCCGCCAGCCGTTGCACCGTCCGGCGGCATTCCCGATGCCCAGTAGTCGACGAGAACGTCGCTTGCCAGGGCATGCCGCAATACCAGGTAGTAGTGCGCGGAAAACGATGCAAGCCATAGAAGCCCTTGAAGCCCGACACCCAACGCGCGGTGCCGGCCGCTTCGTCGCCAGGCAACCGCACACAGCAGCGCTGCACAGCCCGGCGCAACCAATATCGCGCCGTACGAGACCCACTGACCCGCCGTGGCTGTCAACCACCAGACGAACGAGCGACGTAACGTGACAGACGGTTGGTCTTTTACCGCCTCTGTTGCCCACACAACCAGCGCCGGCAGCAGGAGCGCCCAAAAGGCATCGCCGGCGTATGGCTTGGCTTCGAGGGCGTAGAAGGTCATCCACTGGCCGAGAGTACAGAGCAGAACGAACAATGCAGCGCCAATCGGTTTCATCCACCGGATGCCGACCCACGCTGCGCATATCAGCGTAGCCACGCCGAACAAGACTGACAGCGCTCTGGCGGCTCTGTCGGTCGTGCCAAACAGCTGAAGCACCGTCCGCTGCAGCGCGAGCCATCCGATGGGTGCACTCTGGTCCAGCCAAAGGGGTCCGGCGAATTCCGAAAACATCCGGTCGCGGATGTTCAGGAACACCATTTCCTCATCCAGCCACAGTGTTCGCGAGTGGTACCACTGTTGAATTCTCAAAACAATGCCTGCCGAGGCAATCGCGACAGGTATGGAATACGCCCAGTTTCTGCGACGGAGGGTCAGCACGTTCGCTCTAGCATATCGAAGGGTGGTCTCTGTGGCCGCGCAGCTCTATAGAGCACCGGTCGGGCTCGTGTGGGCTGTACATGTTCTTTCTGGAGCTGGGTCTCAGTATCGCCGGGCCGCTCCAGAAGTTTCAAACCCGCCCACACTTCGTTGCGGTCGTCTTAGAAGAGTTGAGCGTCATTGGCGAGAAGTGCCAGCCACTCGTAACGCCGTTGCGAAAATACTGCGCCGCACACAAAGGGTTGGAGGCGAGCTAGAGCTTGAGGAAGATGAGAATGAAGCGGATTGAACAGGTCGGACTGTCGTCTGGTAGTTCTACCTACTCATTTCTGAGTTGGAAAGGGCTACCAGACCTGAACCGGTGAGAGGCTTCGCCGCCAGTTTGGCTGTCAAGCTCGTTTCTCAGTGCGTCGACCATCAACGCGCAGATTAAGAGGCAGACGAGCGTCGACGCCGATCGCAGCCGACCCCGGTAAAACGGGATCGGCTGTCTTCTCGGCTGGTCGTTCGTGGTGCGCCGTTTCTCAGAATCCGTTGCACACCGTTGCTCGATCTTGCGCCTTCTCGTATTCGCGCATCGTGGGCTGGGCCGTCAGTGCCGCCGGGCTTCAGGAATTGACAGCGAACGCCGATGCTCCGATCGGTTCCCGGAGGCTGCGGATCTCGCACATTTACGATACGAATCACAAGAAGGCGGTCACCGTCGTGTTGGGATACCGCCTTCTCGCGTCTCCTATTTTAGCTACGTAGAGTTCCATACCGTTCAAGCATGCTTTGAATTCATTTATGTGGTTGATCGTAATGAGCTTGTAGATTTCCTCCGTCAAGCAACTGCAGAGGAACATCAAGCACGACGTTGGCAGGATTTGCCGTCTCGTAGATCAATAAGGCCGCCTTGTCATCGACGCCAGGCTCGCCAGCATCCACCAGGGTGAATTTAATTGTGAAACCATCGACATTATTGTACCGGCCTGTGCCCACTCCAATCAACGTATCAAGAGGGGCTACTGGCGGCGCTTGAATGATGTTGGGGTCGTCCGAGCACACCACGGTGATCAAGTGCGCTGTCATATGGAAGCTATTACCGAGCCAGTTGACTTGGAGATTGTTAGAAAGCAGCAGGTCGCAGTGAATTGTCAGGCCTCGAGTCACTCGAACACCGTCCACACGTAACTGATGTCCGCCACCGGTGAAACGGCCGAAGCCAGATTGCACACAGCCGGTAGGGATGGCGACAACCGTGGATGCAGATTGTCCACCGGGAGTACCATTGCCCCAGTTGGCTACGGCGTATGCGGTCACTGTCACCTGTGCGCCGGATGGTGCTGGCGCAGAGCCCGAGAAGGAATTCTCAGGATACTGGTATGCGCCAGTAGCGACGACCACACTACTGTTAAATACGATGGCGATCTCTGGATTCTCTCCTTCACCAGGGTTGGGGCTCCAGGATGTGGATGTGTAACGGATAACCACCGTGCCGGTGCTGGTGTCGCAGATCGCCGCCGCGGTGATCGTCGGATAGTGTGCCAGTGCGGTGCCCGCCATGGCGATTTGGAAAACGATTGCTAAAGCGGTGATCAAAAATGGAAACCCGATTCGTTTTGACATTGTCCACCTCACTAACATGAAACTTTTATTTGCTCACACGGTTTGGGCCAAAGAGAACGTGCACCGTACTACTCTTAGCGCGAACAGGCTGGAGTAGTCATGCCTGACATTGTGTGATGTGTCAATCACTAAAAACGCGATTTCACTCAAAACGCTGTCGTGAGGTCACAGCTCCGTCGTGCGGCAGACTATAGTCGGGCGGATCGGTGACATATAACGCCGAGCTCCCGAGTTCGCCAGCGCTTTCGCACGGCGATCGGTGCCGGGATTGAGATCCTCGCATGGGAACGCACTGAGCGCCTGATTCTGCGTGGACGCGCTCACGCCGCGAACGGCGAGGATGGAGACAAATGCCGTGACGTCCTCCTCCCCGAGTTCTCGCGGATGACGCTCGCCGTGAAAGACGATGAACCGCCGAATCCACGCGACGTACGCCTGCTCGGACCGCCGGCTGTAGTGACGCAGCCGGATCGCTTGTCGCGCTTGATCGAGGACTTTCGGCGGTTGAGACATCGGTCCCGGATCGGCACGGGCGAGGCGCATGCCATCACGAAGACCCTGGATATGTGGGCACCAGGGGACTCAGACCTGAACATAACTTAGTTTTTGCAGGCGAAGGGTCCCGCAAAATTGGAGAGGTTTGCGGAACAGTCCGGGGACTCGATGCGCGCCCAGGGTCTAGAGCCTAGAGACATCCGGTGGAACTAAGACTAAGCGACCAGCCTCGGGACTGTAGCGATAGGTGACCACCCCGCAGTTGGCAATCGTGTCTGTGTCCCACCGCTTCACGACCTCGTCGTATGTCCACCGTTCGAGCCAAAACCTGAACATCCGCATCGTGCCGCCGTGACACACGACCACCACGCGCTGATCGGCCCGATCGCGAAACAGCATTCCTAAAAACATGTACACGCGCTGCGCGACGTCCGCGAGACTCTCTGCGCCCGGCGGCCGGGCGAAGAATCGTCCGAAGGTCTCCCAATACTCTTGCAGCCACGGAAACGCCGTATTAGCCTCCTCCGTCGTCATATCGAACGTGTAGCCCGCTTCCCGTTCACGGAGGAAGAGATTATGACGGACGCGCATCTGTGCTCGCTCGTCGAGTGGGTAAGCCGACAGGATGCCTTCCGCCGTCTGGATCGTTCGCTGGTAGCCTGAGTGGTATAGATAATCGAAGCAGCCAAAGGTGCTTCGCAGGTAAATCCCCGCGTCACGCGCTTGCGCTAAGCCGGTCTCGGTGAGCGGTGTCACATGATCGGGTTCGCCACGAAGACCGTCGCGCGTCTCTGCATCCGAAAAATACGTATTGCCACGCTTGGCCAGGTTCCTGGCGCTCTGTCCGTGGCGGACTAGAACAAGCAGCGCCGGCCTCTTGTGGCCGCCGACCGGCCGGTTAAGTTCGTGCTGTTGATCAATCACGAGTACTCGTCGTCTAGCGTGCAGCCAGCGTCATATTCTTGTGTCTTGCTCGATGGAGAACCGAGGCGGATACGTTCAGTAGCCGCGCTCCTTCCCGAACGGACAGATGACCGCTTTGCGCCAAGTCTGCTGCAGAAATCCTACACCGTGGTCTTCCTAGATGCTTGCCTTCGGCTTTCGCCCTCTGTAAACCAGCCTTCACACGTTCGGCAATCCGCGCCCGTTCGAACTCGGCGATCGCCCCGAGGATGTGCATCTGCAGCTTCCCCGCTGGCGTGGTGGCGTCGATCTCGCAGAAGATCGTGCAGTGTGCGGTGTGACGCGCGGCCACACGGGCCAATCTGCGGCACTCGACGCGGCGATTCGATTGTTGGAGACGGGCACCGACACGAGCAGCATGGCCGTGGAGAAATAGTGGAGGCGGCGGGAAAACAGGGATGAAGGAACTCAGCTCGCACTTAGGTTGGCTTGCCAACCGTAGCGCGTAACTCGTTGAGCAGGCCCGCCTTCGCTAAAGCTACGGCGGGCAACCTTCGCCTGCATTCACGCGCGAAGGTTGGTGGAGGCGGCGGGAGTCGAACCCGCGTCCGAAAGCACGTCGTCGAAGGAATCTACATGCGTATCCGCTTCTGATTTCTCGTACCCAGCGTGAGGAAACGGCTAAAAACCGCTGGATACCAGACCCGGTATGTCTCACCTCCGAACGCCGAGCCGCCGTTCGGACGCCAGCCTGTTTAATGTCGTTCGGCCCCCAGCCACCAGGCGAGGTCAGGGCGAACGTCACTGCTTATTTAATTAAGCAGCGAGAGCGTACTGATTGTCCGCAGTTAACGGATGTTCCATCAGATTAACGAGTTAATGGTGCTCGGCATGCATCCCGCGAGTCCATACCTCCGTCGAAACCGGAGCGCCCCCACTGGGAGTGAACGTCCGGCTGAAGCACCGGACACTCCTCATTATCGCATGTACTACAATGCCTGACATGCATTTCGTGTACATCGTCCGGTGTTCGGACGGCACCCTGTACACCGGCTATGCGCGCGACCCCGAACGGCGCGCGCTCACGCACAACACAGGCCGGGGCGCGAAATACACCGCGACCCGCCGGCCGGTCGCCCTCGTCTATTCCGAAAAGTGCCGCTCGCTCAGCGCAGCACTCAAGCGCGAGTACGAGGTGAAGGGCCTGTCGCGCGCCGACAAAGAAGCACTTCTCCGCGAGAGGTAAGTGCGTGCCGACACTCAGCGTCATCATCGCCAGCACTCGTGAGGGCCGTGTCGGGTTGCCGGTCGCTGAATGGGTCTTCGACGAGGTGAAGCAGCACGCGAAGTTCGACGGTCAGTTGGTCGATCTGAAAGCTGTCAACCTGCCGATGCTCGATGAGCCCAATCATCCGCGGCTGCAGAAATATCAAAAGGATCACACCAAGGCATGGAGTGCTCAGGTGGCCGCAGCCGATGCGTTCGTCTTCGTCACGCCTGAGTACAACTATGGGATGGCGCCGGCGCTGTTGAACGCGCTGGATTACCTGTACGTGGAGTGGAACTACAAGCCATGCGGATTTGTGAGCTACGGGGGCGTATCAGGTGGCTGCCGAGCCGTTCAGGCGGCCAAGCTGGTCATCACCACCTTGAAGATGGTCCCGATCGTCGAAGGCGTCACGATTCCGTTTGTCGCGAAGCTCATGGATAACGGCCGCTTCGCGGGCGGCGAGTTGCACCAGAAAGCCGCCACGGTAATGCTCGACGAACTTGCGCGCTGGGAAGAGGCGCTGCGCCAGCTTCGCGGTTAAAGCAACGGTCCCAGACCAGGAGGGCTAGTTGATCGTGACGTAGCGTTCCAGGCGAGCGACTTCCTGCCTGGACACATACTTGCCGATTTCGCGGCGGAACTGCTCCATCGACCTGTAGGGTCGATATTCCTTGAACTCGCGCAGCATCCGCTGACCCATGCCCGGGATCGTCAGGATCTCGGCGTCCGTGGCAGTGTTGAGGTTGATCGGCACGAACAACCGGCCGTACAGCTCAGACCGCTGTTGACGCGAAAGGGGCTGGAGCAGAGCATCGAGATCCCGAACGCTCCTGAACGGCCGCCGCTCGAGGATGGTCTTCGCCAGCTCTGGAGTCATGTGGGGCAGCGGCAGCAACTCGGCTTCGCTCGCGATGTTGGCGTTGAACACGTTCTGGTCGCGATCGACCTGCGCATGCAGAGCGGCTGGCAACGCCCCCACGGCCACCACAATCATCAAAAGCGCGCGCCTCATCAGAACCTTGCCCGCACGCCAATCTGCACCAGGCGCGGGCTGCCCGGAAGTACGCCGCGCGCGCGGTCCACGATGAAGGTATCGTCCAACAGGTTCTTGACAGTGAAGAACATCGTGGCGCGCCCCAGATCGTAGTTCACCGCGGTGTTCCACACGGTAAAGCCGGGAATGAGGCCGCGTTGCCCATCGGGGGTCGGCGCGACGGTGTTCAGATCGTCGCCGAATTGATCGGTCGTGCGCACGGCCTCCACCAGCACGTCCAGTCCTGACGGCTGCGCGTAGCCGATGCCCAGCGTCAGCATGTGCTCCGGTGCGTACGGCAACCGATGGCCGCTGATGCTGACGTTCGAGAATCCAGCGATGTTGCTGAACCGCACGCCGGTGCCCTTCGCGACCGGCACGTACGTATACGCCAGCCGCAACGAGAGGTTGTGCTGCGAGCTCACCATGGGCGCCGAATCAATCCGGCCGGCAACCTCGACTCCCTGGTGCAGCGTCGCACCTCCGTTGGTGAGCGTCGCGCCCACGCCGCCGGCGAGGCTGGCCGGCACGATCTGATTCTCGTAATCCATTTGAAACAACGTGCCATCAAGGCGCACGCCGCGCGTAAGCTCGGTACGAGCGCCAAGCTCGTAGTTCCAGCTCAACTCGGGATCGAGATCCACGACGCCGCCCTGGTTTGTGATGATGTCCTCGGTGCGCGGCGGGGCAAACCCGCGGTGCACTCCTCCGAACGCCGTCACGCGGTTGCCCAGCGAGTGCGACAGGCCGATCCCGGGGATGACCTGCGTCAGTGTCGTGGTCCCGCTCACCCCGCTACCGGAGTTGGCCAGCCGGTTCGTCCGCTCAAACTTCACGTGCTCCACGCGCACACCCGGGGTCAACGTCCAATTGCCGAAGAGGAACCGGTTCAGCGCGAAGGTCGAGTACGCCTGATTCCGGCGCAGGTTGTTCTCCACCAGCTCGCCCGACCGCGCCGTTGGCGTCGCACCGTTCTCCTGCCGCCGATCCTGCTGCTCGAAGTGCACGCGCACGCCGAAATCGGCCTCGCTGGTGATGCCGAACGTCCGATGATGGACGCGCAGCCGCGGCTCGACGCCGAACGTGTAGTACTGACGGAGCCGGCCTTCGTTCCCGCACGTCGTGCTGAGGTTGGCCATGCTGCCGCAGTTGGGATCGGCGGAATCGTTCGGACGCTGGCCCGAGTTGCTCGACTGCCGCCACCAATGGCGGCGGAACGACGTGAAATAGGCGTTGGTCGTCAGCGCCATGTTCCCGTTCAGCGTGTAGGCGTGGGTGGCCGACGTGCCGTAGCGGTCGACGAAGAAGAAATCGTTTTTGAAGGGGTTCGCTCGCGGGTTTGCGTCGTACTCTGCCTGGCGCAAGCCCGAGTAGGTGATGTTCGAATCTTCGCTGTAGTAGTTGCTGCGCAGCGTCCACGTCTGTTTGGCGCCGACGTTCTGCGTCAGCTTCAGATTCACGTCGTTGAGCTCGGAGGATAGATTCTCCCGCGCCCCATCCCCCTGCTTCCTCATGTAATCGAAGAGGAAGCCGGTCCTGCCGACCGTGTTGCCGTAGTTCGCATGGCCGTTGAGGTAGCCGCGATTGCCGCCCGCCAGCTGCACCGCGCCCGCGCTGCGCGACGGTGGCGTCGGCGTGATGTAGTTCACCAGTCCTGAGATCGTCTGTGGCCCGTACCCGATCTGAGCGCCCCCCTTGAATACTTCGATGCGCTCGAACCGCTCAATCGGCGGATGGTAGTAGGACGCGTTGTCGCCATACGGAGCGTAGGTCAGCGGAATGCCGTCCTCCAGCAGCAGGACCTTCGTGGAGCGCGTCGGGTTGAGGCCGCGGATACCGATGTTCGGCCTCAGGCCGAGCCCCTCTTCGTCGCGCACGTTGACGCCGGCAATCTTCCGAAGCGCCTCGTTCGTGGTCAGTACATGCGCAGACTGCAGCGTCTCGCGATCGACGATGTCGACCGAACCGGGGAGGCGCCGAAGACGCTCGCTGTTCCCCGCCACTTCTCGGCCGAGCACGACAATGTCTTCATTGAGGCTGCCGAGCCGCAGCTTGAATTGAACTTGCCGCGTCTGGCCTGCCTGCAGCGAGAGGCGTTCCGAGGCGACCGTGAATCCGACGCTCGTCGCGGTCACCGCGTATTCCCCTGGCAGCAAGTCGGCCACCTGGAAGGCCCCCTGGCCGTCAGCGGCGATGATCCGAACGAAACCGGCCGCATCCCGCCGAACCGTCACCGACGCGTTGGCAATGGCGGCATCCATCGGGTCCACGACGGTGCCCGAGAGCGTTGCGGAGCGCCCTTGGGCGCCTGACGATTGAACCGCAGCCACCACGAGGGCGGCCGTGAGCAGCACTAACGGTAAGGTGTTGGTCATAAATGAGAACCGATCTCAATTTCAGAAGTCAGGATATATCCGACCGATTTAGTCGGTCAAGTAAATAAATAGGACTGGATCGGTCGGATATCCAGAAAACGGAGATGCGTGGCCGTGCGTTTGCACATCAGGGGAGAAATGGGAGGTGCAAATGGCGCTACGTGAGAAGTACAACCACGCGATTCAAACGGCGAAAGGTTACAAAATGGACGGCGGGGCGGAGGAAAAGGACGGCAAGCTGCATTTCAAGGGCACGGTCACGTCCGAGGCGGAAAAGAACGCGATTTGGGATGCGCTGAAGACGGTGCCGGACTGGAAGAATGACGTGGTCGCCGACATCAAGGTGAAGCCGGGCGTCGGCGCGCCGGGGGCCTCGATGAAAACCTACACGGTGAAATCAGGCGACACGCTGAGCGCGATTTCGCGCGAGCACCTTGGCGACGCCAAGCACTACATGCGGATCTTTGAAGCGAACAAGGATCAGCTCACCGATCCCGACAAGATCAGGCCGGGGCAGGTGCTCAAGATCCCCGTCTAGCCATTGCAGATTTCAGATTGCAGATTGCAGATTGCAGATTCACGGATTCGCGAATGTCGACTGTCGATTGGAAGTCCAATCGCCGGTCGTC
>JANNJO010000346.1:0-3761 GCA_031395755.1 Acidobacteriota bacterium
AGGACGACTGGCGGGTCAACGACAAGTTTGTGCTCAACGTGGGTCTGCGGTACGACTACTACCCGGGGTTTGGCTACAAATCCTTGTCGACCGACCCCGCGGACGCCGCGGAGGTCAACAACCTGAACAATCCGAGCGACATCCGCAAGAAGGATTTCGGCGCGCCGCGCGATCTGCACGACGTCATCGACGCGGATGGGATGAACCTTGCTCCCCGTGCTGGATTTGCCTGGACCGTCGATCAAGCGGGCAGGACCGTGGTGCGCGGAGGGGTCGGAGTCTTCACCACCGGCCACCTGATGGCGCTGTTTCAGAACGCCGTCGCACGCCCCTTCTCGCCGGTCCGCCAGGGCTGGAACCGCGTTGAGGCCCTGGCCCGCGGCGTCAACTGGCCGCAGTATCCGGAGGACAGCAACGCGATCGTGATCGCTGACTCGAAGGGCCAGAAGAACCTCTACTATTTGTTTCAGACCGACATGAAGAGTCCCGAGACCGTGCAGGCCACCATCGACGTGCAGCGCCAGATCGGGCGCCTGGCGATGGTGTCGGCGGGGTACGTCCACACCAGCGGGAAGAACCTGCCGATCCTGGGGAACTTGGCGGACGCCTACGATCGGGTGACCGGCGCCCGGCCCAACCCGGCCATTAACCCCGGCGGGTGGTATGTCACCAGCGATCAGAACATGGTATACAACGCGTTCGAGGGGAACGCCAGGCTCAACCGGTTCCACGGCCTGGACCTGGCTCTGCACTACACGTTGTCAAAAGGCTGGTCGCAACAGGGCGGCAACCTGGTGAGCAACTTCAACAGCTCCATCGGTGATGGTGGTTCGGGCTCTGGGTACAACAACACCCAGGACTTCTTCAATCCCGGCCTCGACCTCGACTACTCGCCGTTGATCGGCGAGGCCCGCCATCGCCTGACCGGCACGGCCGTCTACGAAATCCCGTGGCTGGCCGACCGCCAGGGCGTGCTGGGCGGCGTGCTCGGCGGGTGGCAGGTTTCGAGCGTGCTCAATTTCCGAACGGGCGAACCGCTGCGGATCACCCAGGCGTCGGGCATTAGGAACAGCCGGCCCGATTACAACGGCGGGAACCAGATCTTCGACGACTGGCGCGATACGCTGCAGTACCTCGACCGCAGCGCGTACACGTTGGTGCCGACCTCTCCGATCACGCGGGCGACGATACGGCCGGGCAACCAGAACTCCTCCCAGCTGCAGGGCCCCGGCCGTCGGCGCGTGGACCTGACGATTGCGAAGTCGTTCACCCTGCGCGGCCAGACCCGGCTCCAGGTTCGCTTTGAGTCGTTCAACGTGTTCAACTGGCGGCAATACAACAGCCCCAACACCACCGTCACGGCGCCGACGTTCGGGCAGATTACGAGCGTGGCGTCGACGAGAACGGGGCAGATCGGCCTGCGGCTGACGTTCTAAAGCAAGGCTGACGTTCTAAACGAGGAGGTCGTCGGAATCCGATTCCGGCGACCTCTTCGTTTACATGGCACACCCGCATCAATGCTCGGAGGTTCGCGATGTCTCGAACGCTGCTGGGCTCTCTCGCGGTCGTGGTCCTTGCCGTCTCGATGGTGGTCCGGGCGCAGCCGCAGCCGCCTCGACTGAACGTCCTGTTCCTCATCGCCGACGATCTGAACAACGACCTGGGCGCCTACGGCAGCACGGTTCGATCTCCGAACATCGACAGGCTGGCGGCGCGCGGCGTGCGGTTCGACCGCGCCTACAATCAATACCCCTTGTGCAGCCCGAGCCGATCGTCGCTGCTCACTGGGAGGCGCCCCGACGCCACGGGCGTGCTGGCCAATCCTGGCAAGAACCCGATGTCGCCGCACTTCCGCGAGACGCTGCCCGATGCGGTGACGCTGCCGCAGGCATTCCGCACGAACGGCTGGCTCGCCGCCAGAATCGGCAAGCTCTACCACTACGGTGTGCCGAACAACATCGGCACGGCCGGGCTCGACGATTACCCGTCGTGGGACCTCACCATCAATCCGCGTGGGCGCGACCGGGAGAGCCACCACAGAATTTTTTCGCTGCTGCCCGGCCAGTTCGGGGCGACGCTCAGCTGGCTGGCCGACGAGGGACAGGATTCCGAGCAGACCGACGGCATTGCCGCCGTCGAAGCCGTCCGGCTGCTCGAACGCTTCAAGCGGGACACGACGCGGCCCTTCTTCCTGGCCGTCGGGTTCTATCGTCCTCACACGCCGTATGTCGCGCCGAAGGCGTATTTCGACCTCTACCCGCGAGACCGGATCGAGCTGCCGCGGCTCTCAGATGACGATCGATTGCAGCGTCCGGAAGCGGCGTACCTGAGCGGCCATAAGGAACAGGACGCCATGACCGACGACCAGCGGCGGGAGGCTATTCAGGCCTACCGGGCGTCGACGACCTTCATGGACGCGCAGGTGGGCCATGTCCTCGACGCGCTGGAACGCCTGGGACTCGCGGACAGCACGATCGTCGTCTTTACGAGCGATCACGGCTATCACCTGGCCGATCACGGTCTCTGGCAGAAGCGGAGTCTGTTCGAGGGGAGCGCACGCGTGCCGCTCATCATCGCGGCGCCGCGCGCGAAAGCCCGCGGCATGGCGGCGCGCGGCCTCGCCGAGCTCGTCGATTTGTATCCGACGCTCACCGAGCTTGCCGGCATCAAGCCCTCCAGCCGGCTCGACGGCGTGAGTCTCGCGCCCATGCTGGACGACCCGGCCGCCTCAGTGAAGGATGCCGCGTTTACGCAGGCGCGAAACGGCTACGCCGTGCGGACGAGCCGCTGGCGCTATATCGAATGGGACGAGGGGCGGAAGGGGACCCAGCTCTACGACATGGAGCGCGATCCCGGCGAAACGATGAACCTGGCGCAGGACGCGAGGCATGCGGCGACGGTGGCGGAGCTCAAAGCCCGTCTCGCCGCATACCGGCGCTGAATGGTGCGTCAGAAGATCATGACCACGTTGGCGGTAGACACTGCACCAATGTTGGTGCTAAAAAACGACCATAAAAATCATCGGCTGTAGTCCGGAGGTCAACATGACAACCTCTCCGCGGGTTCTTGCCATCGGTCTCGTGATCGCAGCAACCCTCGTGCTGTCTACTGGGAACGCTCGCGCCCAGGTGACGACCGCGACGTTATATGGCGTCGTCCAGGACAGTTCCGGCGCGATCCTGCCGGGCGTGAACGTCGTCGTCACTCACCAGGGCACTAATCTCATGAGAGAAACAGTGTCGGATGCACGCGGTGAGTTCGCGCTGCCGGCGCTTCCGGCAGGACCGTATGCCATCAAAATCGAGCTCGCAGGGTTCAAAACGTACGACAGTCGTGGATTGACCCTCAGCGCCGGTCAGACCGTGCGGCAGACATATGCGCTCGAGGTTGGCACCCTGGCGGAAACGGTCACCGTGGTCGAGAGCGCGCCTATGGTTCAGACGAGCTCGACCGCGCAGGTCCAATCCATTTCAGAGGTGACGGAGATCCCGGTTGCGCGGCGGAATCTACAGAACCTCGTAATGCTGTCCCCGGGTGTCAGTTCGAACGATAGCGCCCAAGGGGGCGGCCGGGCCTTCCGCGTGAACGGCGTCGGCGACGGCGGCAGTTCCGTCACGGTCGACGGCAGCAACGCACAAGCCGGCATGGAAAACCGCGGCATGGGCAACCACGGCGCCCACAACCAGATCGAGATCATGAGCATCGAGGCGGTCGCCGAGGTGCAGGTCGTCAGGGGCGTCCTCAATGCTGAATACGGCGGC
>JANNJO010000407.1:0-30315 GCA_031395755.1 Acidobacteriota bacterium
TGAACCACTACGAGACCCAGGCGGGGACATTCACCTTTAACGGCGGGGCCACCGCGCTGAACGGCGGCGCCTCGCCCAACATCTACAACCAGTTCGGGCAATTCCTCCTGGGGTTGCCCTCTGCGCGCACGGCCGAGGGGATGACGCCTCTCTTGAACACCAAAGGGGCCAAGAGTCCCGATCTGCCGGCGACGGTTCGCAGCTCGTCCTACGGAGTGTACCTGCGCGACCAGTGGCAACTGAATCGCAAGATGACGGCCTCGGTCGGACTGCGCTGGGAATACTATCCCTTCCCCAAACGCACCGACAGCGGTCTCCAGATTTTCGATTTCGCGACCAATCGGATGCAGCTCTGCGGCCTTCCCGGCGCAAACGAGCAGGTCTGCGACATCAAGGTCCAGGCGGATCTCTTCACACCGCGGCTCGGCCTGGCGTACCGCCCCACCGAGTCCACCGTCATCCGCATCGGCTTCTCGCGCAACCCGCAGAGCAGCAACGACGTCACGCGCGCGGGGGGTATCGCGCAATCCTTCCCGAAGATCATCTCCTTGAGTGAGACCGGCCCGAATACGTTCTCGCCTGTCGGCACGTTAACCGATGGTGTCCCGCGGGTGCCGCAACTGGATCTCACGGTCGGAACGGTCAGCCTGCCGCCGGGCACGGGTGTGACCACGGTCATAGACGAGTACAACCGCGGCACCCTTACGTCGTGGAACGTCACCGTGCAGAGGCTCTTTCCTCATTCGCTGAGTGTCCAGGTGGGGTACGTCGCCAATCGCCAGAAGAACATGAGCCAGACCCAGAACCTGAACTACGGGCAAATCGGCGGGGGGCCGCTGAGTCAGCCCTTCAACCAGCCTGGCCTTGCCAACGGATTGCGGACGACCTCCAATATGAACGTGTTCAGGCCCCTCGGCCGTGTGGATTACGACTCGCTGCAACTCAGCGCGACCCGCCGGATGATCAACGGCTTCCAATTCACATCCGCCTATACCCTCTCGAAGTCTACCGACTGGTGGGCCGGCAATATCGCGATCCCCGAGTACTGGGACCGGAACAAGGCGGTGCAGGGGGGCGGCACCCGGGTTGGCAACAGCCGTCCACACAAAGTGGATCTGGCCGCTGTCTACGAGTTGCCGTTCGGCGAGGGCAGAAAATTTCTCAGAGATGGCGGCATCCTCGGCAACATCGTCGGTGGATGGCAGCTGAGCACGATGTTTACGGCATACTCCGGCGCGCCCTTCACGGTGACGGCCAGCACGGTGACGCTGAACGCGCCGGGGAATCCCCAGCTCGCCGATCAAGTCAAGGACACGGTGGAGATCCTCGGGGGAGTGGGCCCGACGACCCCGTACTTTGATGTGACCGCGTTCCGACCCGTCCCCGAGGCCAGGTTCGGAACGGGTAGTTTCAACAGCCTGCGCGGGCCAGGTGTCAGGAATATCGACTTGATTGCGATGCGCACGCTGGCTATGAGCCAGACCAAGACCGTGCAGCTCAGGCTCGAGGTCTACAACCTGATGAACAGACCGACCTTCGCGAACCCGGGCGACACCAACGTCTCGAACCTGCAATTGAATCCGGACGGGAGTGTGCGAAACCTGAACGGGTTCGGGGTAATTAATTCAACACAGAATGTCGGCCGGGAGTACTCTGAACGGTATGTGCGACTGGGGATCCGGCTGGGGTTCTAGCGATCAGGCTGACGATGTGCTCTAGGGTGCCGACGATGAATTGGCGGAGGTCGCTCGGGGCGGTAGTCGCGTGCGCCGCCATCGGCAGCGGCCTGTTCACCGGCAGCCTCGTGGGCCAATCCGCGGCCCAGGCCACGCCCGAGGAGTTCCAGCAGGTGGTTCTTCCGGTGCTGTCGAAGAGCTGCCTTGGCTGCCACAGCGATCGGCTCCACACCGGCGAGTTGAGCCTGGAGCCGTTTCGCGACCCGGCGCTGGCTGCCGGACAACCCGAGGTATGGCAGAAGGTCCTCGACAAGCTGGTCGCGGGACAGATGCCGCCTCGTCCGATGGCGCCGTTGTCCGGGTCGGAGCTGGCGGCCGTTACCGGCTGGATTCGAAAACTGCCTGGTATCGTTCCGGCTGAAGCCGGAACCCTCCTCGCCGAAGCGAGCGCCGATCCAGGCCGCGTCACCGCGCGCCGGCTCAATCGCGCCGAGTACAACAACACGATCCGCGATCTGCTGGGCGTCTCGCTTCGCCCGGCTGACGAGTTTCCCGTGGACGACTCCGGCTACGGATTTGACAACATCGGCGACGTGTTGACGCTGTCGCCGATGCTCATGGAGAAGTACATCCACACTGCGCGGGTCGTCGCTCGAGCCGCGGTGTTTGGCGAGGCCTACCCGGAAAAGCCTGGGCAGCTTGCGAGCCTGACGCCGAAAAAGATGCAGGACGACGTGCGCGCGAGAGGCAGCGAGACGCCGTACTCGATGCGCGGCGCGCTGTATGCGAAGCATCACTTCCCGGTCGATGGTGAATATGAGTTCCGGTGGCGCTATGGGAATTATCGGGGTCGCGGCAAACCCGTCGGCCCGGGACGTCCCTTTGCGAGTGCGGCTGCCGCTCCGGCGGTGCCGCTGCCATCAGCCGACGTCGTTGACCAGCCGCCGGCTGGTGCCGCACGAGGTCGTGGAGCCGGCGGTGGGCAGGTGCCGCGACGCCCGCCGACCGAGGAAGAGAGAAAGGCGCGGGAGGAGAAGCTCAAGACGGCGTTTCCACCGATTTTGATGACCTTCAGCATCGACGGCAGGCCTGCGCACAGCGAACTCGTCGAAGGCGACGGCAACTACAACTACGCACACGGAGACAACGTCGCCCGCGTCAAAGTCAGCGCCGGCGATCATACGCTGCGGGTGTCATGGCCGGATCTGGCGAACCATCCAGATCCCTTCAGGTTGATCAACGCCGATGGCCGTCAGGAGCTGTTCGTCGACTACATGCGCATCCTGGGGCCCTACAACCCATCGACGGCGCCTCCGCCCAGCTATAAGAAAATTTTCATCTGTGGCGAACCCGGACGGTACTCGCCCGGGTGCATCAGACAGATCGTGACGGATCTCGTGTCGCGCGCGTATCGACGTCCGGCGGCACCAGAGGAAGTGCAGAAGCTTCTGAGTCTGGTCCAGGCCGTGCAGCAGCACGACTCGGCGGAGCAGGCGATACGCCTGGCCATCGAAGCCGTGCTCGTGTCTCCCAACTTTCTGTTTCGCATCGAGCGCGATCGGGCGGGCTCCTCCGCCGAGGCCACGGCGGGCCAAGGCAGTTATCAGATTAGCGACCACGAGCTGGCATCACGGCTCTCGTATTTTCTGTGGAGCAGCATGCCGGACGCCGAGCTGTTCCGCCTGGCGGAGCAGAAGCGGTTGCACGACGCGACGGTGCTGAACGCCCAGGTCCAACGGATGGTGAAGGATCCGAAGTCAGCCGCGCTGATCGAGAACTTTGGCGAGCAGTGGCTGAATCTTCGGCTCATGGATCGCACGAAGCCGGATTCGGAGAAGTTTCTGTCGGTGGACGACGAATTGCTGGACACGATGCGGCAGGAGACCCTGCTGTTTATCGGGGCGATCGTGCAGGGGAACCGGAGCATCCTGGATTTCATCGACGGTCGTTTCACGTTCCTCAACGGCCCGCTGGCTCGCTACTACGGGCTCAAGGGAGTGGACGGCGAGCAGTTCCAGCGGGTCGAGCTCGATGGCGAGCAGCGCAGCGGCATTCTGACCCAGGGGTCCATTCTCAGCATTTCGTCGTACGCCACGCGAACCTCCCCCGTCCTTCGAGGCAAGTGGGTGCTCGATACGCTGCTGGGCGCGGCACCGCCGCCGCCTCCCGATGACATTCCACCCCTGATCGAGCAGGACCTGGGCACGGCCGCCTCCATGCGCGAGCGGTTGGAGGAGCATCGTGCGAATCCGAGCTGTTCGGTCTGTCACAACCAGATGGATCCCATCGGCTTCGGGCTGGAGAACTACGACGCAGCCGGTGCATGGCGGGAGAAGGACGGCAGGTTCGACCTCGATACGACCGGCACCCTGCCCGATGGTCGATCGTTCACGGGTGCGAAAGGGCTCAAGCAGATTCTGCGGGCCGACGCCCCGATGTTTGCCAGAAACTTCACCGGGAAGCTGATGACGTACGCGCTCGGACGCGGGCTCGAGCGGACGGACCGGCCGGTCGTCGAGCGGATCAGTCGCGACGTGGCACGCGATGACTACCGGTTCGTGCCACTCGTCACGGCCATCGTCAACAGCCGCCCGTTCCGTATGCGGAGCAGCAGTGGAGGAGTGCAGTGAGATACCTATCTCGTCGGACGGTGCTGCGTGGGCTGGGCGCGACCATCGCGCTCCCGTTTCTGGATGCGATGCACCCCGCGTTTGCGTCGCAGGCCGTCAAAAGAGCGCTTGCCCCTAACCGCATGGCGTTCCTTTACGTACCCAATGGGATCGTCATGGAGGACTGGACCCCGTCGGGAGGACTGGGATCGACAGCGCTCGCTGACCTTCCTCGAATCTCGCGCGCGCTTGCGCCCTGGCGCGAGGATGTGCTGATGCTGAGCGGCCTTACGTCTGATGCCGGCCGGGAGCATGGCGACGGTGGCGGCGATCACGCGCGCGCGGGCGCAGCGTATCTGACGTCCGCGCATCCCAGGAAGACGTACGGCAAGGACATCAAGGCCGGCATCTCCATGGATCAGATCGCGGCCCGGCACCTGGAGGGGCAGACACGGTTCGGATCGCTCGAACTGGGGTGTGAGGAGGGTATTCAGGGCGGAAACTGCGACAACGGCTACAGCTGCGCGTACAGCAACAGTCTGTCGTGGCGGACGGAGACGACGCCAAACCCGCCGGAGATTCGTCCCCGCGCCGTGTTCGAGCGCATGTTCGGTGTACCCGACGATGAAAAGGACCCCGCGCGCCGGCAGCGTGTCGGCAGCTTCCGGAAGAGCATCCTCGACATGGCGCTGGAGGATGCCCGGGGCTTGCGAGGCACATTGGGCGGAGCCGATCGCGGGAAGCTCGACGAGTATTTGTACGCGGTGCGCGACATCGAGAAGCGGATTCAGAATGCCGAGCGAAGCAACGTCGAGCGCGTTTCGATTGACGCGCCGGCGGCAAGCGTTCCCGACGATTTCGCGGAACATTCGCAGCTCATGTTCGACCTCACAGCGCTGGCGTTTCAGACCGACATGACGCGCGTCATTACGGTGCTGCTCGCCATCGAGCAGAGCCCGCGCAACTATCCGGAGATCGGCATCACGGAGGGGCATCACGGGCTGACGCATCATCAGGGTGACAAGGCCAAGATTGAGAAGGTCACGCAGATCAACGAGTACCACCTCAAGCAGTTCATTTATCTGCTCGAGAAGTTCAAGTCGATACGGGACGGCGATGGCTCGCTGCTCGACAATTCGATGATCGTCTACGGCAGCGGATTGGCCGACGGCAACCAGCACCAGCACCACAATCTGCCGGCCGTGATCGCCGGGCGAGGACGCGGCACGATTCATCCGGGCCGTCACGTGCGCTACCCGGAAGAAACGCCGATGGCCAACCTGTTTCTCTCAATGCTCGACCGAGTCGGCGTGCCGGTTGATTCCTGGGGCGACAGCAAGGGCCGCCTCGAGGGACTTTCGGATCTCTAGCGTCGTTACATTTCACGTAAACGTTTTCGCGCGCCGTAAGGGCATTCTCCGGCCGCCGCCAATTTTCCGAATGATTCGATCCATATCGCCGCGCGGATGCGCGGTACGGGTGTTGCTCACCTGCGAGGTGACTCTTGTGCCGTCCGTATCCAGTTTAGTCGCGCCGACCGCCGCTATTTTTCTGCTGGCCGCATCCTCATCGATGTCCGGCCTGCGGCAGGATCCCGCTGCGCCCGAGCCGAAAATCTTCGAGGTAGTCGCTCGGCGGTTTGCGTTCGAGCCCGGCACGATCGAGGTGACGGAAGGCGACCACGTCCGGTTGATCGTGCGCTCGGCCGATGGACCGCACGGGGTCGAAATCAAGCAGTTCAAAGTCAAGAAGGCCGTCCCCCGAGCCAAACCAGGCGACTCACCAATCACGATCGAGTTCGTCGCGTCGACGCCGGGCACCTTCCCGATTCTGTGCTCGGAATATTGTGGCGACGGCCACAAGGACATGACCGGCACTCTCGTGGTGCTAGCGAAGCCGAAAGGAGCCGAATGAAGCGTATCTTTTTATGCGCCGCGTGGGCGTCGATGGTACTGACGAGCGCCGGATGCGACGAGAAGCTGAGCAGCGTCACCGGGCCGACACCGGATCTCGCAGTGTCCTTCAGCAGCATTCAGCGCACGATTTTCAATGTCGCGGACTCGAGCGGCCGTCTCGGGTGTATCGGGTGCCACACCGATCAGGGGCGAAACCCGCTCGGTGGACTGGTCCTGCTCGACGGCCGCGCCTACGATGCACTGGTCGGTCGGGCAAGCACGGGAAGACCGGGGGCGATTCGAGTCATCCCCGGCGATCCCGACAACAGCTATCTAGTGAGAAAGCTGGAGGGAGCATCCGACATCAACGGGCAGCGCATGCCGCGGGGGAACGGGCCGTTCCTGACCGAGGGCCAGATGTTGGTCATCCGGCGCTGGATCCGCGAAGGCGCCCCAAACAACTGAGGTGGTTGTGATACTGAGACTACGACGCGCGTGTGCCATCCTTGTCCTGATTCTGGCCGCCGCGGCGCCCGCTGCCGCGCAGGCGCCCCAGGACGATCCGGATCTCGACATCAATCTTGCTCAACCGGACTTCACCCTCGTGGCGCTGCCGACGACGCTTCGACTGCCGAGGCACAAGAGCGCGTTCCGCGTGACGCACCGGTTCACGCGCCCGCTCGGCGACGGGGGCTTCGGCGACCTCGCCGGTGATCTATTCGGGCTCGACAGCGGAGCGCAGATTGGGCTGGAGTATCGCTACGGGATCATGCGCGGCACGCAGGTCGGCATTCACCGCACGTCCGATCGCACAATTGAATTCTTCGCGCAGCACGAACTGAAAGCGCAGAGTTCGTCGTTCCCCTTCACGATCGACGCGCTTGCAACCGTCGACGGCACCAATAATTTTCGCGACAGCTACTCGCCGGCGTTGGGAGCGGTGATCTCACGCACGGTCGCCGAGCATGCAGCGTTCTACGTGCAGCCGGTCTGGGTGAACAACACGAACAACCTGCCATCCGAGATCGTCGATGACAACGATACGGTGATGATCGGTATAGGCACCCGCCTGCGGATACGTCCGACCGTGTACCTCACGATCGAGGGCGCGCCGCGCGTGGCCGGCAATGGTCCTGGCTCGGCACAGATTGGCTTCGGCCTTGAAAAGCGATCGGGTGGGCACACCTTTCAGCTCACCATCACCAACGGCTTCGGCACAACCATCGGGCAGCTCGCACGTGGCGCCAGAAATACCGACGACTGGCATCTCGGCTTCAGCATCTCGCGGAAGTTCTACTGAGTTTTCAGAAACACATTGATCCCTTTGGAGGAGTTGGGCGAGTTCTGTGATCGCCGGACGCCGGTGCCGCCGGACTGGTAGCCATGTTCGACAACAAGACTGACTTCGACGGTCATCTCTCTGCCCGCCGGATCAAGACTGCGAACCTCCTCCACCGTGATCGCCTGCTTGTTGATGTCCGCCACAATCTTGGTGACCAGCTTCGATCCCTCCCAGCTGAACGCTCCGATCAATTCTCCCGCGGCTACCGCTTTCGCAGCGGCAGGCAGGTATCTGACCGTCTCCGTCCGTCCGTTACGTGTGGTTTCAATCCGCACCTCTTCGGGCATTTGCCGTATCACGAGCACCACGGGCCCTATCGGCGTTCCTTGAGCTGCGGCCTCGCTGCGCGCCAAATCCATCGTCCATGTTCCTGAGAAGTCAGGGCGGCTTTGCGCGCCCAGACCGACGGCACCCAGACCGACGAGGCAAACGATCGATAGCACGAGCTTCATAAGGCCTCCTTTGCTGCTCACGTCACTGTACCGGGTACCCCTGCCACAACCATGCAAGCGCATCGGGTAGAGTCTGAAGCACCACGTTCGCATCCGTGTGGCGCGCGCCTTCCGCATACACATATTTGTGCGGGTAGCCTTTCGCTTTCAGCGCCGCGGACATCCGCTGGTTCGCCAGAACCCAGTTCCCGAACGTCGACTCCTCGCGCGTCGCACCGTTGTCGTGCTCGCTGACGTGGAACCAGATGCGGATCGGCTTCTTCTCGGAGTTCGGGATGAGCGTCGAGTGGTACTCCCACGCGCCTCGCGGGTACTCGGGATTGGTGCCACGAGCCTGGTTGACGAACGTGCCCGAGTAGCTCAGCACTTTCCGGTACAGTTCCGGGTGGAACCACGCCATCGTCAGCGCGCCCGCCGCGCCTGAACTACCGCCCATCGTGGCGCGCCCCTCCGGGTCCTTCGTGAACTGCACCTTGTAGTCTCGCTCGATTCTCGGCAGCACTTCCGTCTCGATGAACCTCGTGTAGGCATCGGAGACCGAGTCGTACTCGAGCCCCCGCTGGCTGCCCGGTCCATCCCCTCCGCCGTGGTGAACGAGGACGGCGAGCATCACCGGCACTCTCTTCTGATGAATCAGGTTGTCGAGCGCGGTCGGGACCGAGTAGTGATACTTCGGGTTGTAGCCGTCCTGCACGACGATGAACGGCGCGGGGATCCCGGGGACGTACTGGGCGGGAATGTAAATGGCCACCTGCCGCTCGTAGGGCACCACGGCGCCGGGCTTGTCTCGCGAAATCCCCTTATAAATCTTGCTATCCTCGGACTTCATCGTGAAGCGATGGATCGTTCCTCGAGGGATGAGCGGGTTCGGCACGAGATCGGTTGAATTGGAGAACGGCGGGCTGAGCGTGACGTCGCTCTCATCGAGCATGTTCGGGCGCGGAGGCGCAGCGCCGCGCCCGCGCTGGGCTGCCATCGGGATCGTGGCGACGCAGAGCAAAAGGAGCAGAAGGCACTTTTCCATGTCTCACCTCACCGTAATCACGGTTTGTGCGGGGGCTGGCTGCCGCGATGGCGTGCTGCGATCCTGGGCGTCCACCCTGAGGAGGTACCGGCCCGGCGAAACGTCCTGCAGTGAAATGCGGCCGGTATAGGCGAACGAGCTCCACCTCGGCGACCCGCCTTCGCCGTTGCGCAGCGTGGTGCGTGAGGCGAACGCCTCGCGTCCGGTCTCGTCGATCAGGCGGGCGCTGAGGTCGATCTGCCGGGGCTGCGCTGCCGGCGCGTTATCGTAAATCTCCGAGAGCCAGACAAGCGTGGCGGCGCGCGTGAACTCGCGCCGGCTCGTCGGCGGGCCGCCGAGGAGCTTCTCGGCCCTCGGATCGCGCTGTGGTGTCAGGACCTCCGGCGCTCCGCTCGAGGACTGCGAGGAGAGCAGCAGGCCGCTCATCATCAGCGGCTCTCTGGTGAAGTCGGGAACCGCGACATCGTAGAACACCGTGCCGGCCCTGCCGCTCACGGGATCGCGCGCGCCGACGCGCAGCTGGTAGCGGCCCGTGGCCATCGTGGTGCGCGAGTTGAGGCGCAGGCCGAGCGTCTTCACGCGCTGATACGTGTCCGGCCGTATCGCGAGGTTCAGGGCCGCGCGGGTGCCGCGCTGCGCCCTGCCGTCTTCGTTGAGCGCGAAGAACGAGATTTCGATGGTGTCGGCGAACAAGCCGTTTGGCTGCTGCGTGAATTCAAGCGCGGCGCCATCGACCTCCACCGTCATGGCGACCGACGCTTCTTGTGCCGCGCCCTTGAACGGTACGGCCTGCACGGAGAGCGCGAGCCCAGGCTGCTGCACCGGACTGTTGAGCGCGGCGCGAAGCTCGGGCGACGTGTCGCTGGCGCCTCCGGTGCGCCGATCCCGCGTCCAGCGATCCAGCGCATCCTGTTTCCGCTCCGCCGCCGTTTTACCGCTCGGGGATGGGTAGCCGCGGCGCGCCACCGCCTTGAGCCCCGGCCGCTTCATCCGGACTTCAATGCGGTGGAATCGTCCGTCGCGCGGGTGAGCGGGAGGCGCATATCCGAGAAGGTAGTAGCGGCCGTTGGCGTCGGTGATGCGGCCGAAGGCATCCGCAAACGAATTGGTGTCCACCGCGGCAAAACCGCCGGTGCCTTCAGCCAGCGTACGCAGGCTGTCCTGCGTGAGCCGCATTTCGCCGAGCAGCGCCTGGGTTCCGCCGAACGGCGTGCCCGCCGGCTTCGTGGGGTCTGTTCCCGCGTAGTCAGGCGCTCCGGCCCTGGTGATGTCGATGAAGTCGGTGGTCATGCCGATCAGGCCGCGGGGATCCAGCGCGAACACGTTCACGTTGGCCCGAGCGGCCGCGTTGACGGCCTCCCGGGTCGCGTGCATGATCTCGCCGCCGCTCACAGAACTGAAGGCCTCGGCCATCGGATAGTCGATGCCTTCGCTGAACCAGAGCAGCGCCTTTCGGCGGCCCCGCACGCCTTCGAGGAATTCCGCAAGGCTCCTCATCGTGTTCAGGACACCCACGGCCCTCTGTCCACGCTCGAGGTTGCTCGGATCGAACGATTGCATCCGGGTGAGGAGATTCGGGACGGTCGCTTCATCCTGCGGGTCTTTGCCGGTCTGGGCGCGCTGGTCGAGCCCGGACAGCGCCAGCGACTGATAGTAGTCGTCGATGCGCTGAACCTCTGCTGATTGCAGGCGCTGGCCGATGAAATTGTCGACCGCTCGCAAGAGCAGCGCCGGATCGCTGGTGAACTCCTGCGCGGCCTCCTTGCGGCCGCTGGTGGCGACCACGGCGGCCAGATCATGCGGGCCGAAGTGCCGCTCGAGGAACTCACGTGCGCTCTTCCGGACTACGGCGGTGCGAAGCGGCGCGACGTTGAGATCGTCGAGGACGATGATATACAGTCGGCCGGACGAGATGTCGCGGTTGGATCGGACGTCTGCAGGGACGATGCGACCGGCCAGCTGGAACCGATCCGGCCGTTCGCTGGGCAGCTCGATGTATGAGAATGCCTGGATCGTCTGGGGCTTGCCGTCCTCCAGCACTTCGAAGTCATCGACGGTCAGACCGGTGACGAAATGTCCTTGCGCATCGTTCACGGTCACGTCGACGTCGACGTAGTTGACGCTCACCTGGAACGTGGGGCGGGGATCCTGCGCCTGCACGCTGACGCCGGCTGCGACAATCAGCGACACCACGACGCGACGCATCCGGTCTGTTGGATCCAAAAAAGCGGGGATCATGGTCGCAGTTTCATATTGAGATACTGGAGCGCGCATTGTGGCGCAAACATGTTGACAGCCTATCGACTCTATCTTACGCTCCGACCTTCAGGCCCACAATCTCGAGGAAGGACTCCCATGACCCGGAAGAGGCTCGCACGAGTTGCACTTATCATGCTGTTTATCGCGAGCGCGGCCCACGGTGTCGCGGCGCAGAACGTGTACGGGTCGCTGGTGGGCAACGTCACCGACTCGAGCGGCGCCGGCATTCCGGGCGCCACGGTCACGGCGACGCAGACGCAGACGAACCTCACCCGCGAGGTGATCACGAATGAGGGCGGCACGTACTCGATTCCGAACATCCCGTCCGGCACGTATCAGGTCGTTGTGGCCGTTCCCGGCTTTCAGAATTTTACCGTGCGCGACATCGTCGTCACCAACCGCGACGTGCGCGTGGATGCGCGGCTGAGCCTCGGCGCCCTCGAAGAGGCGGTTACGGTCACCGCGACCGCCGCGATTCTGCAGACCGAGAACGCCGCGGTGCAGCACGTCGCGAACAGCGAGCAGTTGCAGACGCTGCCGACCAGCGGGCGCGCGTTCCAGAGCTTCATGACGTTGATGCCCGGCGTGGCGGACCCGAACTACCAGCAGTCGGGCGGCATCAACAATCCGGGACGCACGATGTCGTTGACGGTCAACGGGCAGCCGGCGACGAACACGGTCGTGCGGCTCGACGGCATCACGGCGACGAACCAGTTCTTCGAGAGCCTCCAGAGCTACGGGCCCAGCCTCGAGGCGATTGAAACCGTCAGCGTCGTGACGAGCAGCTTCGATGCGGACCAGGGGATGGCCGGGGCGGCCGCGGTCAACGTGCAGGTCAAGACGGGAACGAACGCTCTCCGCGGCTCCGCCTTCGAGTATGCGGTCGATGCGCGGATGCGCGCCCGCAACTATTTCCTGCCGGCCGGCCGGGCTAAGGGCACGTCGAGAGTGCACGTGTTCGGCGGCACCATCGGCGGCCCGATTCTCCGCAACAAGTTGTTCTTCTTCTTCAGCGACGAATCGACCCGGCAGCGAACCTTCAACGGCAACGCCATCGGGCAGACCGGGACGAGCGGCTTCGTGTCGCTGCCGCCGGCGGACCTGCGCCGGGGAGATTTCTCGGGAACCAACACGGTTATTTACGACCCCTCGACCGGCAATGCGGCCACAGGCGCGGGGCGCACCCCGTTTGCGTTTCAGAACTGCCCTGGCGTCACCTCGACGACGGATGCGCGGTTCGCGTCGTGCAACTTCATCCCGGCGGGCCGCATCAACCCCATCGCGGCGGCGATGCTGGCGAAACTGGTGCAGCCGGCGCAGCCGGGATACACGAACAACTATTTCGTCACCAACGCCTACGATACGAACTATCACAAGATCGACGGCAAGATCACGTTCAACCCGGGGCCGCGATTGAACCTCAATGCGCGGTTCGGGTTCCTGCCGAGCTGGGAGCGGTCTGCCGGGATTCTGCCGTCGGTGGACGGGTCTACGGTCAACCCGCTCTCGCAGGGCCGCGAAACGGATTCGTTCGTCAACAGCCACTCGATCGGGGCGACGTCGATTCTGTCGCAGAACTTCGTGGTGGATGGCTCGTTCGGCTTCACGAAGCACAACGTCCACGTCTTTCCGCCGTCTGACGAGTGCTATGGCAACGTTTTCGGCATTCCCAACGCCTGTCAGCCGCCGTACTCGCTCGACACCAACGTGCCCAACATGGACGTGTCGGGCTGGGTGCTCAACGGCACCAGTCCGATTCGCGACTACGTGGACCCGCAGTGGCAGTTGGTCGGCAACGCGGGGTGGACGAAGGGGTCGCACAGCATCAAGTTCGGCATCGACTACATCATCCTCTTCCAGGATCACTACGAGACCCAGGCGCAGGCCTTCGCGTTCAACGGCGGCGTCACCACGATTCCCGGCGGGACGGCGGCCAACGACTTCAACCGCTTCGCCTCGTTTCTGCTCGGGATGCCCTCGTCGAGAACCTCGCAGGTCATGACGCCGCTGCTCGGTGGAGATGCATCGGGAGCATCACACCCGAGTACCGGTACGCCCAACCAGTTCCGCCCGAATACGCTGCGAAACAACAACGTGGGGACCTACATCCGCGATCAGTGGAACCTCACACCGAAAATCACCGCGTCGGTGGGCCTGCGGTGGGAGTACTACTCGCTGCCCCGTCGAGCCGACCACGGGATCGAGGTGTACGACTTCGACACGAACAGGCTTCTGATTTGCGGCGTCGGCCAGAACGACGCGAACTGTGGCATCGAGGTCGAGAGGAACCTGTTCACGCCAAGGCTGGGCATCGCCTATCGGCCGATGGACACGCTCGTGGTTCGTGCCGGCTACTCGCGCAACCCGCAGAGCAACAACCCCGGACGCCAGCAGATGGTGCCATCGCAGTCATTCCCGCAGACAATCGTCATCACGGAGAACTCGCTGAACAACGTGACGGCCGTGGGCAGTCTCAGTCAGGGCTCGACGGTCGTGCGGCCGGCCGATCAGAGCAGCGGCGTGCTGGTGCTGCCGCGGGGCGCCGGTGTCAACACCTACAGGGACGAGTACGTACGCGGCAAGATCTCGTCCTGGAACCTGAGCGTCCAGAAGGCGTTCGGCCAGAGAATGAGCGCGACGGCGGCGTACGTGGCGAACCGCCAGAACGGCATGACGCGGAACAGGAATGTGAACTACGGTCAGCTCGGCGGAGGGTCGGCCAGCCAGCCGTTCTTCCCGCTGGGGATTGGCTCGGCGATGAACATCTTTACGCCGGACGGGAAAGTGCGCTACGACTCGCTGCAGCTCAGCATGAACCGGCGGATGAGCGATGGCATTCAGTTCACGGGCGCTTACACGTATTCGAAAACGATCGACTGGTGGGCCGGCGGCATCCCGATTCCAGAGTATTACTACCTGAACAAGGCGGAGACCGGACGGCCGCATCGGCTGAACGCCTCTTTGGTGTACGAGATGCCGTTCGGTGCCGGCAAGCGCTGGCTGAACAACGATGGTGTGCTTTCCACCCTTGCGGGCGGGTGGCAGGTGAACACGTTCTTCAGTCGCTCGTCGGGGTCGTTCGTCACGGTGACGTCCAACTCCGCCGTGCTGAACGCGCCCGGCACCGGGACGCAGTTTGCCGACAAGGTGAAGGATGGTCCGGTCGAGATCTTCGGCGAGGTCGGCCCGCAGGCGCAGTACTTCGACGTCAGCGCGTTCCGGTCGGTGACGCAAGTCCGGTTCGGCGATGCCGGCCACAATGTGTTCAAGGGCCCGACCGCACCTAACGTGGACATGAGCCTGTTCCGGGTGATGCGGCTCGGCCTGGACAAGACGCTGCAGCTCCGGCTGGAGGTCTTCAATCTCTCGAACACGCCGCATTTCGGCAACCCGTTGACGAACATGTCGAACGTCACCTTGAACACCGATGGCTCGATTCGGGCGCTGAACGGGGTGGGCGGGATTACGTCAACCGATCGCACTGGACGCCAGTACGACGAGCGCGAGTGGCGTCTCGGTGTACGGTTCGGTTTTTAGGAGGACACATGAACCTCGGAATGATCACGCGCGCGACGGTGCTCGCCGTACTCTGTGCCGTTGGCGGCACGACCGCCTTCGCTCAACTCCAGTCAGGGCGCATCGTGGGAACGATTTATGATCCGCAGCGCGCGGGTATCCCGGGCGCGACCGTGATCGTCACGAACGTCGCGACGAACCTGGCGCGAACCGCCGTGACCGATTCGCAGGGCAATTACGTCATCACGCCGCTCGATCCCGGCACCTACAATGTGAGTGCCGAGGTGCCCGGCTTCCAGAAGACCGTGAGGAACGGCCTCGAGCTGACCGTCGGACAGGCGGCTCGAGTGGAGCTGGTGCTCAATCTCGGGACGCTGTCGACGGAAGTGCAGGTCACGGCCGAGACTCCGCTGCTCAACACCGAATCGGCCACGTTGAGCGAGGTCATCACCAACGAGCAGATCGTGGATCTCCCGCTTAACGGCAGAGGCTTCCACGAACTGGCACGCCTCACATCGGGCGTGGCGCTGCTGCCGCCGACCGGCAACACGCAGCCCGTCCGCCCCGAGGTCGTGAACGGCAACGTCATCGGCGGCGTCGCCGGCTCGCAGACGCGGTTTCTCCTCGATGGCGTGGACATCACCGAAGAGCACCAGGGCGGCACCTGGATTCAGACCTCGGTGGACGCGCTGCAGGAGTTCAGCGTTCAGCAGAACGCGTACTCGGCCGAGTTCCACGGCGCCGGCGCCACGTTCAACGTGACGACCAAATCGGGCGGCAACGCATTTCACGGCAGCGTGTTCGAGTTCATGCGCAACGATGCGTTGGACTCGAAGAATTTTTTCGCCGTGAACAAAGAGAAGCTCGATCGCAATCAGTTCGGCGGCACGCTGGGCGGCCCGGTGATGATTCCGGGGATGTACGACGGCCGAAACAGGACGTTCTTCTTTGCGAGCTATGAGGGGCACCGGCGGAAGCAGGGTGTCGTCGACGTCAGCATCGTGCCGTCGGCGGCACAGCGCCAGGGGGATTTCAGCAGCCTCGCGCCGATCTTCGATCCGTTGACCACGACCACCGTCGCGGGCGCCGCGACGCGCACACAGTTTGCGAACAATCGGATTCCGGCGAACCGCATTTCGCCGCAAGCGCAGTTCTTCCTGCAGTACATCCCGTTGCCAAATGCGCCTGGCAACACGTACGTGTCGAACCCCATGACGTCGTTCAACGCCGATCAGATGACCCTGCGGCTGGATCAAGAGATCAACTCGCAGCACAGGCTCTTCGCACGCTACAGCAAACATGCGAACGAAGAAACCAGGCAGGATCGGTGGGACACGCTCGGGTCGACTCATCTCGAGGGCCCGGCCTTCAACCTGGCGCTTTCGCTGACGTCGAATTTCGGATCGTCGCTGGTTCACGAGGTTCGCTTCAGCCGCATGTACGGCCAGTACCGCTCGACGGCGTATTTCCAGGGTCAGGGCGTCAGCCTCGTTCAGCAGCAGGCAGGCGTGAGGGGCCTCGAAGGCATTCAAGATCCGAATATCGCCAGTCTGCCCGCCTTCACGATCGCCGGGTACCAGGGATTTTCCGGAAACGCGGGCGACGGCCGCCCGAAGTGGCAGGACCGCGGCGAATACGAGCTCATCGACAGTCTCACCTGGATCAAAAGCAGGCACATCATGAAGTTCGGGGGCAGGATGTACCACCGGAACATCCTGTTTACCGACGCGCGAAGCCACAACGGTGCGTTCAACTTTAGTGGTGTCATGACGCAGCGCCCGGTGACGTCTGCGGGTACGGGAGTCTCATTTGCCGATTTCATGCTCGGTTACCCCGCCAATGTGACCCGATCGAACCCCGCGACGTGGTGGGGCGGATCCGGGACCTACTGGCATGGCTTCATCCAGGATGACTTCCGGTTGACGAACAATCTGACCGTCAATCTTGGGTTGCGGTACGAATACACGCCCTGGTTGACGGCCTACCGTAACCAGGCGGCCGTCTTCGATCCCACACGAGCCAAGCCCATCATCGTCTCGAGCGACACCGACCAGATCGATCTCGGCGCGCAGGCGCTGGCAGATGTCGGGTACCGCCTGTTCGGGGATCTCATCCAGACCAGCAGTCAGGCCGGCGTTCCGTTGCAGCTCACGAAGAACGATACCAACCAGTGGGCGCCTCGGATCGGATTCGCGTATCGCCTTGGCGAGCGCACGGTCGTTCGCGGCGGCTACGGCATGTTCTACGAAGCCGAAGGCACGAGCGGCCGGCTGAACTTCCACTTCCTGCCGTTCAGCATGAGCGAAACGGTGAACGCCACGACCAACGTGGTGCCGACGCGCACGACCGCAGACTTTTTTCAGGGAGTGCCGTTTGGCGCGTCCGTCGGCAGCGTCGGTTGGAACCCCCTGACGCTCGATGCCGACTTCGGATTCGACCAGCGCTGGAACTTCGGTGTTCAGCGGGAAATCGCCAACCGCATGAGCCTCGAAGTCAACTATGTCGGAACGAAGGGCACGAATCAGCAAGAGGCTGAGCCGATTAATCTTCCACAGGCAGGTCCCGGCAACATCCAGCAACGCCGGCCATATCCGCGCTTCGGCAACATGAGCATTCACAGCCAGGCAAGGTCGACCGAGTATCACGCGTTGCAGTCGAAGCTCCAGAAGCGGACGTCCGGGGGCTTGTGGTACCTCGTCTCGCACACGTGGTCCCAGACCCTGACGACGCAGCCGGCGCCAGGCATCGGCGGCAACTTCACGTACGACACCGGACCAGCCGCCTTCGACATTCCGCATCTTCTGACGATGAGCTTCGGTGCCGAACTGCCGTTCGGCAGAGGAAAGCGGTTCCTTGGCGGAGCCGGAACCCTCGCGAACGCGCTCGTCGGCGGGTGGCAGGCGCAGAGCATCGTCAATTACCGGAGCGGCCTGCCGATCACGCCGACCGTGTCGCGCGACGTTGCCAACACCGGCTCGGGTGGGCAGCGGCCCAATCGCATCGGCGATGGCAACCTGGAAGACCCGACGATTGACCTGTGGTTCGACAAAACGGCGTTCGTGGCGCCGCCCGACTTTACGTACGGAAACTCGGGACGCGGCATTCTGCGCGGCGACCACCAGTGGAATGTGGATTTCTCGCTGTTCAAGAGGTTCAGCGTCGCAGGCTCGCAAGCGCTGGAATTCAGAGCAGAGGCGTTCAACCTGCTGAACTCTGTGTACTTCGATCTCCCGAACTCGGCCATCGATACGACTACCGGCGGGAGGGTCACCGCCACGTCAATCGCAGCGAGACAGCTGCAGTTTGGCCTGAAGTACCTATTCTGATCCTGCTATCATCACGTCGTGAAAAAGACGGCTTCGATGGGAGGAAGACGGCCTCCTCCTGAACCGGCGGTGTCGCGTTACAGGGTGCAGGTGCTCGATCGCACGATCGCGGTGTTGCAGAGCGTCGCTGATTCGGAGACCGATCTCGCGGCCGCCGAAATCGCCAGGCAGCTTCGGCTGCACAAGAGCACGGTTCACCGGCTGCTGGTCGTGCTGGAGCACTACCGCCTGATTCAAAAAGGGCCCGACGGCGCCTACGGCCTCGGGACGCGATTGATCGAGCTGGGCGAATGTGCGATCGCCAGGCTCAAACTGAGTGAATACGCCCAGCCGTTCCTGCGGGACCTCGCGGCTCAGACCGGCGAGGGTGCGCACGTGACGATCCTGAGCGGTCTCGAAATGCTGTCGATCGCCCACGTCGAAGGAAGATGGAGCCTGCAGTCGTTGACGAGGACGGGCCAACGGACCCAGGTCCATTGCACCGCGGCGGGCAAGGCCGTGCTGGCGTTCCTCTCGGCGGAGGCGTGCGACGATCTCATCGCGCGGCTGCCCCTCGAGCGGAACACCCGCCACACGATCGTCAAGCCGTCGGCCATGAAAGTGGAGTTGATGCGCGTCCGCAGTGCCGGCCTTGCGGTCGACGACGAGGAGTTCGAAGAGGGGCTTCGCTGCGTGAGCGCTCCGATATTCGATCATCGCGGCCATGTGGTGGCGTCGATCAGCATGGCTGCACCCGTGTTCCGCCTCACCAAGGCGCGCCTGCCGCAGGTGGCCAGGCTCGTCATGGCAGCCGCTCGTGGCCTCTCCGAGGAGTTGGGTTTCCAGCACCCGGAATCCAGACGGGAGGCGCCGCCACGCAAGTGAGTTTCACATTGTGAGACCTCGCGCTATACTCAGCGCTGCCCCCTTCACCCAGTGCTTCAGAGGAGTCCTCTATGCGGCGACTGCTCGTATCGGCGTTCCTGCTTCCCCTGGCTGCCCTCGCGATGACGGCGCGGTTCTCGACCGAATTCGTGTCCGCCGCGCCGGTGGCGGCCCCGACGTTCAATAAAGACATTCTGCCGATCCTGCAGAAGAACTGCCAGGAGTGCCACCGGCCCGGCGCCATCGCGCCGATGTCGTTCCTGACGTTCCAGGAGACGCGTCCCTATGCGAGAGCGATCGCCAAGGCAGTCGTCAGCAAGACGATGCCGCCGTGGTTCGCGGATCCCGCCGTGGGGCACTTCAAGAACGCCAAGGTGCTCAGCGGCGACGAGATCGCGTCGATCGCCACGTGGGCCGAGAAGGGCGCGGCGGAGGGGAATGCGAAAGACAGACCCGCGCCGGTTGACTTCGGCGAGGGCTGGAAGATTGGCCAGCCCGACATCGTGGTGAGGATGCCGAAGAACATCGAGATCCCGGCGACCGGCATCATCGATCAGTCCAACGTGCTGGTGTACGCCCATTTCGAGAAAGACATGTGGGTGAAGGCCGCCGAAGTGCTGCCGGGCAACCCGCGAACCGTTCATCATATGAAGGCGTGGATCCGCCCGCCGAACTCCGCATGGATGAAGGACGCTCCTGAAGGGGTGCTCTACAGCCCGCCGCGGGGCGCCGCCGGGATCGACGGCGTGGCGTCACAGCCGCCCTTGTCGGCCACCGGCTACAGGCCGGTGCAGGACATCCTCGCGAAGTACAACCCCGGCGTCGAGGGGCAGGAGTTCTCCACGGGTAACGCGGCGAAGTTCATCGCTGCCGGCTCCGATATCGTCTTCGAAGTGCATTACACCGCGAACGGCAAGCCTGAGACCGATCGGTCTGCGGTCGGCATCATCCTGGCGGACGGCCCGCCGCAGCAGCGTCATTTGACGACGACCGCTATCAGCGTGCGGGAATTCGAGATTCCGGCCGGCGATCCCAACTACGAGATCAGGGCGGAGACGATCGTCAACGAGCCTTCGAAGCTCGTGTGGGTGCAGCCGCACATGCACTATCGCGGCAGGGATTACGAGCTGAAGGTCGTGTATCCGTCGGGTGAGGAAATCACGGTCGTCAGAGTGCCGAACTACCGATTCGACTGGCAGGTCGGATACGAGCTGGCGGAGCCGATCGATCTACCCAAGGGCGCCAAGCTGAGGACGGTTTCGCACTACGATAACTCGACGGCGAACAAGCACAACCCGGACCCTGCAAAGAACATCCGCTACGGCGCGCAGAGCTGGGATGAGATGAACGTCAGCTTCGTCGGCATCCTCATCGATGCCAAAGCGAATCCCGCGCGAGCGTTCGGGACTGGACGCCGTCCGGCGCCGGCCGTCGTCCCCGAGTAACCGCCAGCCGGCCATCCCCGTCGGCCTGACGATCCATCCAGGCCGTCCCTCGAGTCTTTTCCGCCATTCGAGAGAACGAAACTTGATTCCGCATTACGAGACTGTGATAGGTTTTCCCAGGTCAGATTTGCCTGTGGTGTTTAGGACCGCAGGGACGTGACTCATGAGAAGCAACAAGGAGGAGCAATGAGGAGAATCATCGGCCTGGCGGTTCTGACCGGCGTTGCGGTGCTTGTGGCACCAGCCGTCGTTGACGCGCAAAGCGCCAACAGCGGTCTGGCCGGAGTGGTGCGCGATTCGAACGGCGGCGTGCTGCCGGGGGTGACCGTCGAGGCGTCCAGCCCGGCGTTGATAGAGAAGGTCCGCACGGCTGTCACCGGCGTTGATGGCGGCTACAGAATTCTCGATCTCCGTCCCGGCGTCTACACCGTGACGTTCACGCTGGCCGGCTTCCGCTCCGTTCGCCGCGAGGCCATGGAGCTTCCCGCGGCGTTCACGGCGACGGTCGGCGCCGACCTCGAAGTAGGCGCGATCGCGGAAACGATTACCGTCAGCGGCGCTGCGCCGCTCGTGGACGTGCACAGCGTCACCTCGAACCAGGTCATGTCGAGGGAGCTGCTCGATTCAATCCCGGTGACGTCGAGATCGCCACAGGGGTTTGCCGCTCTCATGCCAGGAGTGATCGGGCAGGGCATCGCAGGCACTCCGGGAGGCCGCGAAGAGATGAACACGGCCAGCCACGGAGCCCAGGCGCGCGATTCCCTGTACCTGATCGACGGCACGAGCGTCGGCGGAGTGCGCGGTGAAGGTGGAGCCGCCGCGTTCTTCAGGATTTCTCAGGCCTACGTCGGGGAGATCACCGTCACGCTTGGCGGAGGCACGGCTGAGCTCGCCTACAGCGGAACGGTCACCAACGTGATTCCGAAGGAAGGCGGTAATCGGCTGAGCGGCTCGGTGTATGTCGACTACGCCGGCAGGAGCTTCGCAGCCAGCAACCTCACACCGGAGCTCGAGGCCCAGGGCTTTACGAAGGACAGCCTCAGCAACCTGCGCAAGCTGTGGGACGTCAGCCCCTCGGTCGGCGGGCCGATTGCGTCGAACAAGCTGTGGTTCTTTACGTCGTTCCGTCATTCGGGCAGCGTACAGACGCGCGCCGGCCTCTTCGAGAATGCGACACCGCTCGGATGGGTCTACACGCCCGACCGGACGCGTCCAGCGGTGATCAGGCTGGTGGATAAGAGCCAGAACCTGCGGCTGACCTGGCAGGCCACGCAGAACAACAAGTTCAGCGCCTTCGTGGACAATCAGCCGCACATCGTCTATCAGCGCGGCTATCAGGCACAGATTTCACCCGAGGCGACGGCGTATGCCCCCTTTCCCAATTTCTTCTATGCGCTCAACTGGAAAACGACGCTCAGCAGTCGTCTGCTGCTCGATTCGAGCCTGACGTACAACTCGACGGACATCCCGCAATACCCGCACACGCCGAAGACCTGCGACTGTCAGGCGGCGGCAGTGGGTCCGGACGTGATTTCGGCCCTCGACAGCGGGACCGGCATCATGTTCCGTTCGGCGTCGGGTCTCCTCAATGTGGAGCCCTACGGAAACAGTAACAGCCGGGCGATTCGCTACATCTCGAGTCTGTCGTATGTCACCGGCGCCCACGCGGCGAAATTCGGCGTCAGGCTGATGCGTGGACGCGAGTGGTTCGGGTGGGATATCAATGGCGCACGCGGCTACACCCTTCGCGCCGGCGTGCCGGAGTCGATTACGCAATGGGCGACGCCGATCCGGTGGCAGAACAACGTCAACGCCGATCTCGGCTTGTTCGCGCAAGATCAGTGGACGATGAAGCGTCTCACGGTGACCGGTGGGCTTCGCTACGATTACTGGGATGGCGGTGCCGAACCCATGACGCTCGGCGCCGGCCCATACGTCGGCCAGCGCAGCTTTGCGGGGACAGAGCATAGTCCGCGGTGGAAGGACCTGTCGCCGCGGATCGGCGTGGCGTACGACCTGTTCGGCGATTCGAAGACCGCGCTGAAAGCGACCGCCGGGCGGTTCATCACCACCACGTCGAGCTCGGGCGGCTTCGGCGCTCCGTTCGGTTCCGACAGTCCCAACCCTGTCGTGCGCTCGATCCTCTCGGTGAATCGGACGTGGGATGACGCAAACGGCAACTATATTCCTGATTGCGATCTGGCCAACCCCCTCAGGCATCTCGAGTGCGGACAGATCAATAATCTCAATTTCGGACAGAACAACGCGAACGCGCTGACAATCTCGCCGGACATTCTCGGTGGCAATCGTCTGTACAACTGGGATATGTCTGTCCTGGTTCAGCGACAAGTCATGAACGGTGTGTCTCTGACCGCCGGGTACTATCGGAAGCAGTTCTACAACTTCACCGTCACCGAGAACCTTCTACTTGAGCCTTCCAACTACAAGGAGTACTGCGTCAACGCCCCGACCGATCCGCGCCTGCCCGGCGGCGGCGGCTACCAGATGTGCGGGCTCTACGATCTGGATTCGGCGCTCTTCGGCAGAGGTCAGCAGGCGATCCAGCTCGAGTCGATGTTCGGCAAGCGGACGCAGGCGTACGACGGGTTCGATCTGACTGGCCAGGCGCGATTGCCGCGTGGGATCAACATCTCGGGCGGCGTGAACATGGGGCGGACGCGCACGGACACGTGCTTCGTGGTCGATTCGCCAGGTGCGCTGCGGTTCTGTGACACGCGCCCGCCCTTCCAGCCGAACATGTCGTTTGTCGGCGTGTTGCCGCTGCCGTGGTATGGGTTTTCGACCGCGTTCACCTATCGGGACTACCCGGGGTTCCAGATCACCGCGACCCAGCAGTACAGGGCGCCGCAAATTGTCCCGTCGCTCGGGCGTCCTTTCTCGAGCGGAGCCAATGGCACGGTCAACGTCGCGCTGATCGCGCCTGGGACGCTGTACGGCCCGCGCCAGCGGCAGCTCGACTTCCGGCTGTCGAAGCGCCTGCGATTCGATGCCGTCCGGATGTCGGCGAACATCGATGTGTCGAATCTGCTCAACACGAGCACGGCGACCGGAGCGGTGGCGACGTTCGGTCAAAACTGGCAGCGCCCAACGGGGTTGCAGAAAGGACGCTGGGCGAAGATCGGATTGCAGCTGGACTTCTAGACTGAGATTCGCTCACACGGCATTGCCGCCGTTATGCGTGCTGTGCGCGCCCGACGCACTCGCCCAGCCGGGGCCAGCCGCGCCGGCTCGAACGCGGACGGCTTCCTCTGATCGGATCGACCCGTTGAGGCGTCCACCGCGGCGAATCGCTCCTGGTCATCGCCAAAGAACAGCAGACCGCTGGCCGTCGCCTGTGTTCGGACATCCTGAGGATTCCCGCTGTAGGCCCCGCCACGCTGCAAATCGTCCTATCAATTGCTGATCTCCAGCCGACATAGTGGAATGGTCGAGAACTTTTCGCCCTAAGTGGGCGTCTAAGGCAAAAGCACGTTAACCTTCGAGACCCATCTACGTCTTATAACGGGAGGCGCATGGTCTGGCGAAGCGGGCTTGGCAAGGCTGTCATCGTTTGTCTGGCAGTTCTCACAGGCGTCGCCACTGGCGCGCAGGCTCCGGGCCCAGGCGCGTCGAGCGGCGAGGCTGCGGCCATTCTCAGCGCGGCCCGCGACGCTCTGGGCGGCGACAAGCGCATTTCCTCCATCAAGACCATCGTGACCACCGGGCGCACGCGCCAGGTGCAGGGCGACAACCTTGTGCCCATGGAGTTTGAAATCAACATCGAGCTCCCTGACAAGTACGTACGAACCGACGAGATCCCCGCGCGCGAAAGCGGCCCGAACAGCCGGGGCTTCAACGGCGACGGGCTGATTCAGATTGGCGATGCGCCAGGCGGGGGCGCACGCCGCGGCGGTCCGCCTCCACCCGGAGGAGGGCCTCCGCCCACCGGGGCACCGGCACGTGAGGGCGACGATCGCGGACGCGGCCCTGCCGGCCCGCCGCCGAGCCCCAGCGTGCTGGTCAAGCAGGACTTCGCGAGGCTCACGCTTGGGATGTTCGCGACGTCTTTCAGCGCGTATCCGCTCACGTTCGGTTACGTGGGTCAGGCGGAAGCGCCGGAAGGCAAGGCCGACGTCATCGACGTCAAGGGCGAGGGAAATTTTGCAGCACGGCTGTTCATCGACAGCAAGACGCATCTGCCGCTGATGTTGAGCTGGACGACCCCGACGAACTTCGTGCCCGTGGTGCGCGGGCAGCCGCCGCCGGCAAACCTGGCCCCGGGAGCGGTGACCTTTGAAACGTCTGCGCCCCCGTCTGCGTCGGCGACCGCGGAGCAGAAGAAGCAATTCGAAGACGACGCCCTGGCGGCCAGAGCGGCGGCGATGAAGTCGGCGAGGCCGACTGAGCACCGCATCTACTACGCAGACTACCGCGAAGTAGACGGCTTGAGGTTTCCATTCCGCATCAGACGCGCAGTCGGCGCGACGACGACCGAAGAGACGATATTCGATCGGTTCCGCATCAACGCCAGGATCGACCCGAGAAAATTCGAGGTACGTAAATGAAGGCGCTTGTGCGCCCGGGGCTCGCCGCCACGCTCTCGATCCTGTTCGCCGTTTCCGCTGGGGCGCAGCAGCGCGACACCCGCATGCTCATCACGGTGATCGATCAGACGAACGCCGTGATCCCCGACGCGACCGTGACCGTCACGGGTGCCGAGCCGGCCACTCAGAAGGCTGACCTGGCGCCCGTCAAGACGACGACCAACGGTTTGGCGACGATCGGCGGCCTCACGCCTGGGCGCTATACGGCGCGGGCGGAGTTTCCCGGCTTCTATCCCGGCGTGCTCAAGGAAGTCAGGATTCGCCAGGGCGACAACCGCCACATCCTCGTGCTGCTGATCGAGAACTTCCAGGATTCGGTGGACGTCTCGCAGGACGCGCAGGCGGGCGCGGCCGATCGGCGCGGCGACGCGTTCGGCAGCGTGCTGACGCGCGAGCAGATGGACCTGCTCTCGGACGATCCGGACGAAATGCAGCGTCAGTTGATGGAGATGGCCGGCCCAGGGGCCACGCTTCGCATCGACAGCTTCGAGGGCGGCCGCCTGCCGCCGAAATCGCAGATCAAGTCCATTCGCGTAACGCGAGACCAGTTCGCGGCGGAGAATCACAGCGCTGACTCGTTCTTTGTCGAAGTCATCACCCAGCCGGGTATCGGGCCGATCCGGACGGGCGTCAGGTACGGGATGCGGAACAGCGCGATGAGCGCGCGCAACGCGTTCCATACGACCAAAGGCGTCGACCAGGACCAGAGCTACGGGTTCAACGTCGGCGGCGGGCTGATTCAAGACAAGGCGTCCTTCTTTCTTGGCGTCAACGGGAACTCGTCGTACGACACGCCAAACTCGGCGATCGCGCGGTCGTCAGGCACGAGAATCGAGACGCTCCGGCAGCGCGTTCCCCGGGAGTTTCTCTCGGTCTACAGTTCCTTGGACTGGGCGGCCACGCGCGATCAGACCCTGCGGTTCAGCTTCAACCGCTTCCAGTCGATCAATAAGAACCAGGGCATCGGCGGGTACGACGAGCCCGAGCGTGCGTTCACGAACGAGAACTACAACAATACGTTCCGCGCGCAGGAGGTTGGCCCGCTGGGCCGCCGGTTTTTCATCAATACCCGCTTGAACGTCGGGTGGACCGACTCGGACCGCCGGTCGGTTCTCGAAGCGCCGACGGTCCGCATCATCGACGCGCAAACGCTCGGCGGCGCCCAGAAGGATGGTGGGCGCCACTCCCGCGACGTGAACTTTGCAAGCGATTTGGATTACGTGCGTGGCATCCACTCCGTGCGGATAGGCACGGCGATCGACGCGAACTGGTACCGATCCGACGAGGCCGACAACTATCTTGGGACCTACACGTTCGAAAGCGTCCAGGCCTTCGACGCGGGCCGCCCGCGCAGCTACACGCGGCGCATCGGGGATCCGAACGTCAGCTATTTCAATCTGCAGACCGCGGTCTACCTGCAGGACGACATCCGTCTGAGGCGCGGTCTCTCCGTCACGCCCGGCGTTCGCATCGAGACGCAGACGCACATCAAGGGGCTCGTTGTCGGTCCCAGGGTCGGCGCGACCTGGGCGCCGTTCCAGAACGGTAAGACGACCCTGCGGGCCAGCTGGGGCGTGTTCTACGACTGGCTGCCGACGAACACCTACGAGCAGGCGATTCGCATCGATGGCTTCCGGCAGCAGGAAATCAACATCGCGAACCCGACCTATCCTGAGGCGCCCCTGAGCATTGCCGGCGTGACGCCGGCGGATCGCTATCTCCTGGGTTCTGGGCTGGAGCACCCCAGGAACTCCCGGGTCAGCGGCGGCGTCGATTACGCATTCTCGCCCCGCATTCGGGTGAACACGACGTATCGGTACGTTCGGGGCGGGGGCATTCATCGCGGTACCAACCTGAACGCGCCGGTCAACGGTATCCGGCCGTCCCCGGCGTTCGGCAATGTGATTCAGGTGGTCGGTGACGGAAGCATGCGGCAGCATGTCTGGAATTTCGGCGGTCAGACCAACCCGCCTCAGGAGCAGGGACGAACCGCGCCACGGTGGAATTTCAAGCGCTTCAATTTCTTCGGCAGCTATTCGCTGGCCTGGAGCGAGAACAACTCGGACGGGCCCTTCAGCGTGCCGGCCACGGGAAACCTCGAGGCCGAGTGGGGCAATGCCTTTTCCCACGCGAAGCATCGCTTCAACGGCGGGTTTCTCAGCCAGGCGTACCGGGATCTCGGCGTGCAGTTCAACCTGAACGCGAACCTCGGCACGGTCTACGGCATCCAGACCGGATCGGACGATAACGGCGATCTGATTTTCAACGACCGGCCTGCGGGAGTGGGACGCAATACGCTCCTGACGGACCCGACGTGGATGGTCAACATGTTCGCCGGGTATTCGTTCACGTTCGGGCCGTCCGTTCAGCTGCCCCCGGGCATCCAGTTCGGACCTGGTGCGGGAGGCACGCTCACGGTGACAACCGTGACGCGGCCGGAACAGGGACGTTATCGGATGTCGCTGAACCTGTTCATCAACAACCTGACGAACCGGGCGAATTTCATGGGGTACAGCGGAGTGTTGACGTCGCCCTTCTACGGGAGGCCAACCTCGGCGCAGGGCGCGCGCCGGATACAGGCGGGGATGAACCTGCAGTTCTAGCGGACAACATCTTCTCTCACCGTTCCAGAGGCCTTCTGGGCGATACTACGAGTCCTTCAAAAACCTGGAGGGGACTCTCATGCGATTCATCTTCTTGCTCTGGTGCTGGGCGGGGCTGCTGACAGTCGGGCTGTGGGCGCAGACGCCGCAGAATCCCGCGCTGGCCGGCGGCACACCTGCGGCGCCGATTCCCGACACCAATCCGTTTTCTTCCGAGGCCGATATTCGAACGGGCGAGACGCTCTTTCAGAAGCATTGCTCCTACTGCCACGGATCGTTCGGCGAAGGCGGCCGTGGTGCGGATCTCACCGCCGGTGTGTATCGGCGCGGCGGACGTGATCCCGAGTTGTACCTGTCGATTCGCAATGGCATTCCGGGCACCGAGATGTCGCCGGTGCGCGTCACCGACGACGACGTCTGGAGGATGGTCGCGTTCGTGAAGCGCCTCGGCTCGCAGGGTTTGCTCGAACAGGCGCCGGGCGATCCGTCGGCCGGCCGGCTGGTGTATCAGAAGCATGGATGCGCGTCGTGCCATCGTGTCGCGACCAACGGCGGCAGCCTCGGCCCCGACCTGACCGACATCGGCCGCCGTCGCGGTGTGAGCTTTCTTGCTGAATCGCTGGTGAAGCCTGAGACCGACATCCCCATCACATTCCGCGCGGTCCAGGTCGTCCTGAAATCCGGTCAGACCGTCACAGGTATTCGTCTGAATCGAGACGACCTCTCGATACAGCTGCGCGACAGCCGCGACAACCTGAGGTCGTTTCTGATGGAGAACGTTCAGGACGTGCGCTACGACAAACCATCGCTCATGCCGGCGTACGCGGGGATGAACCCAAAGGACCTTGAGGACGTCGTCGCATACCTGCATTCGTTAAAGGGGGCGCAATGAGATCGAAGCGAGCGGGAGCGTGGGCAGTTGCGGCATTGCTGGTCACAGCCGCCTCATGGACGCTGACGGGGCAGGGCCTGCCGGTGACATACGAGAGGATGCTGAAAGCGGACCAGGAGCCGGGCAACTGGCTGATGTATTCGGGCACCTACAACGGCTGGCGGTTCAGCCGGCTGAACCAGATCAACGCCCAGAACGTGAAGAACCTGCGCGTGAAGTGGCTCTTCCAGGGGCGTCACCTCGAGAAGTTCGAAACGACTCCGCTCGTCGTGGACGGGATCATGTACCTCACGCGTCCTGAGAATGCGATTTACGCGCTCGACGTCGTGACCGGCAGGCAGCTGTGGACCTACGAGCACCGCAACCCCGAGCGCACCTTCAACTGCTGCGGCCGGGTGAATCGCGGGCTCGCCATTCTCGGGACGACGCTGTTCATGAACACGCTCGACATGCACGTCGTCGCGGTCGACGCGAAGTCGGGGCGGGAGATGTGGAAGACCCTGATGTTCGATCATACGGCCGCCGGCGGATACGCCGCGTCGGGCGCGCCGTTGATTGTGAAAGACAAATTGATCGTCGGCATGGCCGGCGGCGAGCGCGGCGTGAGCGGATTCCTCGATGCGTACGATCCGAAGACCGGCCAGCGGTTGTGGCGCTTCAACACGATTCCGCAGCCGGGGGAGCCGAACTTCGGCACCTGGGCCGGCGATTCGTGGAAAACCGGGGGCGCCTCCACCTGGAATACAGGCTCCTACGATCCCGACACGAACACCCTGTTCTGGGGGACCAGCAACCCGTGGCCGGATTATTACGACGATTTACGCGCGGGGGACAATCTGTACTCCGCCTCGGTCCTGGCGCTGGATCCGGACACCGGACGGCTGAAGTGGCACTACCAGTTCACGCCCCACGACGTTCACGACTGGGATGCGACGCAGAACCCGGTGCTGGTCGACACGGAGTTCCTCGGACAGGTCCGGAAAGTGCTGGCTTGGCCGAACCGCAACGGGTTCTTCTATCTGATCGATCGCACGAACGGCAAATTCCTGTCGGCCAGCGCGTTCGTGAAGCAGACATGGAACGACGGGTTCGACTTCGAGAAAAACGGGCGGCCGATCGTAGTGCCGGGCAACGACCCGACGCCGGAAGGCAACGACAAGGTGTGGCCGGGCATCGACGGTGGGTCGAACTGGATGTCACACAGCTACAGTCCGCTGACCAGACTTCTGTATGTGTTCGCGCGCGAAGAACGGAGGGTCTACACCAAGAACGAAACTCAGCACCCCACGACCGACCCCGCGGTCGCCCCGTCGCCGCAGCAGCTGTTCAACCGCGGGCGCGGCCCGCGATTCGCTCCCGAGGAGAGCTGGGGCAAGGCGATTGCGATCGATCCGTCCACCGGGGCGATCAAATGGGAGCATCGCGTCGTCTCGCCTCCGTGGGGTGGCTTGATGAGCACGGCGGGCAACGTGGTGTTCGGTGGCACGGTCGAAGGGGTGATTTTTGCGTTGGACGCGACAACCGGGGAGCGCCTCTGGACGTTTGCCAGCAACGGCGCCGTCTATGGATCGGCGATCAGCTACCTCGCCGACGGAAAGCAGTTCGTCTCGATTCCAGCCGGCGACGTGATTATGACATTCGGGCTGGACTAGTGTCCCCGCTTCATCTACCATCCGGGCACACTACACCTTGTTGACATTCCGAATCTGGAGGAAGCCTATGTTCTCTAAGCGCTCCCTGGGCGGTGTTCTCACGATCCTTCTCGCCTTACACACCCCCCTATTCGCGCAGGGCACGGCCGATATCGT
>JANNJO010000376.1:0-25606 GCA_031395755.1 Acidobacteriota bacterium
GTTCATCGTGTCGGAGCTGCCCGAGGGCCACACGCTTCGAGAACGCCTGAGTGCCTCTCCGTTGCCGGTTCGCAAAGCCGTCGAGCTCGCGATCCAGGTTGCGCAAGGCCTGGCGGCGGCGCACGAGAAAGGCATCGTTCATCGCGATCTCAAACCGGAAAACGTGTTCATCACCGATGATGAGCGCGCCAAGATTCTGGATTTTGGTCTCGCGAAATTGACGCAGCCGGAGCCGGGATAGCTGGATGTTCGACCTTAGGCGCGGAATCCGATCGAAACTCACCCTCGATCCGGCCGTCGATCTCCAACCGGTGTGGTCGCCTGACGGCGGACGAATAGCGTTTGGCTCAGCCAGAAAAGGAACGTCCTACGACCTCTACGTGAAAGTGTCGACAGGCGCGGCGCCCGAGGAGCTCCTTTTGGCGGATGACCAGTCGAAATATCCGTTCAGTTGGTCGCCAGATGGACAATTTCTTCTGTACGCCACCGTTGGTTCTAGCCAAGACCTGTGGATCCTGCCGTTGCGCGATCGGAAGCCGCGCCCCTACATGCAGACCCCATACAACGAGTATGCAGGTCGGTTTTCGCCGGATGGCCGCTGGATCGCATACCGCTCCGATGAGTCGGGACGACCAGAGGTGTACGTCGCGCCGTTTCCAGGTCCAGGTGAGGTGGCGAAAAAGACGGAAACGAGCTGTACTACCTCGCGTCAGATCAAGTGTTAATGGCTGTCGCCGTAAATGGAGATAGCACGAAGCTTCAGGCAGGCTCGCCGCGTCCTTTGTTCCAAATACGATCGCCCGACGGACGTGATCCGTATGACGTGTCGGCGGATGGCCAACGCTTTCTCGTATTGACGAGTCAAGCGGAGACTCAAGCCGAGCTCGTGACGGTCGTCCTCAACTGGGCGGCAGCGTTGAAGAACTAAGCTAATCCCTAATCCCTAATCGCTAATCACGCTTCCCTGTACAGCCACGCGCCGGCGATGCCGGCAATCGTCAGCTCGGCCAGACCCCAGATCGTCGCCCATATCATCATCTGTCTCGGGAACAGGTTGATGATGATGAAAAAGAGATTCGGATACAGGTACGCAAGACCCCAGACGACGGCCGAGGCGCAGATAGCGGTCTTCAGGCCTGGACCGAGGCGCGGCCGAATGGCCGCATACACCCACACCAGCATGAACCCAAGGCCGAAGCCGAAGAGGAGGAACCAGGGGATCATGCTGTTGTCGATCGGCGGCCTGTTGAGCGCCACCATCGCGGCATTCATTTCTTCCCCAAACAGCACAGCGTTGAAAATGAACTCGCCGACGTTGATGATGAGGCCCGCAAGGAGACCGCCGATGAAGACGCGACCGAGGTTGATCTTGCCCATACATCACCTCCTGAGGACACGCGGGATTAGGGACTCGGGATTGGGACTTCGGGCACGCGCGAAGGTGGCGGGATTATAGTCGTCTCAGGGCAGAACCTGGAAGCCTTCGTTGGCCGCGGCGGCTCGAAGACGCTCGTCAAGACAGAGAAACGCTTCGCCATCAGGCGTATCTTCACACCATATGAGTGCCGCTGCCAGCTGTAAGGCATCGCCTGCGCGGAGGGGATGACTGGCAAGCAGTCGCGTGGCTCGTCGCCGGACGGCGTCAGTGGCGGCAATCGTATCGACATCCTCAACGAAAGCCTCGATGCGCTGGAGCGCGGTTCGGACGGTCGCCCCGGGCAGCGGCCGCTCGCGGTGACGCCTGTACAGAGCTGAGTGACACTCCACGGGTGTCGCCCACCACGTGGCAGGCTCTTGATCGCTGGCGAGAAGATCCGTCAGACGCCGGGACCGCGTTTCGGGCAGCAACAACGGCACGACCGCGGAGCTGTCCCAGAACATCAGCGGCCGTCCTTGCGTTCAGCGAGCAGCAGCGTCAGCACAGATGACCCCGTCGGCTTTCCCTGTGGAGGCTTCCGAAGAACTGTGCTGACGCGACCTCGACCAGGCTGGAGCATGCCGGACCGCGCCAGCCGGGCCCGCCGGCCGGCGCGTTGCTGTCCACGCGCGAGCGGCACGAGCTTCGCTACAGGCAGGCCGCGTTCGGTGACGACGACTTCATGCCCACTCTTGACGCGCCTCAGGTAACGACTGAGCCGCGCCTTGAGGTCGGCGACCGGAGCCTGGTTTGTCATGTGACTAGTGTGGTCAAATAACATTGACCTGTCAAGCCATGTAGTCTCCATGATCCATGGACCCATGGGCAGCTGATGGCAGTGCCCATCAAAGCCACGCACACCGCGATCGAGATAGGCACAGCGCGTCGCGGTTCGTGCCTCGCGTCCTGAACGGCGCGGTATCTCCGCTTGGCTTCACGGCGCAGTACGACGTCACACGCGACGGCAACGATTTCTGCTCAACGTGCCGAGGACGCGGCGCCCCCACACGATCAACGTCTTCGTCAACCGGCCGGCTGCGCTGAAGAAGTGAGCGGCGCGCGATGCGAACGAATCCCCAACCCCTAATCCCCAATCCCCTATTCGGAAATCAGCGAACGAGCCAGCCCGGCTCGGCATCCACGGTAAGCAGTACGGGCTGACCGGCTTCCGAGCTGGCCGCCAGGACCATCCCGTTGGACTCGATGCCCATCAGCTTCGCGGGCTTGAGGTTCGCCACGATCACGATGGTGCGTCCCACGAGTGACTCCGGCTGATACGCTTCGGCGATGCCCGCCAGAATCGTCCGCTGTTCGGTACCAAGATCGACCTGCAGCTTGACGAGCTTCTTTGACTTGGGAACGGCTTCGGCGGCGATTACCTTCGCGGTGCGGAGCTCGATCTTCTTGAAGTCGTCGATGGAAATACGATCGGGTTCTCGGTTCTGGGTTCTAGCTTCCGGGTTCGGCGTTCCGGGTTCGGCGCTCTCGGGAGTTGGTGCGGGTGCATTCTCTTGGTCGGCCATGTGGCGAAGTTCCTCGACGGTTTTGTCAATTCTCGGAAACAACGGCTCGACCCTCCCGAGCCGTGTTCCAGGGGCGAGTCGCGCATCTTTCAGCTGCACCCAGTTGTGAGGCGCGATCCCCAGCATCTGGCGGATGCGGCGGGTCGTGCCGGGCATCACTGGTTCTATCAGAGCGGCCACGACCCGCAACACTTCTGCGCTTTGATACAACACGGCGTTCAGCTCATCGCGCTTTGATGCATCTCTCGCGAGGGCCCAGGGCTCCCTCGATGCGATGTACTTGTTCGTGAGCGAGATCACGTCCCAGATATCGCGGAGCGCCAACGAAAACTGATACGACTTCGTCATGCGCGGCTGGACAAGCGACAACAGCTCGTCCAGGGCGTGGCTCAGTGACGGGTCTTCATGGGAAAGGCCTGGCTCCGGGATCACGCCTCCGCAGTACCGATGGATCATTGTCGTCGTCCGGCTGACCAGGTTGCCCAAGTCGTTCGCGAGGTCGGCGTTGTACCGGGTGAGGAACGCATCGTCGCTGAAGTTAGCGTCGTGCCCCAGCGTCATCTCCCGCAGCATGAAGTATCGAAAGGCGTCGACGCCGAAGACTTTGGTGTACGACTGAGGCCGGACGACATTGCCGAGAGACTTGGACATCTTGGCTTCGTTCATCAGCCACCAGCCGTGGCCCACGATCTGCTTGGGAATCTCCAGGCCTGCCGCCATCAGGAATGCCGGCCAGTAGACCGCGTGGAACCTAACAATTTCTTTCCCCACAAGGTGAAGATCTGCCGGCCAGTACTTCTGCAACCGAACGCCATCGTCCGGAAATCCGACAGCGGTCATGTAGTTTGTCAACGCATCGAACCACACGTACATGACGTGTTTGGGATCGTCGGGAACCGGAACGCCCCACTTGAACGACGTGCGGCTGACGCTCAGGTCCTTCAGCCCGCCCTTCACGAAGGAGAGGACTTCATTCTTGCGGGTGTCGGGCGTAACGAAGGCGGGATACGTTTCGTAGTGATCGAGCAGCGGCTGTTCGAACGCGGAAAGCTTGAAGAAGTAGCTTTCTTCGCTCACGCGCTCGACTGCACCGCCGCATACAGGGCAACGGCCGTTGGCCAGCTGTGTTTCAGGGATGAAGGCTTCGTCGACAGTGCAGTACCAGCCTTCGTACGTGTCTTTATAGAGAAAGCCTCGCTCCTTTACCCGCCGCCAGATCGCCTGCGCCGCCGTGAAGTGCCTGGGTTCAGTGGTGCGGATGAAGTCGTCGTTCGAAATATCGAGATGCTCGAAGAGACGCCGGAACGCGCCCGAGATGTCATCGGTGAACGCCTGCGGCGTCATGCCTCTGGCGCTCGCCGCACGCGCGACTTTCTGCCCGTGCTCGTCGGTGCCGGTGAGGAAGAACACGTCATCGCCGAGCAGGCGCCGCGAACGTGCGATCGCGTCGGCGACAACCGTCGTATACGCATGCCCGAGATGGGGCTCCGCGTTGACGTAGTAAATAGGCGTTGTGAGATAGAAGCGCGACACCGCTAATCCCTAATCCCCAATCCCTACTCCCCGCTCTTGCTATCCAGATAGGCCTTGGAGGCCGCGGCCTGCACGTCTTTCACGGGGACTTTCCGGGCGGAGGCGAGGCGCAGGCAGTCTTCGAACTCCGGAGACGCGTTCACGATCGCGCCGCCGAGGCGCGCAATCTTGAAGCGCACGGCGCCGAATGCGGTCGCGACCTCCACGATCTCGCGCGCCAGGCGCTCGCGCGTCACCTGGTGATACCGCACGCCGATGGTGGTTGTCTCCCGAAAGACGATCGACGACAGCTCCTGCCGCTGCGCCGGCCGCGCGAGGATCGTCAGCAGCGTGCCTGGTCGATTCTTCTTCATCTGGACAGAGGCGAAGTACACCTCGAGCGCGCCCGCGGCGTAGAGGCGATCCATGACGAAGCCAAACAGCTGTGGATTCATGTCGTCGATCTCGCACTCGAGCACGACGATCTGCTCGGTGCCGAGCTGGTCGCTGCTCTCCCCGACAAGCACACGCAGGACGTTCGGCGTGTTCGGCAGGTCACGATCGCCCGCGCCGTAGCCTGCCCGGTCAATTGTCATGGCAGGCACGGGACCATACGATGTCGCGTAGCTCGTGATCAGCAACGCCCCCGTCGGCGTCACGAGCTCGCTTTGCACGCCTGAGGAGTACACGGGCGCTCCACCCAGGAGCTTGACCGTGGCCGGCGCCGGCACCGGAAAATGGCCGTGCGCAGAATTCACCATGCCGCCGCCGACGTTGAGGGGCGAGCTCGTGATGGTATCGGCCTCGAACCACTCCATCGCGAAGACAGCGCCCACGATGTCGATGATCGAGTCGAGCGCGCCGACCTCATGGAGATGAATTCTCTCGATGGGGATCTGGTGAATGGCGGCTTCGGCTTCGCCAAGACGGTGAAACAGATCTTTCGCTCGATCCTGCGCGACAGGCGACAGGGCCGACCGTTCGATCAGCCGGTTGATTTCCGTGAGGCTGCGATGCGCGTGGTGGTGCGCGACCGCTGCGGGGGCGTGCGCATGACTCTGTTCGTGGTGGTGATGTTCATGACCATGATCGTGCTGCGGCTCGCGCTGGTGGCCGTTGTGCTCCTCCACGATGAACTTCGTGGCCGACACTCCAGCGCGCAGCACTTTCGTCGCCGAGACCGACGCGCCGTCGATGGCGAGACTGCCCAGCGCCCGGCGCAGCTCGTCGATCGGCAACCCGGCATCGATCAGCGCTCCCAGTACCATGTCGCCCGACGCGCCGTTGAAACAGTCAAAGTAGAGAATGCGTGACAAGTTCCTGCCCTCTGCCCTCATCCCTCTGCCCTGTCAGTGATGGGGCGCTATAGTCTACCAGCCTCTCTGAAGCTGAAGTAGCGCGTGTCAGCCAGGATCATGTGGTCGATCACGTCGATGCCCATGATCTCCCCCGCCTGTACCAGCCGGCGCGTCAGGTCCACGTCATCGCGGCTCGGCGTGGGATCTCCCGAGGGATGGTTGTGAAACAGGACGACGGCCGCCGCGGATGCCGAGGCGGCCTCGCGGAAGATCTCGCGCGGATGCGCGGGGCTGGAGTCGAGCGTGCCCACGGACACGATCGATGTCCGCAGCAGGCGATGTTTGGTGTCGAGCATCATGACGCCGAACTGCTCGACCGGTCTGGACCCAAACTGCGGAAGCAGATGGCCGGCGACTTCGCGCGGCGTCACGAATTGCAGGCGCGCCGGCGGACACCGAAGCAGCGTTCGACGCCCCAGCTCGACGGCCGCCAGCACCTGCGCCGCTTTTGCGGTGCCCATACCATCGACGCGTCGCAGATCATCCACGTGGGCTCGCGGAATCCCGTGCAGGCCTCCGGCCGTTTCCAGGATCTCGTTGGCGAGTGCCAGCGCGTTGCTGCGGCGCGAGCCGCTGCCGACCACGATGGCGACCAGCTCGTTGTCGCCGAGCCCGGCCGCGCCAAGGCGCAGAAGCTTTTCGCGGGGCCGATCGTGAACCGAGATCGTTTTCATCGCCAAGGGTATACTCAACGTGATGTCGCGTCGTTCGTCCGGAATGCTTGCCGGAGTCCTCTCTGCGTTTCTCCTGCTGACTGCGTGCGCCGCACCGCCAAGCCGCGAAATGGATCAAGCTCAGGGCGCCATCGATGCGGCACGTGCCGTGGGCGCCGATCGCTACGCCGCGGCGCAGTACGAGTCGGCCGTCAAGGCGCTGAAGAGCGCGTACGACGCGGTCGAGGCGCGCGATTACCGCCTGGCGCTCAACTACGCGCTCGACAGCCGCGACCGCGCACAGGGTGCCGCGAAAGAAGCGGCCAGCCAGCAGGTGACGCTGCGCAGCGGCGCCGAGCGGCGGCTCGCGCAAGTGACCGCGCTGCTCGACCGGGCGAAGCAGCGGGTAGCCGCGGCTGCACGCCTGCCGCGCCGGGCGTTAACGGCTCCCCGCAGCGCGATCGCCGCGGCGGAAGCTGCTCTGCAAAAAGCGGGGACAGGGATTCAGGAAGGCGAATACCAGTCAAGCCAGGCACAGTTGTCGGAATCTGCCGAGAAACTTGAGGCGGCGATCGCAGAAATCGAAACGGCGATGAGGTCCCGGGGCGCGAGACGGTAGTCCGTCGTGTCCGGCTTCCGCCTCCGCGTAAAGCTACGGCGGACCACCGTAGCCTTGGCGAAGGTGGACCGCCGGACCGTCACCCCAGCCACTTCCCTTCGAACACCAGCTTCGCCCATCCGGTCAGATACAGCCCGTCGTCGAGCCATTCGACGCGCTGACTGCCTCCAGGCGAGATCACCTCGACGTCTCTGGACGCGCCCCCGTACGAGGCGGCCGCAACGGCGGCGCCGCACGCACCGGTACCCGAGGCTTGGGTCGGGCCGACGCCCCTCTCCCAAATCAAGATGCGCACGCGGTTGGGGGCCTCGACTTTGGCGAACGAGACGTTCGTGCGATCGGGAAACTTCGGATGGTGCTCGATGGCGGGCCCTAATCGGTGTAGTCGCGATTCCAGCAGCGCGTCGTCCAGCACCACGCACTGCGGATTGCCGACCGACAGGGCAACAGCCTGGATCTGTTCGCCGGCGGCTTCGAGTTCTACCGGCCGAATGTCTTGCGGGACGCCCATCGAGGCGCGAAACGTCAGCGTCTCGCCGGACTGCCCTTGCAGCGTCAGGGTTTTTGGCCCCGCGGGCGTGTTGACCGTCACTTCTGTCGTACCTGGACGCTCGCGAACCACGAGCACCGCCAGGCACCGGACGCCATTACCTGACATCTCGGACGGGCTCCCATCGGCGTTGAACAGCTGCATGCGTACGCTGGACGGCTCGAAGGCGTAAATCATGAGCCCATCGGCGCCAATGCCTTCCTGGCGGCTGCACATCGCCCGCGCCATCGCCGGCAGATCGCGCCCCTGTACATCCGCCTCGGGCGTCAGCAGGAAGTCGTTGCCGTAAGCGTGCCCTTTGATCACGGAAAGGCCTGTCGGCATCGGTCACACCTCGCAGAACGCCAGCAGATGCCAGCCAAACCGCCGCGTCAGCGATCGGGGCATCGCGTTGAACAGCCCGACGAAGAACGTGTTGTACAGCGTGCCCTTCAGGCCGCCGTGCAGCCTGGTCTTCACCGGAAACCGCTCCGGCACGATCCGTACGCGGGAGAAATCTTCCAGGAGAGCTCGGAACTCGCCGATTGAGTATTTCTTCAGCATGGGAGCATCCACGTGCTCGAGGTCAACCTTGGTGACCTGCGATAGGGCGTTCAACCACGAGATGCGGTTGTAGACCTGGAACACCGCCGCCCCGCCGGGCTTCAGCACGCGGCGGCACTCGCGGACGAGCGCGCGATCGTCCGACGTGTACTGCACAACGCCGTGCGCGTATACCAGATCGAATGACCCGTCGCGAAATGGCAGCGCCTGGCCATCGGCGACGAGCAGCTCGGCGCGCCGCTCCTCGATCGCGAAATTCCGCGCGGCCAAGGCGATCGATGATGGCGCCAGATCCACTCCGGTGGCGATGGCGCCGTGACGCGCGAAGCGGACGAGATCGGTCCCCGCTCCGCACCCCACTTCGAGCACCCGGCGCCCACGATACCGATCGAACGGTATCAGATTCGGCAGATGGTGCAGCTTCTCGAAGTGGTACTGCTCGAGGTCGGCGAAAAATCCGGCGGAGCCGGGCGGATGGGTGGTGATCTCGAGATCGTGAATGTGTGTATCCCAATAGGCTCGGATGTCGCGCTGGGATGCCGGGTGTTCCGGGCGTGTGGGCACGGAGCCCTACTATAAGATAGTTCCCGTTTGATTCGAGAGCTCTCCCGCCTTGCCGATCGCGAATTCGATGTGCTGGTCGTCGGTGGCGGCATCTACGGCCTGACGATTGCCTACGACGCCGCACAGCGCGGGCTCTCCGTCGCGCTCGTCGAGCGCGGCGATTTCGGCTCGGCGACTTCCTTCAATCATCTCAAGACGATTCACGGCGGGCTGCGCTATCTGCAGTCGGCCGATCTGGCGCGCATGCGCGAATCGATTCGCGAGCGGCGGACGTTCGCGCGAATCGCGCCGCGGTTCGTCGCCCCCCTGGCGTTCGCCATGCCGACCGGCCCGTCGCTTTCCAGAAATCCCATCGCCATGCGGACCGCGCTGGCCATGGACGCGTTTGTCGGACGAGATCGCAACGACGGAGTCGACGCGGATCGCCATCTGCCTGACGGGCGCGTGATCGCCGGCCAGGAATGCCGCGATCTGTTCGATGGCGCGATTCGGACAATCGCATCAGCCGCCGTATGGCACGACTATCAAACCATCCACGGCGACCGCTTAACGCTCTCATTCGCGAAGGCTGCCGGGGACAATGGCGCAGTCGTGGCCAACTACACGGAGGCGACGGAGTTGATGGTCCGGCTGAAGCCGGACACCACTTCAGATCACGGGCTTCGGCGGGTGAAGGCCCGCGATATCCTGACGGGTCAGACGTTCGATATCCGAGCGCGAGCGCTCGTCAACGCCGCCGGGCCGTGGGGCGCGACCCTGCTCAACGCATCCGGTGTCCGCGGCCGCTGGCCTCTGCTGAAGGCGATGAACCTCGTGACGTCCCGCCCGGCGCGGAAGGCGGCACTGGTGGCGCCGACCCGCGCCGGCCGGGCGCTGATCCTGCTGCCCTGGCAGGGGTGCACCCTGGTCGGCACGAGCGAGTCGGCTGATGAGCGGCAGCCTGACGATCAGGACGCCAAGCGCGATGAACTGGACGCCTTTCTCGCCGAGGTCAACGCGACGTTTCCGGCGCTCGGGCTGAAAGCCGAGGAAGTGACGCTGGTTCACCGCGGGGTCGTCCCCGCCGCCACAATGAACGGCCGCCTGTCGCTGCTCGGCCGCTCACGGATTATCGATCACTCGGACGAGGGCTCCCCCGAGCTGCTGTCGGTCGTCGGCGTGAAATACACCACCGCCCGAGTCGTCGCCGAGCGCGTCGTCGATCGCGTGCTGAAGAAGCTCGGCCGCGCGGCGGTCCGCTGCCGCACCGCCGAGACGCCGCTCCCCGGCGGCTCTCTCGACGATCGTGATCCGGCAGACGCGATCACCCACGCGGTGCGCGAAGAGATGGCGCACACGCTGATCGATGTCGTGGTGAGGAGGACCGGGCTGGGCGCGGCCGGCTATCCGGGCGATGCCGCTGCCACCGATGCCGCGAAACGGATGCAGACGGAGCTTGGGTGGTCCGACGAGCGAAGGGCGGAGGAACTCGAGTCGCTGAAAGGCTTCTACGAAATCAAGTAAGAACCTCGAAGGACACGACAAACCACGAAGAGCACGAAGGACACGAAGAAAAACAGCGGCGAATTTTGACAGGAGGCTAGAAGCTCAGGAGAGCCGGCAGGTCTACTTCACGAATTTCCATCGGTCACTGCTCTGAGTGTCGACTCGATGAGCTCCGTCTTCGCATCGGTGTAGCTGTCGCGGTCCTCAGAGAAAACGACGGCAAGGCTTGCCTTCAGTGCTCCGTATGCGGTGGCTCCGGCCGGATTGCTCCGTAGACCGCTCTGAGCGCTTCGAACACCCGCGGCCACACATGATCGTACGGCACCACAACGATTGCTCTTGGCGACTGAATAGCCATTGCCTTCGTGGTTCGCCTTCGTGCTCTTCGAGTCTTCGTGGTTCGTGGTTCTGGACTACCGCGTAATCACGTACGTCGCGCCTGCGGAGATTCCGAAGCTCGGATCGCGGCTCGTGATGCCGGCAATAATGCCGAAGTCCAGGCGCAGCATCGCGTAGGTGTAGCGGCCGGCGAGACGGAACACGCCGCGGCTTTCGAGTCCCGCGGGCACAATCTTTTCGAAGGGCGTCAGCCGCCCGTTCACTTCGCCCACCACTTCGAACGCATTCGTGATGGCGCGCGCGACCGAGATGCCAAATCCCAAGGCCGTGGCCGGCTCACGCGCACTCTCCGGATTCCCCAGCACGAACAGACCGACGTTGCCCACCGTCCGCACTGACTGGACCGTCTTCGCCATGAGAAACGAGGCGAAAAAGTCGGTGGTGCCGAGCCCGACCCCTTTCTCCGCATCCGCCGTCGGCACCTTGGCGCCGAAGCGCAGGCCGAACGCTGGCCGCGTCCCGGTTTCAGGCGCGAGCCTGATCTTGGTGGCAACCACGAAGTCCTCCACGCCGGACGCGCGATCGCCGGCCACGACCGGCGTCGTCGAGAAGAGCGGGCTGTTGGGGATGCGCTCCGTCACATTCAGACGCTGCAGTAGCCCGCCGTCAATCTGGATTTCCGCAGTCGGGCTGATGCCGACGCTCACGCCAAACGTCGCAATGCGGGTAATGTCGCCCCTGATGCCATACGCGGGATTGGTCTGATCGGTGTCGAGCTCGAAGCCGCCCTCCAAAAGAATGCGGTTGGCTCCGATCGTTTCGGGATCTTCGGTGATAAGCGGACGCTGCTGCGCATAGGCGGCGCACGGCATCCCCAGACACGTCATCACCGCAAACATCTTCAACAGTGTTTTCATCGTCTTTACCATCGGCGCCGGCTGTCGAGAAGCAACGTGACGGGGCCGTCGTTCACCAGCTCCACCTGCATGTGCGCCTGAAACTCCCCCGTTTCGACCTTGAGATTCAGCGCGCGGAGCTCCCGGACGAGCCCATCGTACAACGGCCTGGCGGCCGCCGGAACCTCCGCCTCGTCGAAAGACGGCCGCCGGCCGCGGCGGCAATCGCCGCAGAGAGTGAATTGGGACACCGCAAGCACCTCCCCGCGTACGTCGGCGACCGACAAGTTCATCTTTCCGTCGACGCCCTCGAACACTCGAAGGCCGTGCACCTTGCCGGCGATGTATGTGATGTCGCCCGCTCCGTCGCCCTTCTCAACTCCCGCCAACACCAGGAGCCCGATGCCGATTTCCCCGATGAGCCGATCGTCGACACGCACGCGCGCAGCACTGACACGTTGGACGACGGCTCTCATTGTTGGGTGGTCTTGGAGCGGAGCACGGTCCGGCTAACCACCTTCGCCAAGGCTACGGTGGTCCGCCGTAGCTTTACGCGGAGGCGGAAGCCGGACACTACGTACTAACCCGGATCTGAAGCAGGTGGGGAGCGTCCGGCTCCTCGAGGACTTCCGCCGCCGGGTTCAATCGCGCGTCCAGCAGGTGGCGAGGCGAGACGTTCGACAGCGCCTTGAGCATCGATTGCTTCACGCCGACGTGCTCGCGCTCGAGGTCCATCAACAGCTGCTTCATCCGCTGACGCTGCAGGCTCAGGTCGCCGCAAGCCGGGCAGCAGCAACCAATCACCGGCAGGTTCATCGATGTCGTGTAGTCGCGGCAGTCCGCCTCGCTCACATACACCAGCGGTCGGATGACGATGTGCGCGCGGTCGTCGGAGACGAGCCGCGCGGGCATCGCCTTAAGGCTGCCTTCGAAGAAGAGATTCAACAGCAGCGTTTCGATGAAGTCGTCGGCGTGATGGCCCAGCGCAATCTTGGTCGCCCCGACCTTGTCGGCGAGGCGATACATGGCGCCTCGGCGCAAGCGGGCGCAGAGCGAGCACGGCGTCTTGTTGGCGCCGAGGAGATCGTCCATGACCTCGCCGATCGAGGTGTGCTCGATGACGCACTCCCATCCGTGCGCCGCGCAGGTGTCCCTGATGGTGCTATGTTGAAAGTCCTCGTAGCCGGAGTCGATGTTGACGCCCACGATGGAAAACGTGATCGGCGCGCGCGTGCGCAGCACCTCGAGAATCTGCATGAGCGCCCAGCTGTCCTTCCCGCCGGAGAGGCCGACCATGACGCGGTCGCCGTCTTCAATCAGGTTGAAGTCGTAGATCGCTCTGGTGACTTTTCTGGCGATCTTGGATTCAACGTGCGTCGAGTACTTCAACCCCTCCGTCCTTTCCTCGTGTGACCCCGCCTGGCGCGCGCCACGTCGAGATATCAGCGTCAGTGTACTCCGGGACGACGTGAACCATCGCGCCGAGAAACCGCGGATCGGCGCTCGCGCACTGCCCCGGCTTCTCGCAGGGCGTCTGCAGAAACGGCACGAAGCCGTGGGTCGTCTCGACCGTCATCGTATACAGGTAGCTGGTCGGTTGCACGTCGCGGCGGAACGGCACTCCTGCGCGCACGTCGAGCGACAGCGATTGGAGTTCTCCGGGCGTCATGTCGTAGGTCTGCGATGCGCGGCCGGTCGACACCGTGACTCGATTCGACACGCCGCCGTTCCGCACCTCGACATTCACACGGGAGATGGTCTTCGAAATCCATTGATCGCCGCCCGCGCTCACGACCGGAGCGCGCAGTACCACCTCGGCCGTCGCGCGGCCCTTCACCCAGAACCATTCGCCTTCCGGGCTAAAGGAGTTATCGTCGACAAAATACGCGAACACCGGCGGCGTGCCGCCGAGGGGCTGTCGCATCCGCTCCGGGTTCTGCGCGACCGGGAGATCGTGAAGCAGCGTCAGCTCGACCGGCAGCAGGCGCAGCGGGCCCGACTTCGTGTGCTCGCCGGGATGGATCGAGGCGAAAAACGGGTTCATCAGGATTTGCGCGGTGAACAACGCGCCCACGATCAAGGTCGCGAGCACCGCCCCTACGCCCGCTGTTGCGGGAATCAGCACGAGGAACAGGGCGTAGAACGCCAGGAAGTACCGGCTGCCGATGGGGCCGCCGCCCCCGTTCCACGTGAACGGCCACACGAAGAGGTGCATCACAATCACGCCGGCGATCGTCACGAGGGCGAGCCATTGCCACGTGTGCTTCTGCTTCGAGAACAGGAACAGCACAAGCGCCAGGACGCCGGGAAAGAAATACGGCACCAGTCCGGCGTTGCGCCCGACGAAGAAGTACCAGAGGTTGTGGCGGAAGACCGTCGTCGAGTGGGTGTTCACGAGCAAGTCGCCGAGCAGGAGATCGTCGCGCCCGCGCACCGGGCCGATGTTGTCGAACGTTTCCCACGAGTTCGCGAAGGGGAACCCGGTGTAGTGATAGAACGTCTTGCGATCGCCGCCCTGGTAGTTGAACTCGCCGGTAATGGCCGCGTTGGCGGCAAACAGCCCGGCGGTGACGCCGCCGCACACGGTGAGAATCATCAGGGCGCGCTTCCACTGGAAGCGCATCGCCGCCAGCAGCACCATCGGCGCGAGCAGCAGCAGATGTGGCGGCTTGGAGAACGTCGCAACGGCAATCAAGACGGCCGCGACGTAGTCCGACGCCGGGCCCGCGAGGACCCGGCTTTGAACAGCGGTCAGGCTCTCACGTGCGACTTCCTTATACGCCCAGAAAAACACGGCATAAAAAGCCAGGGAGACATTGAAGAGCTCGGGCACCAGCCAGACGAAATAGACGGGCACGACCGAGACGCCCAGGAACGCGGCGGCCAGCGGCAGCGCGACCCAGTTGGATTTCGTCAGCGCGAAGATGAACACATACATCACCAGCAGATCGAGCGCGACGAGAATCGCGTGCAGCACCAGGAACCCGTTCGTGCCGAAGAAGTAGACGAACGGCGCGGCAACAAGCGGGTAGATATACGACTTGGAGAAGTACAGCCGCGTCTCGCGCTGCGGATCGTCCAGCTTGACCCAGCGGACGAACGGAAACCCCTCCGCACCGCGGACGTCGATCGCCTTGCCTCGCTTCAGAAAAATGCCCTGCGGGCCTGGAAATTCCTCCCAGACGCGCACGAGATCCTTCCGCTCGAACTGAAAATCGAAGTCGCGCGCCAGGCTGTGCGCAAGGACGTAATAGGTCGACTCGTCGCCCTTGAAGCCGCCGCCGTTGGCTTTGGGAAAATCGACCGACACGGCAAACGCCAGCAGCAGAATGCCGAGGAGCGCCGAGGCGAAGATGCCGGGCTTCATGCCTGAAGCAACCGTTGCACGGCTCTGGACCACGTCATCTGGGACGCCTGCTCGAGTCCGGCCTGGCCAAGGCGCTCGGCTGCGCCCTGATCCTCCATGACTTCGCGAAGCGCCACGGCGAGGGTTTCCGGCCGCGGCGCGCAGACTTTACCTGAGACGCTATCCACCACGAGCTCCGCGGGACCGCCGCTATCAGTGCAGGTAATGACCCCTTTTCGCGAGGCGAAGGCTTCGACTGTCACGAACCCGTAATCCTCGTCGTACGGCGGAAAGCATACCGCCCGGCACCGCGCGAGGTGCTCGAGCATCTGGTGGTCGTCGATATGGCCGATCAGCTTCACGCGCGATGCCAGCCCCCTCGTGACGATCGCGTGCTCGAGCGACGCGTGCTCCTCCCCTTCCCCGGCGATGATGCAGCGGATGCCGGCCGCCGCGGGGTCGGCGAGCGCCTCGATGAGCAGAGACAGCCGCTTGAGCGGGGTGAGGCGGGACACCGCGAAAATGTAGTCACCATACGACTCACACCGGTAGGCACGCTGCGGCGGCGGCGGATAGAGGACCTCCGATCCGATCTCACCCCAGCGCTCGAGGCGCGCCTTGACCGCGCGCGACTGCGCGAACACGCGCCGGACGTTCTTCTTCAGCAGCCATCGATCGGCCGCATGGATGAGCGTCCGGCGGGCCTGTTCCTTGATGCGCCCTTTCCATTTCAGCGGCGCGCTGAAGGCGTCCCACCGATCGTAGTACTCCCGCATGGTGTGGTTCAACCAGCAGACATGGTTGGGATGGCGGACGGCATAGCTCGGATACCGCGTGGAAATCACCTGATCGATCGGGCGATTGTCGACGCCAACACCCACGTCGGTGAGCCAGGTAGAGAGATACGCCGCTCCCTGGCGACCGAACCGGTTCTGCGGGGTGAGGACGAGCTGGGCCTGGTGCCCTTCATCGCGCAGCGCCTGGACGAGGGCTCGCGCGATGACCAGGTGGCCTCCTTCGGCAAACAAGGGCGTCGACGTGACGACGGCTATGCGTTTCATGGTTTAGTCGCGGGGACCCCCCCACCCCGCTCCTCGCCGCTCGCTCGCGGCTCTGTCAGAAATGACAGGTCCCCGCGCGCCCCGTTGCAGAGGCGCACGTAGAGCTGCTCCATCTTTCTGACGAACGCGGTGATGTCGTAGCGCTGCGCGGTCACTCTGGCGGCGGCGGCAAGGCGCGCGCGCTCCACCGGGTCGTTCATCAGGTCGAGGATGGCGTCCGCCAGAGCGGCGGCGTCTCGCCTGGGCACGATGCGTGCGTCGTGGCGATCGGTCAGGACGTCCAAGAGCCCATCGGCGTCGGTGGCGACGATGGGCTTACCCGAGGCCAGCGCCTCGAACACCGTCAGCGGCGTGCCTTCCCACAGCGACGGGAACACGCTCAGGTCGAAGGCGCTCAGGACACCGGCCACGTCCCGCACAAACCCGACGAACACGAAGCGGTCGCCGAGGCCAAGCTGGCGCGCCTGTGCCTCGAGCGGCTCACGGAGAGGCCCCTCGCCGACGACAACGAACTTCGCGCTCGGCTTCCGGTCGAGCACGAGCCGCGCGGCCTCGACGAGGTATGCGTTGCCTTTTGATTCGTGCAACCGCGTCACCGTGCCGATCGCAAAATCACCCGGGGCGATCCCGAGCAGGCGGCGGGCCTCAGTGACTTCCTCGGCCGAGCGCACCCGGCTGAACTCATCGTGCGGCGCCCCGAGATAGACGATCTTCACCTTGTCGGCCGGCACGAGACGCGCGTTGATGACGAAGTCGGCGGTGCTCTTCGACACGGCAATGGCGATGTCGGTGTAGCGCTCCAACAGGCGATCGGCGACTTTCTGAAACCACGGGGTATCCGTCAGGTTCGCGTGCTCATGAAGGATCGCCGGAATCCCGCGCATGGCCCCCGCGACCCGTCCGAACGTCGTCGCGCCGTAGCCGTGCAGATGCAGCACGTCGATGCGCTTCCGGTCGATGATCGTCAGCAGCGCCGTCAGCGTTGACGGATCGAACTTCGACTTGTGCAGGTAGGTGATGTCGATGCCCAGCGCGTCGAGCGTTTCCTCCGACAGGTCTTTCTTGCGAAGGCTCACCAGGGACACATCGAAGCGCGCCGGATCAAACCGCGGAATCATCCAGCCGAAGAGGCGCTTGACGCCGTGCATGCGCGAGCCTTCCCAGCCGAGATGATCGCAGACCTGCAGGACCCGAATCTTAGACACGCGTGCCTACAATTCGGGCAGGGATGCCCACCGCGGTGGCCTTGTCCGGGACCGACGCGCGCACGACGGCGCCGGCGCCGATGACCGCGTTCACGCCAATCGTCACGCCGTCGAGCACCTTCGCGCCGGCACCCAGCCAGGCACCCTCGCCCACCGTGATGCCGGCCGATGTGCGTTTCTGCTCCAGCACCGGTCGCGACGAATCATTGAAGTCGTGATCCCCGCCGATGAGATAGCAGTAGGCGGCCAACAGCGCGTTGGCTCCGACGCGGACGCGGCTGGCGGAAAAAATCTCGCAATTGAACCCGATGTTCGCGCCTTCGCCCAGCTCGATATCGCCGTTCTTGCACGACAGAATCGTGTTGCGGCCGACGAACACGCCGCTGCCGATGCGGATGCCGCCGTTCGACTCTCCTTTCGCATCGATCAGGCAGTTGTCGTCGATCACCACGTTGTCACCGATGCGAATCTTGTGCGGATGGCGCAGCACAACGTTCTGCCCGAAGAAGACGTTCCGTCCGCACGACCCAAGGAGCCATGGGTACAAGCTCCTGCGCAGCGCCAGCCCGAGCGCACCGGGGACGCTCTGAGACAGCATGACCACCGTCTCGTATTTGAGCAGCGCGTCCCATCCGGGTTGGCCGACGATCAGCGCGGCGTATTTGGCACGCGCGGATGTCCGCGCGTTCGAGAGGTCGTCCTGAACTCGTGGAATCCCGTTCACAGCCATCCACGCTCCCGATACCACGCCAGCGTCCTCTTGATGCCGTCGCGAAGGCCGACCTGCGGGGCATATCCGATTTCGGCACGCGCCCGGCTGATGTCGAACGCGCGGCTCTTCGTGAAGAAATCCACGCGGCGGCGATAAATGGGAGGCTCGATGCCGAATGGGACGCAGACGGCCTCGCACGCGGCACCGGCCACCCAGAATGGCCAGACCGGCAGTTTCCAGGTCAAAGGTTCGACGCCCGCCTCGCGGGCAATCAATGTCATCAGCTCGTTCAGTGTGGTGACCTCGACCCCGGCCAGGATGTAGGTGCGATTGGCGGCCCCCGGCGCTTCTCCGCACAGCCGGAACCCTTCGACGAGGTCGTCGATGTACGTCAGATGATAGAAGATGTCTCCCGAACCGAGCACCACAAATCGCCGTCGCGCGATGCCGCGAAAGAGCTTCAGCAGGCGACGGTCGCCCGGGCCGTAGATGCCCGAAGGCCGCGCGATGGTGACCGGCATCCCCGTTCGCGATGACGCCTCTCGAGCGATGTGCTCCCCTTCGACTTTTGTCACCTGATAGATGTCGCCGGGCCGGAGGGGCGCCTCTTCCGTGGCGGGCGGATGTTCGATATCGCCGTGCACGCCAACCGTACTGCAGTGCACCACCCGGCTGGCGCCCGCCTCAGCAGCCACCTCGATCAGCGCACCGACCGCGGTCGCGTTCACGGCGCGATAGGTAGAGGCGGGGATCCCCGCCTCTCGATACACGGCGGCGATGTGATAGACGATGTCGACGTCCTTTGCCGCGCGCGCCAGCGCCGCGCGATCTTCCAGGGAGCCGATTGCAGGCTCGATGCCCGCGGTCTCGAGCTCCCGAGCTTGCGCGGTTTGCCGCGCGAGCGCGCGGACGTGATAGCCGCGGCGCGCCAGCGAGCGCGCCAGATGCCCGCCCGTAAAACCGCTCGCGCCGGTGACTAGGACGCGCACCGCTCCGCTGCGATGGTCACGGGGGAGCCGGCACGCTGGAGCATGCCGGCGCTCGCCAGTGCGCCCTCGATGCTTCGGGTGAAGCTTGTGGACCCCACAAGCTTGTGAAGGACAATCGGGAGGACGAACTGTTTGTGCGTCCGAGTGATACGAAAACCGTGGATGTCGAGCTCACGCGTGATGGCCGCCGCTCGGAATACCCGGTAGGCCTCCACCTGCCGTCCTGTTCGTGAGGCCACGCCTCGCCACGCGGCCTGCAAGGCCGCGGTGCTTCCGAACGCGGGATAGTCGAACACCAACCGGCGCTCGGTCACCCGGCATAACTCGGAAACGGCCGTGCGCCAATCCGGCACGTGCATGAGCAGTCGAAGGCACACGGTCGAATCGAACGCGCGGTCGGGAAACGTGAGCGCATGCGCGTCGCCTTCGGCAAAGTCAATCGTCAAGCCCGCGTCTCTCGCTCGCGCGCGCGCGACGGTCAACATTTCGTTCGAGGCGTCAACCCCCGTGACCAGCGCGCCGCGTCTGGCCAGCGCCATGGCGGCGCGCCCGGTGCCGGTGCCGAGATCGAGAATCCGTTCCCCCGACACGTCGCCAAGAAACGTCGACAGCACGCGCTCCTGATCCTCGAGGAGGATCTGCCCGATGGGCCCGCCGAATCGCCTGGCGTCGAAGCTCGCGGCCATCGCCGGATCGGCGTACGCCGCGTAGCTGTAGTGCTTCGATTCCATCACGCCACCAGCGCGGCGCACGCTTCGCGGGTTCTCTGCAGGTAGGCCTCGTAGGTGTATCGCGTGTCGGCGAGCTGCTTCGCGGCCTGCCCGATGCGTGTGGCCGCTGCGGGATCGTCGATCGCGCGCAGTATCCCCCGCGCAAAATCATCCGCATTCGCTCCAGTCAAGATTGCCACATCGTCGGACAGCACCTGCGTGTGCGTCAACAGCCGCGTGGCGACGATGACGCGGCCGGAGCGGAGGTACTGGTAAATCTTGAGGGGCGTGTTCGTGCCGGAGCTGCGCGGCGACACGAGCACGTCGGCGGCATCGAGATAACTTGGGATCGACTCGGACGGCTGCTCGCCCGTGAAGATGACCCCATCGGCGCCCATCGCCGCGGCCTGGACCCTCGCCTTCGCGACCTGATCGGGCTTGCCGCCTGCCAGGACGAACCGCACGTCCGGCCGCTCGCAATTCACGACCCTGGCTGCCGCGAACAGGAGTGCCAGCCCCTGATAGGCCTCGAACGTGCCGGTGTAGAGCACCATCGGTGTCTGTGCATGCAGCCCGAGTGACGTGCGAATCGCGAGTCCACTACCGACGACAGGCGCGTCGCCCGAGCCCGGCGCGTTCTCGATGAGCACCGTGTGCGCCCCTGGCACGACGTTGTTTGCGGTCTCCTGAAGATGCGGGCAGATCACAATCGTCACCCGCGACCGTTTGATCGCGATTCGCTCGAGCACCTCGAACATCCAGCGCAACACCGACGACTTGCTGAACGCGAAGTTCTCGAGCTGCTGCGGCAGGCTCGAGTGCATGTCGTAGAGATGCGGAATGCCGCGGATGGCGGAAATGAAGATGCCGATCGCCGCGGCTTCTTCGTGCGAATGCACGGCGTCGTACTGCCCCTTGCGCGCGCGGTTGAGCGCGGTCAGCGTCAGGGTCATGTCGAGGAAGACCTTGGCCGGCGACGGGCCGATTTTCACGTGGGTAATGAAAGGGGGCCGGGCCGCGCGGAAAATGCGCAGGCCCGGCATCACCACGTCCTTGCCGAAGGGATACGTCACGAGATCGACCGTATGGCCGAGATCGAGAAGCGCGCGGATGCGATGAAATTCGCTGAACGGGGTGCCCCGAGGCTCGAAGAACGGCTCGGGCGCGATCATCAGAATCCGCATCAGGCCAAATTCAAAAGCGCAACCGCAGGCCCAGGCCGGTCTGGGTCCCGCCCGCTTTCAGATCTCCATCGCGGGTGGTGCCTGGAAGCGTCGGAAAGTCGAGAGAGGCGCCCGCGTAGCGCACGAACCCGCCGACGCCAATTCCCACGCCCGCGATTCTGGTGATCGCGTAGGTGCCATCCACGCCCACGTTGATGCCGACGGGGCTGTCCTTCACGTCGGTCACGGTCACGCTGGTGATGGTGACGCTGGTGAAAGGCGCTTGGTCGCGAATGTCCTGCGGCGCCTGGACGGTCGCAATGTTCTGCCGAACCGTAAAGAATGACGGGCCGGCCATAAACATGAGCTGAAACTTGCTCGTGAGCGGGAGCATCCAGGCAAACTGCAGGTGCACGGCGTTCTCGGTGTGCTCCAGACCCGGCGCCGTGGCGCTGGCTTCGCGGGATTGGCCGAAGACGATCGGGTGCGGTACTCTGACGCTGACGGTTGCGTCGTTCTTGTTTCTATTCGTGGAGTACCCGAGGCCCACGCCGAAGTTTTTCCAGACGCGCGCGCCGACACTGAGGTCAAACAACTGGCCGCCGCCGATCGAATGCCCCGAGGCGAGCGCGCCCTTCTCTCCATAAATATCGAACGTCGCGCTCTCGGAGAAGGACTGGTCCTGCGTCTGGCCCCCGATACTCACATTGAAGTACCCGCGGTCTTGCCAGCCCTGGGCGTCGGCGTTGGAGGCGAGAACCCCGATCAGAATGCCTCCCAGGAACAGTAGCTTGATCGTGCGCATCAGTGTGTCCATCCTTGAACAGCGTTTAGTTGTAAAGAGGTCGCGGCAGGCTGCGGGGCCGCGTGTGTTGCACCGATAAGTGGATTATCGAAGCGCACCATCGTAACATGGCAGCGCTGCAACCTTTCCCCGCGACCGGCGCGAAACCACTTGTACTCGGCGCAAGAATGGGTTATCATGTGTACACCTTAAGGCATCTCCCCGGTGCCAACCACTGTCAGAAAACTTTATTTGGGAGTTGTTCAATGGCACTAAGCAAGTTCTTGGTATGTACTGTCTGCGCGATGACCGTATTCGCGGCGGCGGGTTGTGCGGAGGGCACAGGGAAAGCGCTGACGCCCACCCTTCCGACTGTCGACTCGACGGCCACCAACGCCGATGGCACGCGCCTCAAGGCTACGGCGCCGCAGCTGTCGTCACCGCGGTCTGCTATCCGAACGGACACTCTCACCCCCACATTGCGGCTTGCCAACAGCGCCGGCACGTTCGACAACTCTGCCACGCTGTCCTATGTCTTTCAGGTGTTCGAGGGAACCAAGATGATCCTCGAATCCGATTCGGTCGCCGCGGCGAGTTCGGAAACGGCCTGGACTGTACCGGCCAATGTGCTCGAGCTGAACAAGACCTATGCGTGGCGCGCGCGCGCCACGTACGCAGGGGTCGCCGGCCCCTGGACCGACCCCGGGGCGTCGTTCCGAACCCCGCTGCCGCCGCCGCCGCCGACTCCAGATGGTCCTGGTCCCGTCTCGTGCGGGGGTAGCTCCGGACCGTCGATCATCGCGTGCGTTGGAGCCGCCTACCCGTCAAAGCTGGTCGCGAGGATCAGCGTTGACGCTCGGAAGCACAACATGGAGTTCATCCGCGACCGGATCATCGAAACGGGGCTATGCAAAGGCCAGGACTATGGCCGCAACTTCAAGCGTGGCACGCCCGTGCTCAGCCACGACTACCTCGTCTGGCGCCAGCCGGGACAGAAAGATCGCGGCGTTGACCTGGCGGCCGGCTATGACGACCCGTCGACAACGTTACGGCTCACGTGGCAGGTGAAGGGCCCACCCGATTACGGGTTCCCGTTCTATGCCCGCTACCCGTCCGTCGACTGCTCGGGCGTGAATAACTAGGGACTACACCAGGGAACGGGTAAGGGGTGGGGGCGAGGGGCAATTGCCCCCCACCCCTTTTCCCTCACCCCTCTCAGTGTTAAACTACCCTCCTCCCCCAGACTCCAGCCGCGGGCCCCCCAGCCCTCGGCGACTAAACTCGCTCCGCTCTCGATTCGATAAGACGGCAGTCGCACGCAGTCGTGTGCAGGCAACCAACGCTGGAGAGATGTGTCATGACCCGAGTGTGCACGCGTTTAATCATGAGCGCCGCCGTTGTGCTGCTGGTCGGCTGCCAGGTGAAGAAGAGCGCCAACCCGCTGAGCCCGTCGATCGCCGGGCCCGTGGAGGGGGTCGTCATCTCCACCCCGAACCTGCTCGAGCCTGGTCAGGACTGGGAATTGCGGTCGCGTGATCAGCCTGTCACACTGGTGTTTCAGAACGCCGACAGCAACGGAGCCCGGCCGCTGAAGTACTCGATTGATATCGCGTCCGACGCTGGCTTCAAGAACGTCGTGTTCGCCAGGACAGGTGTCGCACCCGGTGACGGCGTGACACGGCTGCAGTTGCCCGACAAACTCGCAGCAGCGACCTACTGGTGGCGCACCCGGGCAGAGGACGGCGCCAACACGGGCCCCTACTCCGCGACAAAAAGTTTTCAAGTGCTCGCGCAGGTCATCCTTGGAACTCCCACGCTGGCCTCTCCGGCGAACGCCTCAACGATCGCCGGACTGATTCCGGAATTCAAGGTGAGGGCGGGCGAACGCACCGGCGTCACCGCAGAGCTCGAGTACGTGGTGCAAGTGTCGAATAACTCGTCGTTCACCTCAATCTCGGCAACCTTTACGCACAGGGAGACCTGGCCAGAGACCAGGCTTGCGCCCAATTACTCGTTCCTCTACAGCACAACGTACTACTGGCGCGCGCGCGCATGGCATACCGGTGACGGCGCCGATCAGAGCAACTGGTCGTCGGTCTTCACGTTCAAGACGCCGGCGCCGCCCGTTGTGCTTCCGCCCCCGCCGACGCCGGGGCCCGAGCCCGGTCCGGGTCCCAGTCCAAATCCCAATCCTGGACCCGGTAACCCTGCGTCCTGCAACAGCAGCCAGGGGCCGGATGTCGCGGAGTGCATCGAAGCCAGATACGCGCAGTATCGAAGGGCAGGTGTGAGCCTCGCTCAGCGCAAGGCGCACATGCAGTTTCTCCGGGATCGCTTGATCGAGCATGCCACGTGCAGGGGGTTGCAGGTCGGCCTCAACCTGAAGCGCGGTGGTCCGGAAATCAGCAACGACTTCATCACCTACTTCACCGGAGGCAGATGGGTGGGCGTCGACATCGCCTCGGGCTATGACGACACCGGCACCACGCTGAACATGCAGTGGTACCAGCATGGCGCGTCGACGAACTGGGGACATCCGTACCACAAGCCCTACGGGCCGGCCAGCTGCAACTGACGCACCGGGAATCGGCGTTGGGGCCGGCGTCCAGGCCGGCCCCAACGCTTTCCTCTCTCGTATACTTACCCAGCGTGCCGGATCGTTTTCTCGAGATTGTTCCCTGTAACATCTGCGGCAGCGTCGGATTCCGCGTCCTGCAGCCGTCACGTTACGACGTCGATTCCCTTCACGACATGGCGGATCTCACCCGCACGTTCCGCAGCTCCAGCGACCAGCGCTTGAATCACCAACTCGTGGCATGCGCGCGTTGCGGGCTGCAGTACGTGAGCCCGCGGCTTCGCGCCGATGTGATTCTCGAAGGCTACGCCGGTGGCACTGACGAGCAGTTTGTTTCGCAGGCGCGGGGACGGGAAATCACGTTCGGCAAGTGCCTGAGCATGATCGAACGGGAATGGCAGCGAGCACCCGGCCGCCTCCTCGACATCGGCACCGGCGGCGGGTCTTTCCCCTTCGTGGCGTCGAAGCGCGGCTGGCAGGCCGAGGGTTGCGAGCCGAACCGGTGGTTATGCGAATGGGCCCTGAAAAACTATGGCCTCGCGATTCGACCCGGGACGGTGTTCGAGCAGAACTACCCGGCCGGCTCGTATGACGTCGTGACCCTTTGGGACGTCCTCGAACATACGCCCGATCCGAAGGGGGAGATCCGCGAGATTCACCGCCTCCTGAAGGAGGATGGACTCCTGGTCATCAACTTTCCCGACATCGGCAGTTGGATGGCGCGCCTGATGGGACGCTCCTGGATCTATCTTCTCGACGTCCATCTGTACTACTTCTCGCGAGCCACGATCACGAGGCTCCTTGAAGACGCGGGATTTGACCTCGTGGCTGGTCGTCCGCATTTTCAGCGTCTTGGACTCGGATACGTGCTGCACCGCGCCTCTCGTTACGTAGGCGCGCCGGCCAGGCTCGCCCGATACCTGGTTGCGCGTGTGGGAATGAGCGAGTGGCAGGTGCCCTATTGGATGGGACAGACGCTGGTGATCGCGCGGAAGCGCGTCAGGCAGGTGTAGCCAGCGGCCAGGTTTTCGACGCCAGGACGATGATCGTGCGCGCTTCGAAGGTCAGCCCGCGGGAGGCACGGCCCCGGCGCAGGATGCCGGCGATGGCCTCGAGCACCTCGCGCTCGCGCGGCTGGACGTCTTCCCTCTCCAGGGCGTCCCTGACCTGCAGCTCAAATGCCGATATCGACACTGAGGGGGCCAGTGAGATTAACGCCCGCCCCTCCCCGATTGGCACTAGCTGAACGCCGTGCAGCCGCTTGAGAGCTCGGCTGGGCGTGACGATAATGACGGCGTGGTTGCCGTACCGGGCGATTTCGGCGGCGGGAATCGGCTGCACACGCGCGGGTGCCGCCTGTTGAACCACGTGGACAATGGCCGAGCCGACGTCGGCGTGAATGGTCGCCAGGCGCTCGAGGACGTCCACGCACACTTCGCCTTCCCCGAGGAGACTGCCTTCGAGCTCGTCGACCGCGAGGCCTCGGTCGCAACGCTCGGTCCTGGCGGTCGCGCCAAGATGGACCTCGGGGCTCGCGCTCTCGCCATCGACCGCTGGGCCCCTCTCGCTCGAGCTCGTCATCGAGTCCGATCAATACGTCGG
>JANNJO010000441.1:0-8839 GCA_031395755.1 Acidobacteriota bacterium
GCTGCATGACGGGCAGCGCGGCGTGCGTGCCTATCCACTGCGCCTGACCCGCCGGCTCGAACATCGCTCCCCGCTTCACCCACTCCACGTCAGAGATCCACGTCGTCGCTGGTTTTCGAGAATCGCTCCGAACGGGCGCCCAGGTAGACCGAGCGGGGCGCCGTATCTTTCATCACCACCGCGCCTGCGCCGATGAGCGTGAATTCCGCGATCGTGATCGAATTGCGGAGCGTGGCATTCACGCCGATGAAGCACCCCTGCTCGATTCGAACGTGACCCGATACCACGACGTGAGAACTGATGAAGCAGTGATCGCCGATGACCGAGTCGTGGCCGATGTGATTGCCGCTCCAGAGCGTCACGTTACTGCCGATTCTGACAAATGGCTGGACCGTGTTGTCTTCCAGGATGAGGCAGTTGTCTCCAGGCTGATGTTGAGCGAGGAACGAGGACCGACTGCTGATGTACGTGACAAGCTCGTACCCGAGCTCTTTGGCCTGTGCGTACTTGGCGGCTCGTACTCGATTCATCTTCCCGTAGCTCATCGCCACGAACATCTTGTGAGCGGCTGGCGGGTAGAGCCGGGCAACCTGATCGACCGGCACGAGAGGCAGGTCAAGGAACGACTCACCATGACGGTACTGGGGGTCGACCGCAAACGCCACGACGTCGTGCTCGGAGTCGGTCGAAAAGTAGAAATGGGCGAGTCTCGCGATGTCGCCGGCTCCGAACAGCACAAGCTTTGCCACGAAGCCGTCACTTTCTCACAACTATCGTGAATTCGTACAGCGGATAGTCGTGGAGCAGTGACACCTGCGGGGAGAACCGGCGCTTGCACACGTCGAACATCTGCAGGGGATCCTCATAGAACAGATCCGTCCGGCGCTTGTCGGGGTCCGAATAGGTGGACAGCATGTTGAACGCGAACCCGCGAATGCTCAACGAATCGAGAGTCTCCAGTGTCTGCAAAACGTACTCGCGCCACGTATCGACCGGGTGATCGAGCTTCACATTGAAAATGCCACTCGCCACCGTGTACTCGGCCGGCGGCAGCCGCGCCCGGTCGGCGACGAACGAGCACCAGGTGCTGCCGGCGTGCCGCGCCCGGGCCGCTCCAATCATCGGCTCGCTGATGTCGAAGCCGCAGTATGTCAACCGCCGGCCCGTGCTGCCAAGATAGTCGACAAGCGCACCATATCCGCAGCCGTAGTCGTTGATCGACGATTCGCCATCGTTGTCCAGTACCTGCAGCAGGCGACTGAACCGCAGGGCCTGGGAGTCGGCCGAGCTCCAGTCGACCCCCTGCGGCGTTGCACCGAACGAGCGAAGTCTCTCAGCGTAGTAGCGCGCGACCGTCTCGAGAATCGCTGGAAAGGCTGTGGTCGGATGTTCGCTCATACACATTGCGGACGATCGTATAGGGCCGCTGCTTGGTCTCGATGAAGATTTTCGAAAGATAGATGCCGATGATTCCCAGACACGCGAGAATCAGACCCCCGAGAAGCCAGACCGACACGATGAGCGACGGCCAGCCGGGCAGCAGAATGCCGAAGAAAAGCCTGCGAACGACGAGGTAGGCCGCAGCAGCCGACGCCAGGCCGCCGATCGTCAGCCCCAGGTAGAAGATGAGCTCGAGCGGTCGAGCGCTGAACGAGGTAATGGCGTTCACGAGCACCGAGACCTTGTGCCAGAAGCGATAGGTCGTCACCGACCTCGCACGTTTGGTCACCTCGATCGGAACCTGCTGAAAGCCAGTCAAGGCCCACAGACCCGCGATGATCGTCTCCCGCTCGCCGTGCGCCACAAGGGCAGACACATATCGCCTGGTCATCAGCCGGACGGTGACCAGGTTCTCAGGGATCGGGTACTCCGACAGCAGATTGAACAACGTGAAGAACAGATTTCCGCTCCATCGCTCGAAGAAGCCTCCCCTCCGCACGCGCTGTACGCCGTACACAACGTCGGCCCCGGCGGCCCGCAGCGTGTCGGCAAACGTGGCCAGCAGCTCGGGATCCTCCTCGAGGTCCGAGTCGATCAGAAACACCAGGTCTCCACGAGCGTGCATCAGGCCGGTCATCATCGCCTTGTGATGGCCGAAGTTGCGAGCCAGGTCGATCACGCGCACCCGATCGTCGCGCTCGAGGAGCCCGAGCGCCATCGCGAGCGAATTATCAGGGGATCCGTCGTTCACAAAGACGATCTCGTAGTCGGGCGTCAGCTGGGACGCCGCGCGGCCGGCGCGCGCGTGGAACTCTTCGATGTGCGGCGCCGACCGATACAACGTCGTGACAATCGAGAGGCGCACGGCTAGGCGTTCAGCATGTACCGCGAGGCATCCGGTCCGTGGTTGAAGATCAGGTCGAGGATGCTGACATGATGATCGAACGGGGGAAACAGCTGCGAGTACTCCGGATACCCCGAGTAGTCGAAATAGCTCAGTTCCACGTTCGCGGCACGAAACTGCTCAGCATCAATGTAGCTTCGGGCAGCCGGCCCGGACACGTACGACGTCGCGCCAGCCTGCCGGCAGATGCCGACAAGCCGCTCCGTCTTGCCGTTCACCAGCTCGTAGTCCATCGACCAGGAGAGCCTGGTGTCGATGCCAAGGATGTCACAAATCGCCCGGATCCATTTGTAGTTGATCGCACTCAGGTGGGTCTCCTTGCACTCGAGGTACAGACGTTCGAAGCCGTCGGCGTACCTGCGGAAGTTCGGAGCGCGCGCGTAGTTGGCCGCGATGGTTTTCCAGTGTTGACTGCCCCACGACGGGTCGCTGACGGTGATGTCCTTGATGGGGTCGAGATACTTCCCTTTCGTGTGGACCGGAATCGTCAACCAGGCTGGTCCATTCGGTGTCTTGATACGATTTCGGTTCCGCCAGTCGCGCCGCGTGAACTGAACATCATCGAACAGCACGAACTCGTCGACCGAACGGATCAGATCGAAATAACCCTTCCACGGTACATAGCTTGACTGGAGGATGGCAATGCGCAAAAACGTCCAGATCTTAGCACGACGAAAGGGAAACATTTACACGCTTCACCGGGCCGTGAACGATGTCTCCGGGCCCTGATAGTAGGCCTGACCGCCGTGCAGGACGATTCTCATCGCGAGCGTATGCGATCCCGGCGAGATGCAGGCAGCGGGCAATAGCGCTTTGAATCCACACCGTAGATATCGAATATTTCGGTACTGATTCGCCACATCACCCCTCGGCACTCGCGTGTCTGTCCGGTACGCCCGGCCATCCAATACCATCTCGACCCATGCCGCCGGATATTGGCTGGGTTCGTCGATCGCCCAACCGGCGACCAGTAAGGGCTCAAAGCTCGAGACTGTCAGCGCAGGCTGTGCCCCCGGGTTCTGGAGTGGTCCCAACTCATCGATATAAAAAGGAGTGACCGTCGCCGATCGCTTGAGCCGATCGGACTCGCCGGGCTCGACCGGCAGCACCTCGAAATCACGCCGGTTGTAACCCTGCGTCCACCAGCCATCGCCAAGGCGCGAGAAGGTCGACGCGCCGGTTCGCCGGAAGAAGGCGGTGCTCTCGACGACCTCGGTCAAATCGAACATGTCGTCAGCGCGGAGGAACTCGAAGAGATTGTTGATGCTCCTGATATGAATGTCATCGACGATCAGGAGCGCGCCCTCGTCGAGATGTTCGTAGAGGTAGTAGTACTCGAGGTCGGGAAAAGGATAGCCATGGGGGCCGTCGATGAGCACCAGTTGCAGCCTACTGTCGAAACGGTGGGCAGGGAGCGTGAGCTGGGTCGGGCCTTCGACGAAGGTCACGATTCCGGGGCGCAGCAACGGAGAGGTTTGCACCGCCCGAATACTTTCCGTTCCATCGTCCAGCGCGAACGCAAGGTGACGGTCGCTGAGATGCGAGAAAAGGAGCGTGCTCGCGCCGGACCCGGTTTCCGCGGAATGAGCAATCCTGTTCTGTGACGCGTGATGGAAGATCGCGTTCAGCGCAACGGTCGAGAAAGTGCCGGCCCGATGCAGCGAAGGGGCGGCTTGAACGATCTCGGCGACGACACGTAACAGATCGTTCACCATGAGAATCCCTCACGCGCGAGCCAGGCGAAGGACCCGCTCGAATGGCTCGGGGGGCAGCACCGGTACGCCCGCCCGGTCATCCCAGAATGCCCCGGTGTGGCCGAACAGGAAGCAGCCGACCGGCTGCCTCCCCGCCGCGACGAACGCATCCACGATCGGGCCGACGACGGCGTCCGGCCCTCGGTTAGTCACGGGCCGCGGGCCGTCGAAGCTCGCCTGCTGACACTCGTGCGAGAACAGCGCGCCGCGCCGATCGAGGCTCGGAAACGCCGCAAGCGCATCGATCGCTGACTGCTCGAGATCGACATCCATCCAGAAGCAGGCCGCAGGTCGCGCTGTCCACCGGGGCAGGGAATCGCTGAAGAACCCCTGGTGAAACGTTACGACATCGGGCCGGCCAAATTCGGCGACGTTCTGCGTCACCTCAGTCAGCCCGCTGGCGAACTCGCCGCGCCGGTAATAGGTCGACGCCGACTCGGGCAGTCCTTCGAACGAATCGAAGACGTCCATCTGCCGTCCGAGCATGTGGCATGCGGTGCTCAGGACCGAGGTGCTGTAACCCTTGTAGCAGCCGAACTCCAGGAGCACACCCGGCACCCCGAGGTCTGAGAGCACGAAGAGGTGGTGCGCAATCGCCGCGAGCTCCATCGGGCCGGTCAGGATCGAGGTGCTGTCCTTCTCCCCGGTCGGCCGGCGGTTGGCTTTGGGGAAGTACTGGGCCGCAAACATCGCAGCTGCGTGGACCGCCCGCAGGTAGCCGAGGTACCGATGAACACCCGGCAGGGGACGCGGACCCCGCCGGACGAGGTACTCGAGAACGTCCACGGCCGCCAGCGCGCCGGCTTCGGTCGCCAGATCACCCGAGGCCAGGTTCGGGGATCGGCGGACGATCGCCCCGGTCACCGTCGTTGGCAAAGGTGAGCGCGGAGCCATCGGTTGGTCTCCGTTCGAACGAAGGACGGGGATCGCGATCGGCTCTGTAGTCAGCGTCAACCCGTCCGCCGTAATCCGGAGCGAGACGTGTGCGTCCCGCTCTGCCCGCGCGAGGTCGCCTTCGGTGAACGCGTACAGGAAGCCCGCTTCGCCGCTTCCAGGAACATCGGGCAGGGCGGCCCCGACGTCGAGTCGAGCGATGCCGGTGATGGCCTGCCCAACCGAACGTCCATCGACGACCACTTCAATCGTGCAGGGCCCGGAGGGGCCCACCGCCCAGCCCTCGACGTAGCCCTGGCAGATGGCATCGACGACGTACTGGATCGCTCGAGTCATGCTCCCGGAGTCAACTGGCTGAACTGGCGCCTGGCACCTGCCAGTGCTTTGAAGGTTCTGATGTTGTAGTACTCGTCGCGATCGAGGTCGCCGTACGTGTCGGCGTGTCGATAGAGATCGGCGACAGTTTCCCGGATCGAATACTGGGGCTGGTAGCCAAGCTCGACGCGCGCGCGATCGCAGGTGACCTTGTAGTTGCGGAAGTCCTTGATGTCGAGGATCTCCAGACGGATGCGTTGCCCGGTTCGCTCTTCGATCTCGTCCTTCACGTGGTCTGCGACCTGCCCGACCGTGAAGTTTCCGCTGGCGACATTGAATACGCCAGTGACCCCGTAGCTCGCCTGGACCGCCCGCGTAAACGCGCTCATGGCATCCCTGATGTCGAGGATCGGCCGCCAGATCGAGGCGTTGTTCACCGTGATCACCCCGGAAGTCAGCGCCGTCTTGTACATCGTATTGACGATGAGATCGAACCGCATTCGCGGGCTCCAGCCGCACACGGTCCCCTGGCGAAGCGCGATGACGGAGAACCCGGCATCAGCCATCTGGAGCACCGCTCGCTCCCCCTGAAGCTTCGAGATCCCGTACGGGTAGCCGCACGTGACCGGAGCGGTCTCGTCGTACAGCTCGTCCTGGGTGTAGCCGTAAATGGAACAGCTCGACGCGTAGATGAAGCGCTTCACGCCTGCCTTCCTGGCAGTGAACGCCAGATATGCCGGGAGGGCGCCGTTCTGCACGAAGTTTTCTGCCGGGTCGTACTCCGCCATCGGATCGTTGGAGATCCCGGCGAGAAAGATGACCTGCTCGTAGCCTTCGAAGTCTGCTGCGCCGCAGCTGAACAGGTCACGCTGGACCACCCGTACCTCCGGTGGAAGATGATTGCCAAACCACAGCGCGTCGATGACATCGACCTGATAGCCGTGCTCGATCAGCGATGGCACGAGTCGTGAGCCGATGTAGCCGGCGCCCCCGGCAACCAGGATGCGCATAATCAGTCGTCGATCTCTCGGCGAAATCGCGCCGTGTCGAGGGACGTGTCGGTCGGGACCGCGAAGGCGACATCCTTGACCGAGAGCGGTTCGATTGGGAGCGCGGGGCTGAGCGAGCGCGCATACTCCAGCACCGTTCGACGGGGCCCGCCCACGTGCAGGACCCCAGTGAGCGCTGATTCGGTCGCGCGCAGGATGTCGCGGGCAGCGTCGCTGACCGACTGGCGGGACGTCCACTGATCGTCAAATGCCTTGGGATAGGGAAACTCGTCCGGCCCAAAGCTCGTGCGAACGATGAGCGCCTTGTCGTAGAGCCGTGCCGCGCATTCCCCTCCCAGTTTCGACCAGGCGTACTTGTTGACGGGATACACCTCGTCGGCTTCGCTGTAGCGTCCTCGATCGCCTCGAAACACGTAGTCGGTCGAGATGTACACGAGGCGGATTCCCAGGGCTGCGCACAGCCGCACGACGTTCGCGGTCCCGACAATATTCACCTGCAGCGCCCGCAGCGGATCCTGATCGATCTTCGGGGGCGATGTAAACGCGGCCGCGTGCAATACGCCGCCGATGCTCCGGCCGCGAACCCAGCTCTCCATCTGTGGGTAGTTGGTGACGTCGAACTCCGAAGAAGCCGGGAAGAGCGCGTCCGGTTTCAGGCGCCGGAATGCGCGCCCTAGCAGGCCGCTGCCGCCCGTGAATAGAAGCTGGGAGGAGTTGGTCGTCATCCGCGTTCAGGATGCCATCGGCGCTGCCCTGTCCACATGGAGCGCGTGCCGATCGCGATCGGCGAGTTGACGCCACCAAGGGGTGTTCCAGTCGATGTCTGCTGCACCGCGACGCGCCAACAATCCGGATAGCCACGTGACGTCGATCGTACGGCACGCGGCGGCCCGAAGGCGCAGCCCGAACAGATGTTCGTTGAGAATCGCGAGCGCCTTCCGCGAGCGCCTTCCGCTCGAACTCGGGCAGGTTCGCCTCGTCCAGGCTGATGCGTGTATGCCACTTCACGCCCTGCCCGATGTCGTGCCCGGTCAGCCAATCCGTAATCAGCCGCCGGTACGACTCCGACAGAGGCGCGTCCGGCCGGAACGGGGCCGCCGGGTCCCCGCTGAACCATTGCTCCCGGTCGCGCGTCGAGACGAGAGTCCCGAGAATCTTGAGCTCTGTGGGCGGAAGAAACACGCAGGCCGTCCGCAGCCAGTGCTGGCTCCTGCAGCCACACACCTCGATCGGCTCGTTGTAGCAGTCGATGTGGCCCAGGCACACGGCCCGGCCGGCAACCGCCGCGAGCACCTGAGGCAGAAAACGTTCGAGATAGTCCCAATAGAGCTGGCGAAACGCCGCCGTGGTGAGGTTCACGAGATCGTAGTTCCAGATTTCGTCGCCGACGTACGACACACCCGAGTCGAGCGCGGAGAACTCGCGAGACGAGTTGTCGCCGCCGATCACGACGCGTCCCGGAGCGCGCTCGGCCTCGCAGGGCGGGAGCGCCGTGTCCACGACGATGGTCTTGCGCTCGACATTGGGCAGCTGCTTCTGAAAGAGCTCTGCGAGCTCCTGCTCCGCGGTCGCGTATTTCTCGGTTCCGGTCCGGACGAAGATGGTCAGCACCCGCATGTCAGCCTCACGAGGTCGGCGTCGAGTACGTGAAGTGATCCGAGCGCTGGTCCGCCAGCCATGCCTGCAGAGTGTTTGCCTGGCGGTCTTTATCGCTGATCACCGCGCCGCCCGCGACGAGGGCGTCAAAGCGCACCTTTTGCGCCGGGTCGCACAAGGACCAGTCGATGTCGGGTGAAAGCGGCGACACGGCTGCCTCGCCGCCCGGGTTGTACTCCCCCGTGCAGTAGTACTCGATAGCCGATTCTGCTGGAAAGAAATTGCCATGCGCGAACCCTGGCGGCACCCAGATCCATTCGGACCAGTCGTTCGACGCGTTCGTCGGCATATCGTACATAAAAGCCTTGCCGAGCGTGGGCGATCCCTTGCGAAGGTCCAACATGATATCGACCATGTGACCAGACAGAGTGCGCACGAGCTTGCCCATGAACGGATTCCACTGGAAATGCAGGCCGCGCACGACGCCGGACCGCGAATGGCTTTCGTTCGACTGCACAAACGCCTGACCTTTGAAGCACTCCAATTCGGGGTGTGTGTCAAAGTCACTGCGCCGAAAGGGCTCGGTAAAGTATCCACGCTGATCCAGGAAGCGTGAGAACCGAATGACCTTGACGCCTGGCAGTGGCAGATCGGACACGGAGAGGATCTTCATTGAACGGTGTGGATCATCTCGGAATAGTGCTGGATTTGCAAGAGCGTCAGCGTGACTTCAACCTAACTAATTGCCGAATTGACCGGTGCTTATGGAAGGCATGTGCTTGGGACAACCATCACGACGTGGTCCCAATTCAAAAAATGGCGTGACTTCCAGGTCACCGCCCGGGCCGCCTGACGCGGCCACGAGCGCGTAGACACTTCCTGCCCAGGTTGGACGCGTGTTGCCCGAGATCAACGATTGTGGCGTC
>JANNJO010000446.1:0-30928 GCA_031395755.1 Acidobacteriota bacterium
GATACCGCCGACTACCTCGGCCTCGCGAAGAAGCTGAAACAGATCGGGGCGGACTTCCCGGATCAGTTCCTATTCGCGCGTTCCCGCACCTCTCGCTGCGACTGGGCCTGCGGAGCTCGCTAGTGCGAGTACGCCAGGCAATCCAGCTTCGGACGCTCGGGGGGCAGATACCCCGTCCGCAGCGGGCTCCGGGCATCGAGTTGCACCACATTGAGCCGGTAGAACAGCCCCTCGAGAAAGCGGCCGTCACGAACGAGCTGGTCGACCCGCGTCGTGGCGACAGACACGACCTGCGTTCCCGGCCGTGCCGCCGTCATCCAGTCGAAGAGGGCGATCTGCTGATCGATCGTCATCTCCTCGATCCGCGTCAGCAGGAGAGTGCCCGCGAAATCCTGCGGCAACTCCAGCCAACCGGGCATCGAGCACCTCAATACCGTGGGTGCGCACCACGCCGCGAGGTCGGCCGCCACCCGTTGAAAGTCGGCGGGGGCGCAGTTGACCAGAAGATTGTGACGCGGGCCGCGCGGGGTCGCGCTCTTCAGGAGCAGGGGTCCAAGGCACCACGGGAAATCGGACGCGTTAAGATTCGTCATCAACTACCTCCGCACGTCTAGTGTCACCCGCAGCGATTTCGTTACAGCCACGCGAACGCAAAGGCAATGAAACGTTGTGAAGGGCGGCGTCACTAGACTGTGATGGCGATTGAATTGCGCGGCCGGCGGTGTTGCGGTGTGCGACGAGCCGGGGCTAGAATCGCTTCACGTGGGGCCGCTTCGCTGCAACTTCGACCGGTCTTACGTGGAACGCCTCATCGCGCGGCATCCCGAGACCGAGCAGCACTTCACCGGCTACTTCGGCGATCTGCTGTCGGCGAAGCTGCGGTCGCGGCTGCGTTCTCCTGCGCTCATTCAGGACGCCAAACAGGAAACCTTCGTGCGGGTGTTCACCGCCCTCAGGGGAGGAACGGGGCTCAAGACGCCCGAGAGCCTTGGCGCGTTTGTCAACGGCGTCTGCAACAACGTCCTGTTCGAGTTCTATCGAGCCGGCGGCCGGGCGATTCCGCTCGAAGATGACCAGGACCCTCCCGACACCCGCCCGTCCAGCGCCGAGGATTCGCTCGTGGCGGATGAAGAGCGCGCCCGGGTTCGGCACGTGCTCCGCCGGCTGCCGGAGAAGGAGCAGACCCTCCTCAAATGGCTGTTCTTTGAGGAGCGAAGCAAAGACGACATCTGTCACATGCTGAATATCGACCGAAATTACCTGCGTGTGCTGCTACACCGGGCCAAGAACCGTTTCCGGGAGCTGCTCGATGACACGCCCAATTGAATACCCAAATCGACCAATGACGCACGACCAGGCGGCGAGCACCCACGCGGCCGAGCGGTATCTGCTCGAGGAGTTGCCGGAACTCGAGCGGCACGCGTTCGAGGAACACTTCTTCTCGTGCGCCGATTGTGCCGAAGACGTGCGCGCGGGCGAGCGGATGCAGGCCGCCGTGCGGGACGCCGGCCAGGGGCAACCGCTCGCATTCCAACCACGGCGCGACCGGCGCTGGACGGTCGCCCTTCCCTGGGCTGCGGCCGCGTCGCTGGCGCTGGTTGCCGGCTACCAGTCTGCGGTCGTGCCGAGGTTCGATCGCCCGTTCGCGCTCGAGCCGGTGACGCTGCGCCCGGCCAACCGCGGACCCGACGTCATTGTGAGGCTGGACTCGGACGATCCGGCGATTGCGCTAGCCATCGAGGCGGAGCCCTCTGAGGGAGCCCCCGAGTGGATATACGAAGTGCGCCGATCGCAGGGTGGGGCAGTTGCCGCCGGGCGTACTTCCGTGCAAGCGCGAGGGATGCCCCTGCTATTATTGGTCCCGGCCTCGGCGCTGCGCGAGCCGGGCCGCTACGAGCTGTCTCTTCGCCATCATGAAGGCGCACCGCCCGTGGCCGAGTACCAATTCGCCGTCGTCGCTCCCTGATGAGCGTCCGCGGCACCGCCAGTTGAAACAACTATGGAACCAAAGCGACGATTCATCTTCCGCGGCAACGCCGCCGCCTACGGCGGGCGGATCTACCGCCCCACCGACATCATCATCGAAGCGAAAGGTGCCAGTTCGCTGCCCGTTGCGGGGGGGCGATCCTCGTCGCGGCTGGCCCCTGCGCGGTTCGGTGATGCGATGCGCGTTGGTCGGGCCTCGACGCTGGCCGAGGGCTTCTTCGACGACGTCAAACAGGCGGTTGAGTTCACACATCACCGTATCCCTGAGGATGCGCTCACGACGTCGACGACCGTCTCGGCAGAGCTCGACGGCCTGGCTGTCGGCGTCAAGCCGAGACTGACGATCGATCACATGCAGGCCACGATGCGCGGTCGAAGTCCGGGGGGCAGCCGCGAGCCTGGGCTTGCACCGGATCGGGTCGTCATCGACGGTGTGGCGATCGGAGGGCACAAGCTGGTCGTGGAGCTGGAAACCGAAGTATTCCGGCGTTACGACACACGGTCGAAACTCGTGGCGGCGGCCGACGACCCGAAGTTCGTTCGCGCTTACGGCGCCTTGATGTTCATGTCAGCTGCTGAAAAGGACCGCACGACCGGCGTGCCACGATTGATCGAATCCTTCGGCACCATTCACGCCACGATCGTGAAGTCGCTGCGCTGGGCCGGCAAGCCGTATCCTGGTGCCACGATCGACGGTCATACTGTCAGAGTGCCCGAACTCGGCCTCATTTTCTTCGGCGAGCTCCTCATCACCGGAACGTCCCGGCGTCTGACGCTCGCACGATTCGAGCTCGGCTCGCCCATGGGCGGCAGCGCGTCGGCGGTCGACGTGGATGCCAACGGCGGCTGGTCTCCGTGATTGCGGCGCCGTGGCGCAGGCGCGGTGCTGCCGTGCTTGCGTTGCTGGCCGCCAGCGCCTGCGTCACGGCCTCGAAACCCGAGCCTGCCCGCGCGCTGGAAGACGCAGAGACCGCGATGCGGAGGGGCCAGTACGAACGTGCGCTGGAAGCCGTGGACGCCGCGCTCGACACGGAGCCATCCTCCAAGGCCGACTCACCGCTCACATGGCGCCTGCGGCTGCTTCGAGCTGAAATTCTGATCGCCCGCGCAGAAATTCCCGCCGCGCGCCCGCTACTGAACGCCCAACTGCCTTCGGATCCCGCGTTCGCCGACGTCAGAGCCCGGCAGAAATATGTTTTCGCGAAGGCGCAGGTCGCTCAGGGGTCGCTCAAGGAGGCGCTCGTGACGCTTGCGGACGCGCGCGGCACGACACCGCCGGCACGCGACTTCGCGTGGGACATCGCGATTCTCGAAGGGCAGGTACGCCTTCGGCTGGGGCAGTGGGCTGAGGCGGAAAGCACGCTCAACGTCGTCGCCGCCGCAGCCGGCCGCTCGGGCGACCCGTACCGGGAAGCCCTGGCGCTCAATAACCTCGGGATGGGTCGCCTGGTGCGCGGAAGGTTCGATGAGGCGCTTCCGTGGTTCGAGCGTGTGCTCGACCGTGCCGCACTCGAATCCACGTCGGTGTACGGCGTGGCGCTCAACAATGCCGGCATCTGCTATTCGCGTCTGGGGCAGTTCGAACGAGCGATTGCCGTGCAGGAGCGCGCCGTGAAGTTTCACGCCAGCGGATCCCGCGTCGGGTACCAGCAGGCGGTCGGAGAACTGGGCACGACCTATCTTCTTCGTGGTGATTTTCCGCGGGGCCTGGATCACTTGCGCCGCGCGCTGACGATTGCTTCGGACGCGAATTTGAAGAGCGACGCCGCGGTGTGGGCGCGAAACCTCGCGGCTGCCTATCACCACACCGGCCAGTGGGATGACGCCGAGCGCTTCAACAACACCGCGAAGCGGCTGACGCCCGAAGGAACCGACACTCTCGTCTGGAGCACGCTGCACGCGGCTCATATTGCCTTGGGACGCGGCCGGTTGGCCGAATCGGAGCGCCTGTTCAACGACGCACTGGACGCGTCGCCGAATCAGCCTGCCATCCGATGGTCGGCGCATGCTGGACTGGCCAGCGCAGCGGTGGCTGCCGGCCGGCCCGATCGTGCGGCGAAGCACTTTGAAGCCGCGCTCGCGACCGTCGAGAAGACACGCTCGGATCTGCTGAAAGCGGATCACCGGATCTCGTTTCTCACGCGGCTCATCGACTTCTATCGGGACTACGTCGAGCTGCTGATCGATACGGGGCGGATCGAGCGGGCGCTCGAAATCGTCGAATCGAGCCGCGCCCGCGTGCTCGCGGAGCGCCATGGTGTGCCCGCCGGTCAGCGTCGGGTCATCGACGCGGTGGACCGCTTGGCGGGATCGAAGACCGTTCTGCTGTCGTACTGGCTGGCCCCCGCACAGTCCTATGTGTGGATCGTCACGGCCGCCGGCGTACGCTGCGTGCCTCTGCCACCCGCATCCCAGATCGAGCGGCTGGTCGACGAACATCAGGCGATGCTGCGCAGCGCGCTCGCCGACCCGCTTTCTGCGGCCGGCACTCCGGGCGATCGGCTGTACGAGGTGCTCGTCGAGCCGATCGCGTCATCCATTGGACAGGGAGCATCGGTGCTGATCGTCCCTGACGGCGCGCTGCATCGGCTCAACTTCGAGACGCTGCCGGTCGGCGGCGAACGCCGCCATTTCTGGATTGAGGATGTCGAGGTGCAGGTCGCGCCGTCGCTGGCGCTGCTGAGGGTCGAGCGTCCTGTGACGGCTGCGCCGCGGACCCTGCTGATCATCGGCGATCCGCTGCCTCGGGAGCCGGAGTTTCCCGCACTGCGGTACGCCGCGGACGAGATGAACAGCATCTCGAGACGCTTCGCGGCGGCGGACGTGGAGATGTACAGGGGCGCGCAGGCGGTGCCGGCGGCGTTCCGCGATGCGCGTCCCGATCGCTTCGCGATCATCCACTTCGCCGCACATGCCACGGCGAACCTGAGCAGCCCGCTCGATTCGGCCGTGATTCTCAGCGGACCGGCACACCAGTTCAAGTTGTATGCGCGCGATGTCGCGGAGCACAGGCTCAATGCCGACCTGGTGACTGTTTCGGCGTGTCGAAGCGCCGGAGAACGTTCGTATTCCGGAGAAGGGCTCGTCGGATTCGCCTGGGCCTTTCTGCGCGCCGGTTCGCGCCGCGTCATCGCGGGGCTGTGGGATGTCGACGACCGCTCGACCGCCGAACTGATGAGCGCGGTGTACGGCGCGATTGCGAGGGGAGTGGCGCCGCCCCGCGCGCTGCGCGAAGCAAAGCTGGCATTTCTGCGCGAGCAGCGCACCTACGCGAAGCCCTACTATTGGGGCGCGTTCCAGGTGTTCACGGTGACGTTCTGAGCACGCGCTGTCGCCTGTCGAAGGCCCGGAGGCAGTTCTGTGCAGCGACGGGCATCCGGCCTGCCGTGCCTACCGTCACGGCCCGCGCGAGCCGACACCACGGGTATGCACAGACGTGTTGTCCTCAGCGAGGTGCTCGATAAACACCGCATCGTGTGCCCTCGATGCCGGTGTCCCGAAGCCGTCGTCCTGATCGACGCGCAGTTCGATGTGAGCTGGCAGTGCGTCGATTGCGAAAGTCGGTGGCCCGCTAATGACGATGAGACGGCCCTGCTGCTTGGCTCCGCATTGAAGTCGATTCACTAATTCAATATCCAAGGCCGCCTGATCGAGCAGCGGGATCGATCGAATGACTCTGGCGTTCTCGACCGTGCCATCGACTCCGATGATCGCTTCGATGATGACGACCCCTTTCAGCGTACGTTGTCTGCGTGACTGCAAGGTGAGACACCGCGGCGGGGAGGTCGGCTCAACGCTGGGTCGACCCGCGGCCGACGTGCTTGGGCGCACCCGTCGCACCTGTCGCACCTGTCGCACCCGTCGCACCCGTCGCGCCTGTCGCGCCTGTCGCGCCCAGCTTCGCCCAGCGAGACAGCAGGATCGTTCCGGCGAGAATCAGGAACTCGTCGACCAGAGGCAGCGGATCGGGGATGAGCATGTTGAGCACGAAGAGCGTGCCGCCGACCGTCATGATGGTTCGCGAGCCCAGCTTCGCGAGAACCGGAGCAAGCATGCGTCTGACCACAAACCCCATGCTCTTAAGTGTGCCACGGACCGCCCTCGCGCTTCACGCTCGGGCGTGGCAAGCGTAGACTGAGGGTCACATGACCCTGAGACAGTGGGCCATCACCGGCGTCGCCGCCCTACTGATGACGACCCCACGCGTGGCGGCCATCACCGCCGACGTGAGCGATGCCGACATCCGTCGCGCCCTTGGCATCGCGGCGGGGTCAAAGGCGGCGGCCGTCCGCTTCCATGCGCCGTACATCCTGCCGGTGAAGGATCCGATGATCGAACGCATCGAGGTGATCACCGAATTCCGCCGGTTCGTGCTGGCCTCGCAAGAGCAGACCGCGCTCGGCAATTGGTCGCTGGCGCGCGGTGGGTACGATGCGAGGGGGCGCACGCTCAAACAGATCCTGCAGAAGTGGCGCGGGCAGGTGTCGATCAGAATCCAGGTGCGCTTCCATCCGCACCATTCATATTCGTTCCTTCCGGCGATCGACATTCTGATTGGCGAGCCGTCGTTTCTGGCGCTCCATGTGCTCCGAACGCCCATGATGACTGGCGAGTCGCCCGCCACAATGACGGGGGCCACCATCGAGACGGCGTTCAATGCGCCGTCGTTTCACGATCGCAGCCTCCTTGTCCGGGCTGTTCTGGACGGAAAGGAACTGACGCGCGTCGGCGTCGATTTTTCGAAGCTCGAGTGACTATGCAGCAGGCGCTGAACGGCGATCAGAAACCTGACGGCGATTGTACCCAGGCGAAAGATTGCGCTGGCGCCGCATCTGCGAGCGCGTGTCGTTGCGCACCCACCCCGTGGCGATCATCAGAATCGCGAGGTGTGGAGACATGTCGTAGATCTTTCCGAGGCCGATGTTGTCAGGTGGCAGTCCCTCAAGGGCTGACGGTGGATGCTTGATGGTCACGACTCTCACTGATGGTCTCTCGAGCGAAGTGGGGAGCAAGTTCCATTCCGATAAAGGTTCGATGCCTAAAGCTGGCTAGCCTCTTGCTGTATGGGGTAGATGAGAGGCACCGGTATGTCCGCTGTCTGTACACCTTTTAAGGAGGATGCATGAAAAGCCGTATCACAACGCTAGGCTTACCAGCGGCATTGCTGTCAGTGTTGCTGTTTGCCGCCTGTGGGAACACTGCGCGTGGAGTGGAACAGGACACGAAGGAGAACACCGCTGAGGTCAAGCAGGAAGCTCGCGAAGCCAACGCCGAGATGAAACAGGAAGGTCGCGAGGCCAAGGCCGAAATGAAGCAGGAAGCCCGTGAGATGAACGCGGAGGTCAAGCAGGAAGCTCGCGAAGCCGGCAACGCGGCTGAGCGCGCGGGTGATCGCGTTGTGGCCGGGACCAAGGACGCGACCCGTTCGGTCGGCGCCACATTGGACGCCGCCGCTCAGACCATGCAGATCAAGACGGCGCTGATTGACGCCGACGATCTCAACGCCAACGACATCGACGTCGACACGAACGCCGACGCGAAGACGGTGACGCTGAAGGGCCACGTCCCGACGGCTGCGCACAAAGCGGCTGCCGGGCGGATCGCCAAGCAGAAGGCTCCGGAGTATCGCATCGTGAACAACCTCGAGATCCGCAAATAGTACGCCGGTGGCGTGGGAAGACGTTTCCCACGCCATCCACGTATCCCGCTACGATTGCGCCGGAAAGATCTGAGGCGCGACCTCGTTCAAGTACTTCCTCCACACGATCCACGTATGAGCGCCGGGTGTCGTCTTGTATGTGTGCTTCACACCGACTGAGTTGAGGTAGTCGGACGTGCGCTTGGCTCCTGCCATTGCGCCGTCTTCGGTGCCCACGCCAATCCAGAGCACCTTTAGTTTTTCGTTGATGGCTTTTGCGTTCTTGCCAATCGCGGCGAGCGACTGCTCGGGATTCTGTCCCGCGCCAGAGCTGAAGACCGCCAGGCGGCTGAACAGGTCCAGATGCCTCGGCCCGATCGAGAGCGTCTGCCCCCCGCCCATCGACAGGCCCGCGAGCGCGCGGTGGTCGCGGTCGGTCGACACGCGGTAGTTGTTCTGCACGAACGGGATGAGGTCCTCCGTCAGATCCTTCTCGAAATCGGCGCGCTGCTTGTCGCCCGCTACGCCGGCGTGCCAGGGATGGGCGTAGCCGAACGGCATGACGACAACCATCGGCGCCGATTTTTTCTCCGCGATCAGGTTATCGAGAATCAGATTGGCACGGCCGAATTGCGTCCAGACGGTTTCGTCGCCATCCCCACCGTGCAGCAGGTACAACACCGGCAGCCGGGCGGTCGAGCGTTCGTAGTTGGGCGGCGTGTAGATGAACGCGCGCCTCGTGCCGCCGGTGGCCTTCGACGGGTAGTACCGCATCGAGACCGTGCCGTGGGGTACGGGCTTCACGTCGTAGAACATCGGCGCAGCACCCGGGACGTCCAGGACGCTTTCGATCAGGTTGGGCCGGCTGTTGTACTTGATGACCGGGTTCCGCTGATCGAGGTTATCCACGCCGTCGACCGTAAAGTGATATTCGTAGATGTCCGGTTCGATCGGGCCGACCGTGACGCTCCAGACACCGTCGGTGCCTTTCGTCAGCGTGGGCTCGCTCGTCAGGCATTCGCAGAACACCGTCACTTTCGCCGCGGCAGGAGCGCGCAGGCGGAACGTGACGCGGCGATCCGCCGACACTTCCGGCGAGCGAACGGCGGGCGGCTGGGTCGGTTGCTGCGCGTCGACAACCACGCTCAGGAATAGCAGGAGAAGCAGCGTGCGAATTCTCATGAAACCTCCTTGGGGATGACGCGGATGTTACCATTCCACTCGCAAAATGCCAGCGCCTTCGGTTGTTCGACGCTTCGTGTACCTCCTCGCATCGTTCGCGCCCGCCTGGGCCCTTGTCGCGACCTTCACCGGAGGCGTCGGATGGGTTATCGGTCCACTGCGCCTGTCTTCGAGGCAGCCATGGCGGCCGCTGCTCGTCGGCCTCGTGGCCGCTGCCTACTTTGCGTGGCGATATAGCCGGGAGGAGAGGGCCGCTGATGGCCGCTGGCTGGAAGGTCTGCTGAAGCGTGCGCTGCCGTTCGCCGTCCTGATGATCATCATTCTGGGATGCGCCATCGGCGTCCGCTACGGCAGCTTCGCCGCTGCGGGATCGGACTCGTATGGCTACGTGAGCCAGGCGAGGTTATGGCTTGACGGAACGCTGCGCGTGCCGCAGCCGCTGGTGGAACACGTATCCTGGCCGAACCGCGAATGGGTCTTCGCGCCGCTCGGATATCGTCCGCAGTCATCCGATGGAACGATCGTCCCGACGTATCCCGCCGGGCTGCCGATCATCATGGCCCTGTTTCTCGGGGTCTTCGGAGACAACGGCCCCTTCTTCGTCGTCCCGGTCTTCGGTGCGCTGGCATTAGGGTTTACCTATCTGCTTGGCAGGGAAGCGACCGGCAGCAAAGGGGTTGCCTCAATCGCCGCACTGTGGCTTCTGTCGTCGCCTGTGTTTCTCACGCACCTGATGGTGCCGATGTCGGACGTGCCGACAGCGGCGGGATCGGCGCTCATGGCGCTTCTCGCGCTGAAAGGGCCAGGGTCCCGCCCGTTTTTGGCGGGGATGATCGCCGGGCTGACGCTGCTGATCCGGCCGAACCTGATCCTGCTTGCACTGGTGCCCGCGTTCGCGTGGCGCTTCCGGACGGAACCCCTGGTGCGCTACGCGCTGGGCCTTGCGCCGTGGCTCCTGGCGATTGCGGGGATCAACACGTTCCTTTACGGCGACCCTCTGACATTCGGGTACGGCACGCTCCTGGAATCGTACTTTCTGCACGCCGCTCCGCAGAATCTCATGAACTACACGCGGTGGCTCCTCGAGACACAGACGCTGTTTATCGTACTGGCGCTGATTCCGCTCTTTGTCAAAGACGCGCTGAGGTCCCCGGCGCGCGCGTGCCTGTCGGCGCTGCTGGGGCTCACGTTGTGTTCGTATGTGTTTTATGGCGTGTTCAATCACTGGTTCTACCTGCGATTTCTGCTGCCCGCGTATCCCGCGCTGTTCGTGCTGATGGCGGCCGGCCTTCGCACGCTGTGCCTGAGGCTGCCGATTGAGGCTCGCGCTCCCGCCGCAATCTGCCTCTGCGCGGCGCTGGTGCCATACGGCGTGCGCGTGGGATCGAACGCCGGGATCTTCAGACAGGCGGATTTCGAGCGGCGTCACGTACGGGCAGCGGCCGAGGTGGCCGCACACACGCCGGCGACCGCGGCAATCCTCGCCGTTCAACATAGCGGCAGCGTGCGCCATTACGCCAGACGCGTCACGCTGCGCTATGACTGGATGGCTGCCGATCGTCTCGACGCAGTGATTGGCGACCTGACGGCGCTCGGGCGTCATCCCTTTATCGTGGTGGACGATTGGGAAGAAGCCGAGTTCCGCGCTCGCTTCGGCCCACACAGCCGCGCCGGCCGCCTCGACTGGGATCCCCTGGCCCGGGTGTCGGGGAGTCCAGAGGTGCGGATTTACGACCTCGCGGGATCCGGAGCCGCAACTCAACCATGAAACGCGCGTGGTTGATCTTCCTGGTGTACTGCGGCCTCACCGTTGCGCTGACCTATCCCCTGATCGTGCAGATAGGGTCCGTGCTTCCCAACGACGCCGGCGATCCCGCCCTGAATACCTGGATTCTGTGGTGGAACACGCAGACCGTCCCGTTCACATCGGCATGGTGGAACGCACCGGCGTTCTACCCGGCGCCTGGTGTGCTGAGCTTCTCTGAAAACCTCCTTGGTCTCAGCCTCATCTCGACCCCGCTGCATTGGCTCGGCGTGGGGCCGCAAGCGGCCTACAACATTGTGTTCCTCCTCACGTTTCCGTTGAGTGCGATTGGCGCGTACCTGCTGACGCTGGATCTGACGAAGCGCCGCGATGCGGCGTTCCTGGCCGGCGTTCTCTTTGGGTTCGCGCCGTACCGCATCGCACACCTTCCGCAGATTCAGTCGCTCGCCTCGTTTCCGATGCCGTTCGCCCTTCTGGGGCTCCATCGTTATCTTCGCGATCCGCGGCCGAAGTGGCTCGTGCTGTTTGCGGCAGGCTGGTTCCTGCAGGGGATCTGCAACGGCTACTACCTGCTGTTCTTCAGCGTGTTCGTCGGCCTCTGGATTCTCTGGTTTACGAGCCCGTGGTCGCGTCCCAGGCAGTTCCTGGCGGTCGGCGCCGCCTGGGCCATTGCCGCCGTGCCGATGATGCCGCTGCTTCTGCGGTATCGACATATTCATGCGTCGTTCGGTTTCACTCGCGACTTCGCCACGATTCGCGATTATGGCGCCGATGTCGCCGGACTCCTGCACCCGGCCCAGCACATTGCCTTGTGGGGATGGATCGACGTGTACAGGCGCGGTGAGGGCGAACTATTTCCCGGATTGACCATCACGCTCCTCGTGCTTGCGGGCCTGCTGTTCGTCCGGGATGAGACGGCCGCTGGCGTCGGAAGCTGGGCGATCGCGCGCAGAGTTCTCGGGAGCCTCGCCATCATCACGGCCCTCGTGTCGGTGAGCGCCGTGGTTCTGGGCCCGTGGAGATTCGAGCCGTTCGGCGTTCGCGTGCTCTCGGTATCGAATCCTGTCAAGCCGCTGACCTTCTCCCTGATGCTCGCGCTGGCTCTGGCGTTGACGAGCCCTGGGCTTCGGCGGGGCTTTGCCGCGCGCTCGGTCCTCGGGTTCTACGCCTCTGCCGGTTTTCTAATGTGGCTGTTCAGCCTCGGGCCGGCGCCAACAATTATGGGGAGTCCGCTGATGTACCGCGGGCCGTACGCGCTCCTGATGGTTCTGCCGGGCTTCAACGCGCTCCGCGTGCCCGCGCGCTTCTGGATGATGACGACTTTGTGCCTGGCGGTGATCGGTGCGATGGTGTTCGATCGGCTCACCGCGAGGTACGGCCGGACGCGCCCGCTCGTTGCGGCGGTTCTTGCGATCGGCGTCCTCGCCGATACGTGGATGGCGGCGATGCCGCTCGCCGATACGCCGCGCCCATTCCAGGCTCTGAGCTGCGGGGAGCCGGGCGGGCCGATCGTCGAACTGCCGCTCGGGCATACGTATCCCGACGTCGCCGCGATGTACCGACAGATGTCGCACGAGCGCCCGCTGGTCAACGGATACAGCGGGTACTTTCCGCCGCACTACTCGGCCCTGCGATTCGGCCTGTCCCTGCGCGATCCCGAGGTCCTGACGCAACTGGCCGCCCACGGCATCCGGGACATCCTTGTGGATCGCGAGCCGGATCCCGGCGGCGGCTGGGATAAGTACGTGCAGTCGCACCCCGATGTCCGCCACATCTGCACTGAGGGCAGGCAGTCGCTGTACCGCATGACGACGCCGGCTGAGGTGGCGAACCCGCCCACGGCTGGCACGCCGGTGACCGTGGCGTTGATTCGACCCAACGTGAACGCCGAAGCGGTCGCGAACATGATCGATCAGGACCGCACCACGCGCTGGGAGTCCGGTCCGCAAACCGACAAGACGATGGTCGAGATCGATCTTGGCGCGGTTCGCACCGTGTCCGGCATTGACCTGCTGCTGGGGCCGTTTGTGGAGGATTTTCCGCGCGGCCTGGTGATTGAGGCGTCGGAAGACGGACTCTCGTGGCGTGAGATCTGGAAAGGGAGCAGCGCGGGGCTCGCGTTCGTCGCCGCGTTCGAAGCGCCGCGGGACGTCCCGCTGAAGTATCGCTTTCCGGCCATGCCGGCGCGAATGTTTCGCATGCGCCTTACCGCGAACGACGATACCTACTACTGGTCGATTGCCGAAATGAAAGTCCTGGGGCCGTGATCCGATCCGCCCTCCCGAGTATCCAACGTCTGTTGTCGGGCGCGGCGACTGTGTGCGGGATGTGGGCGGGCTTTCCGGTCAGGTAAGTCGTTCCCGGAACCGTTCCCTCTATAATCGCGGCGTGGCTGAATCGGGCGAGTCCGAAAAACGATCGAACAGCCCGGTGGGCGTCATCATCGCGCTCGCTGCGCTGGGACTGCTGCTCGTGCTGCTGTTGTTTCAATCGAGCCCCGACGCCGATCTGCCGCCCGATCAGGGCCCCGTGGCGAAGGCGCTGGTCGACAACCTGATGACCAACGGGGTGCTCGTCGACTACGACTGCGCGAAGACGACGGCGTGGGTCAATCGCGCCGTCTGGACAAAAAACAACGTCGAGCAGCGGCGCAACATGGTCATCGCCCTCGCGACGGTGTGCAGTGTGCAGCGAGGCAGCTACCGCATCTCGGTGCTCGACTACGACTCCAAGCGTGAGATCGCCGCGTTCGACGGCAAGGCCGTCAGGATGGATTGATGCCGCACAGCTCGCTCAGGCCCGCCACGCCGGCCGACGTGGCGTTGATTCTGGCGTTTATCCGAGAGCTCGCCGTGTACGAAAGACTGGAGCACGAGGTGCGCGCCACCGAAGACGATCTCCGAAAGGCGCTGTTTGGGGAGCGCCCGGTGGTCGAAGCCGTGATCGCCAGCCTCGACGGCGAGCCGGTCGGTTACGCGCTCTTCTTCGCGAACTTTTCCACGTTTTTGGGAAAGCCGGGGTTGTATCTCGAGGATCTCTTCGTCCGGCCCGCCGCGCGCGGCGCCGGCATTGGCCGCGAGCTGCTCGAGTATCTGGCACGCGTCGCCGTGGAACGCGGGTGGGGCAGGTTCGAGTGGTCCGTGCTCGACTGGAACGAGCCGTCGATCGCGTTCTATAAAAAGGTGGGCGCGAAACCGATGGAGGAGTGGACCGTGTTTCGGATCACCGGAGAGGCGCTGACGCGCCTCGCACGACATTCATGAACAGAAGATCAAGAGACTTGTTCAATCTATCCAGCCGCCGCCAACCACCACATCTTCGTCGTAGAGCACGACCGCCTGCCCAGGCGTGATCGCCATCACCGGCGCATCGAAGTTGACCGCGGCGCGGTTCTCGCCGAGCGCGCGAACCGTCGCCGGTGCCGGCTGATGGCGGTGGCGAATCTGAGCCGTGATTCGCCGCGCGTCTTCCGGCGGCGTGCCGGCAATCCAGTTCACCTGCGATGCGGTGAGTGTGGACCGCTCGAGCTCGGGGCGCGGGCCGACGACGACCGTCTTGTCCGCTGGGCGCAGCTGCAGCACGTACAGCGGCTCCGCGGCCGCGATGCCCAGGCCTTTCCGCTGGCCGACGGTAAACCGATGGACGCCCGCGTGCTGGCCGAGCACCTCGCCCGACCGGTTGACGATGGCGCCGCCCGACCGCAGATCGCCGGTCTGTTTCTCGATGAACGCGGCGTAGTCGCCGTCGGGCACGAAGCAGATTTCCTGGCTGTCGGGCTTGTCGGCGACCGCAAGGCCGAGACCGCGCGCGACGCCGCGCACGGCATCCTTCGACAGATCGCCGACGGGGAAGCTGGCACGCGAGAGCTGCTCCTGCGTGAGCGAGAACAGAAAATACGATTGATCCTTGCCGGCATCGCGCCCGCGGCGAAGCACCCGGCGGCCGGTTTCGGGGTCGATGCCGATCCGCGCGTAGTGGCCCGTGGCGACCACGTCGGCACCGAACGCGCGCGAACGGTCGAGGAGCGTCGCGAACTTGAGATCGCTGTTGCAGTGCGAGCACGGAATAGGGGTCCGACCGGCCACGTACTCGCCGACGAAATTCGCCACGACGGTCTGCTGGAACTCCTGCTCGAAATTCACGATGTAGTGAGGGATGTTCAGCCGGCGCGCCACCCGTCCGGCATCGTGCAGATCGTCCAGGCTGCAGCAGCTGCCGTAGCCGGATTCGCCGTCGCGCTGATCGTAGAGCTGCATGGACAGACCGATGACGTCGTGACCGGCCTGGGCCAGCAGCGCCGCGGCGACCGCCGAATCGACCCCGCCCGACATCGCGACGACGACTCTCATCGCGGAAAGAGCAGAGGGCAGAGAGCAGAGAGCATATTAGTTACGCGCGCCTACCGTCGAGAGGCTCCGCAGTTTCGTGACAAGCTTCGGCAGCATCGCCACCACGCGATCGATCTCTCCCTCAGTATTGGCGGCTCCGAGGCTGAAGCGGATGGAGTTCTGCGCGCGGTGGCTCGACAGGTTCATCGCCTTCAGCACGTGCGACGGCTCGAGCGTGCCCGACGAGCAGGCGGATCCGGTCGATACCGCCACCCCTTCCAGGTCCAGCGCGATTAGGAGCGACTCGGCTTCGATGCGATCGAAGCTGATGTTGCTCGTGTTTGGCACGCGCGGTTCTCGCGCGCCGTTCACCTCGGTGTTGGGCACCGACGAGAGAATGCCGTCTTCGAGCCGGTTCCTCAACGCCGACAGGCGCGGCGCCTCGGCCCCCATTTTCTCGAGCGCGCGGGTCGCCGCGACGCCCATGCCGATCACCCCCGGCACATTCTCGGTGCCGGCCCGCCGGTTGCGTTCCTGCTTTCCTCCAGCGAGGAAGGGCGAGAGGCGCACGCCGCGCTTGACCCACAGGGCGCCGGCTCCCTTGGGGCCGTAGAACTTATGCCCCGACACCGAGAGCAAATCCACGCCAAGTGCCCGCACGGCGACCGGGATCTTTCCCGCGCTCTGCACCGCATCGGTGTGAAACAGGGCACCGTGCGCGTGCGCGATTTGTGCGAGTTCGGCAATCGGCTGAATCGTGCCGATTTCATTGTTCGCATGCATGATCGACACGAGCGCCGTGTCATCGGTCATCGCCTCGCGCAGCCGGTCGGGTGACACGATCCCGCTCGCATCGAGTGAGAGCAGGGTCGTCTTCCAGCCTCGCCGGGCGAGGGCCTTGAACGTGTTGATCACGGCCTCGTGCTCAATGCCCGAGGTGATCAGGTGCTTGCGCGCGGTCACTTCGAGCGCCTCTGCGGCGCCGCGAATGGCAAAATTATCCGATTCGGTGCCGCCGCTCGTGAAGATAACTTCCGAGGGTTCGGCCCCGATCAGCGCCGCGACGGCACTCCTGGCGCCGTCGATGGCCGCCTTGGCTTGCTGCCCGTAGTAATGAACACTCGACGCATTGCCGAAAAGATCCTTAAGGGCGCGCATCATGGCCTCGGCTGCCGCCGGATCGACCGGCGTCGTCGCGTTGTGATCGAGGTAGATGCGCATGGCTGATCGGCCATCTTAGCACATGGTGATTGGCGCTAACCCGCAGCAAAGTAAGGGCTAGACACCTTTGGGACGGTCACCTATACTGGCCGTACCCACTCACGACCCGGGGTCGCATGCTCGGGGTCTCCTGTCATATCCCGAATCGTTCGGGGAGGTTAGCAATGTGGAAGCGTGACGAAGCAGTGCGACAACCGGCGGTGCCTACCAACAACGCGGCTGCGGCGGCTCCTGCAGCAGCAACGCAGGCGACCCGTCCAGACCCCATCAAGAGCCAGACTGGGAGTGATGTGGTGAACATCGGAAAATCGGTCGTCATTAAAGGCGAGCTCAACGGCAGCGAGGATCTCACCATCGAAGGGCATGTCGAAGGGAAGATCGAGCTCCGTGATCATGTACTGACGATCGGACCGAACGGCAAGATCAAAGCCGAACTGTTCGCCAAAGCCGTCGTCGTCCTCGGCGAGGTGATTGGCAACGTCAGTGCCACTGAAAAAGTCGACATCCGTGAGAATGGCTCGGTCGAGGGAGATATCACGTCCCCGCGCGTGGCGATCGCCGAAGGCGCGCATTTCCGTGGCAGCGTCGATATGGCCAACAAGGGCAAGGCCGTCGCGGGCCCGCGCCCGGCTGAAGTGAAGCCGCCGCAGCAGACGACTGCTCCTCAGCCTCAACCGGTTGTCCCGCACGCTCAGAAAGTGGGCTAGTCCCGTTGCTCTGGGATTCCCGCAACAAAGCGCGCCACGAGGCGGCGGCTCCGGCCGCCGCCTTTGCGAATGAGGGCCAGCTCTTTCCCACCAAGGCCCTTCGTAAATTCCTGACGAGCCTGACGACGCGCGAGTCGCCGGTCCTCATGGACCTTGGACCGGTCGTCGGTTCGAACGTCACCTTCTTCGGCGAGCGCCTCGGGTGCAAAATCATCCTCGAAGATCTCTTCGCCGATCTCGAGCGACATTCGCGCGGGAGCGATGTGCCCTTCGCGGAGTTTCTCAAAGGCCGTCTCAAGCACGATCCCGGCAGTATCGACGGGATTTTGTGCTGGAATTTCTTCGATTTTCTGGAGCCGGCGGCGGCACAGGTGCTGGCGGGCGCGCTGACCAAGCTGCTGCGCCCCGAGGGCGCGCTGCTCGGGTTCTTCGCGACGATCGGCGCGCCAGATACGCGGTTTTCGAAGTACGTGATCATGGATGAGGACACGCTGAAGCAGCGGCCGTATTCATCCGGCGGGAAGCGGCAGACGGCGCTGCCGAACCGCGACATCATCCGGATGTTCGACGGTTTGAAGGTGTCTGAATCGTTCCTGTTGAAAACGAACATCCGAGAATTTCTCTTCAGGAAACCCCCGCAGAACTCGTGAACTCGTGAACTGGTGATCTCGTGAGCTGGTGATCTATGCCCCGCCCGGTCGTCGCGCTGCTGACTGATTTCGGCTCTCATGATCATTACGCCGGCACGATGAAGGCGGTCGTCCTCGGGATCTGCCCGGACGTGACGCTCGTCGACATCACCCATGACATTCCGCCACACGACGTGCTGACCGCCGCGCTCGAGCTCGCCGCGTGCTATAAGTATTTTCCCTCCGGCACTATTTTTCTCGTCGTCGTGGATCCCGGAGTGGGATCTGCGCGCAGGGGCATCGTGGCCGACACGGGCGATCATCGGTTCGTCGCGCCCGACAACGGCGTGCTCACGGCCGTTCTCCGGGACTCGCCTGCGCGCCGCACGTTCGAGATGACGGAGCGCCGATACGCCCGCCCGACGGTGAGCCGCACGTTCGAAGGGCGCGATCGTTTCGCGCCGGCGGCCGGCTGGCTCGCGAAGGGGGTGGATCTGTCGACGTTCGGCCGCTCGGCGGGTGCTCTTCACCAGCTGAACATTCCCACGCCGATCGTGACCAGCGACCTGCTCGCGGGCGAGGTGCTGCGCGTCGATCGCTTCGGCAACCTGGTCACGAACATCGATCGGAAGGTCTTCGACCAGTTCGTCCATTCGAACGGCATCGAGATCGCGGCCGCCACCCACCGGATTGGTCGCGTGGTCGGGACATACGCCGAAGCGTCAGCCGACGAGGTGTGCGCGCTGTTCGGCAGCACGGAGCATCTCGAGATCGCCGTCAACGCCGGCAGCGCCCGCGATCGCCTGAGCCTCACCCGCGGCGCACCGGTGACGATCAGGAAAACGTAAACAGAAGGAGTTCAGGAGGTCAAGAGGGCCTTGATCGAAAACTCCTATCTCCTGTCCTCCTGTTAGGATTTGTTTGAATGGACTTCGATCTCGGCGATGACCATCGGCTGATCGAGCAGTCCACGCGCGAGTGGGCGGCGAGGGAGGTCGCGCCGAGGATTCAGCAGCTCGATCGCGAGCACACATTCGATCGCGGACTGCTGCCGAAGATGGCCGACCTTGGACTGCTCGGCGTGTGCGTGCCGGCGAAGTACGGAGGCGCCGGCATGGACTACATCAGCCTCGGCCTCGCCTGCGAAGAGCTCGAATACGTCGACACCTCGCTTCGCGTCATATTGTCCGTGCACGTCGGCCTCAGCAGCCTCACGCTGCTTGCCTGGGGCACCGAGACGCAGAAGCAGAAGTACCTCATCCCGCAGGCCCAGGGGTCGCTCATCGGCAGTTACGGTCTCACCGAGCCGGCGGCGGGCAGCGACGCGCGCGGCATCCAGACGACCGCCGAGAAGCGGGGCGATCGGTACATCCTGAACGGCGAGAAGATGTGGATCTCGCTGGCTGATGTCGCCGACACGTTTCTCGTGATTGCCTGGACCGATCAGGAAAAAAAACGGCAGAAGGATCCCTCCGGCCTCAGCGCCTTCATCGTCGAGCGGGCGTGCAAGGGCTTCTCGAGCGGCACGCTGACGCAGAAGTGGGGCATCCTTGCGGGCAATACCGGGTTCTTCACGATGGACGGCGTCGACGTGCCTGAAGAAAACCTCGTCGGATTGCCTGGCGAAGGATTCAAGATCGCGATGTTCGCGCTCGATCAGGGCAGGCTCACCGTGGCGGCCGGCGCGGCCGGGTTGATCCGCGCGTGCCGCGACGCCAGCGCGAAGTACGCGCTCGATCGCAAGGCCTTCGGCGTCGAGATCGGCCAGCACCAGCTCGTCAAAGAGATGATCGCGCAGATGGAGTCGGACTATCAGTGCTCGCGGCTGCTGTGGCTGCGCTCCGCGTGGCTGAAAAACGAAGGCCGGCGAAACACGAAGGAAACCGGGCTCGCCAAATGGTTTGCGACGGTCGCATCCGAGCGTGCGGCGTCGGATGCGGTCCAGATTCACGGCGCAAACGGCTACTCCGATGAGTATCCCGTCGGGCGGTACTATCGCAACGCGAAGGGCGCCGTCATTTACGAAGGCACCCGCGAGATCCACAAGCTGATGCAGGCCGATTACGTGCTCGGCTACCGCGCCGACAAGCCCCTCCGCTGCGAGCTGCCTCCGTTTTGTCCAACGATTTGAATCGTCTTCCGTTCCGCCATCCCCGCTGCGTACCGGCGCGGGGGTCGGTTCCGAAACCAACGTCCTTGCCTTTACGATCCGCTCACTGGCGGCTTTGCCGACCGGTATGCTCCCGGCGCCGCCAACGAGACGAGAAACTGGTTCGACTGCACCATCAACGCGGCGGGCAGTGCCTGCGCGACGTGCGTGGCGCGGCTGACCGATTAGGAGTCCTCGCTGACGAAATCCCGTTGCCCGGCGGCGATATCGAGATCCTGCCGGCCAAGCCGCAGCATGTACGCCGTCCTCGTTGGCGCCTCGTCGGTGGAGAACAGGCCGATGCTGGCCTGAACCGTCTCGGCCTTTGCGCCGGACATGAGATGCATTTCGATCACGAGATCGCTGCCCGGTTCGAGCCGCCAAGCCATCCCCGGTGGAGAGATCCGCGGCGACTGACCCGGAGTCCAGCCAAGAAAGTGACCGTCCGGAAATATCGCCTCCCGGCTTCCCGCGCCCTGATAGCCGGGCCCCCCATCCCGTTCGTCCCACTGACGAGAGAAGCGTGTGCGGTCGATCTTGATGTTCGCATGGTGGACCGCGTTAAAATTTCCGGGGTGGAATTCCATGGCGCGCACGTATCGTCCCGCGGCTAATGGAACCGGGACGACGAAGGTGCGGAAGGTGTCGGAGGCGTTCGGCGCGATCTCGTAGCCCTCGGGCATGGAGACGACGAGGTCTGGCTGGCCCGTCTGCCAGCCGGGACTCCACGCCGGAGGCGTCGGCAGATCGCGCGAATGGCCCTCGAGACTTCCCTGGTCGGCCCATCGCTCGATGAGAGCAATCTGCTCGGATGCAAGCATGCGCGCACCGACAAAATTTCCGTGCCCCGCTTCGGGCTTCCACGGCGGCATCCTGCGGCTCTTCACCGCCCGAACGATCTGTCTGGCGCGCGGCCGGACTTCGGCGTAGGTGGTGAGGTCGAAGGAACCGATCTGGCCCGATCGGTGGCACGTCCCGCAGTTCTGCCACAGCATGGGCGCAATCTCCTTGTTGAACGTCACCGGAGCCGGAGCCGTGGGCTGCGGGTCGCGCTGCGCGGCGCCCAGCGTCAGGCTCGCGCACAACGCTGCGCCGGCAACGCACACGACGGCGAGAAGACGGGACATTGCCCCAGTGTACTAGAGAGCCTTGTGGTGTACATTCACCGCATGTTCCGCGTCTTCGTCGATCCCCTCGCCCTGAAGATTGAAGCTCTGGACCCTGCGATCCTGGCGCTTCGGCGCGGTGGGGTGGTCGCCTATCCGACGGAAACGTTCTACGGCCTTGCGGCGGATCCGCGCTCGACGCCTGCTGTGCGGAAGATCTTCTCTCTCAAGCAGCGGCCTCCCGGCCAGGCGCTGCCGTTGATCGCGGCGAGCCTCGCGCAGGTGGGTGACCATGTCGGATCGATGACGCCCCTGGCGGAACGGCTGGCGTTGCGTGGATGGCCAGGCCCGCTCACGTTGATCATTCCTGCGTCGCCGCTGTTGTGCGACGACGTTCATCTCTCGACGGGCAAAGTCGCCGTGCGCGTTCCTAGCGACTCCGTCGCGCGGTCGCTGGCCGCTGCGGCCGGCCATGCGATCACGTCCACCAGCGCCAATGTCTCCGGTCAACCGCCACCTTCGACGCCGGAAGAGGTGGACGTTGCGTTCGGCGACGCCATCGACGTGCTGATCGATGCGGGCCGCACCCCGGGCGGGCTGCCATCGACGATCGTCGACGCGACCGGAGAGGCGCCCGTGCTCGTGCGGGCTGGCGCGATTGCGTGGGACCGCGTGCTAGAATTTTCACTGAAATAATGCATTCTCCTCCACCACGTGAACGCGCCGCGCTCGTCGGTCTTGCCCTCCGGCGATCGAAGCGCCAGGATGCTGAGCAGTCACTCGACGAACTGGCGGGCCTGGCGGATGCCGCAGGCGCCGACGTGGTGCTGCGGATGATTCAGGAGCGGCCGACCCCGGACGCCTCGACGTTCATCGGCCGCGGGAAGCTCGATGAGCTCGCGGCCGATTGCACCCGATTCGCGGCGGACGTCGTCATTGTCGACAACGAGCTGACGCCCGCTCAGCTCCGGCAAATCGAAGAGCGCGTCGACCGGAAGGTGATCGACCGCACACAGCTCATCCTCGATATTTTCGCGCGGCGCGCCCGAACGCGCGAAGGCAAATGGCAGGTCGAGCTCGCGCAGCTCAAGTACATGCTGCCGCGCCTGGTCGGCACGAGCGCGGCGTTGTCGCGTCTGGGCGGCGGCATCGGCACGCGGGGCCCTGGCGAAACGAAACTCGAAACCGATCGACGCCGTATTCGTCAGAAGATTCACGCGATCTCGCAGGAAATCGAGTCGATCCGGCAGCGGCGGCAGCATTCCCGCGCCCGGCGCCAGAAGGCTTCGGTACCGCTTGTCGCCCTTGTGGGATACACCAACGCGGGCAAATCGACGCTCTTCAATCTGCTCACGAAGGGCTCGGCCGAAGCCTCGAACGCGTTGTTCGTCACGCTCGATCCGTTGGTGCGCCAGGTGAGCCTGCCCGACAAGCGGCAGTTGCTGATGTCCGATACGGTCGGGTTCATCGATCGGCTGCCTCACACCCTCGTGGCGGCATTTCGTGCCACGCTCGAACAGGTGGCTGAAGCCGATCTCGTGCTGCACGTCATCGACGCGGCGAGCCCTGAGCGCAATCGTCACGTCGAGGCGGTCCGCCGCGTGCTGGTGGAGGTCGGGGCCGCCAATGTCGCGACGCTCGACGTCTTTAACAAGTGCGACCTGATTGAACCGGCCGAAGCCGAGCGCCTGCAGCAGTTGCATCCGGACGCGCTATTTATCTCTGCCCTGAAGGGGAAGCTCGCCAAAGGCCGCCAGCGCATGATCGACGTGATCGCCGAAACACTCGAACTGGATACGCGCCGCGTGACGCTCGAGTTCGACTCGGAGAGCCCCGAAGACCGCGAGACCATCGCCCGCGTGTACCGGCACGCGCGCGTGCTCAGCCACGTGACGAACGGCGGCCGGGTGGCCATCGAGGCCGACGTCCCGCGACGTGTGCTGGATCGCGTCAAAGCGGCAGGTGTCCGATGAAGTCGGCGGTTTCGCTCCTGTTGCTGCTGACCCTTGCCGCCGGCTGTAGCCGGGCAGTAGCGCCGCCGGTCGTGACGGCGCCGCGATATCCCGAATACCTGCTTCCGGCCCTCTCGCCCCCCGATCCCAATCAGGCCGAGTTTCTCCGCCAGCACGACGCGGCCTGGCGCTGGTTTCAGGCGGGCGATCTCGCCCGCGCGGAAGCCGAATTTCAGGCGGTGCTCAAGCGGGCGCCTCAGTTCTATCCGAGCGACGTCGCGCTCGGATATGTCTACCTCGCGCGCAAGAGCTACGCGGCTGCGCAGGAGCGGTTCGATCGCGTGCTGCAGGCGCGCAAGGAGTACGTGCCGGCTTTTATCGGGCGGGGCGAAGCGCTGCTGGCGCAGGCGCGCGAGGCCGACGCGCTCGCGTCCTTCGAATCGGCCGTCAAGCTTGACCCGGGGCTTATCGCCATCGGCCGGCGCGTGGAAGTTCTGCGCGCGCGAGCGGCCCAGGATACCGTCGCGGCGGCGCAGCGAGCCGCGCAGGCGAACCGTCTTGACGAAGCCGCAGGCCTCTATGAAAAGGCGATTGCGGCATCGCCGGATACCGCGTTTCTGATCCGCGACCTGGCGGATGTTGAGGCGAAGCAGGGGAAGACCGATCAGGCGCTCGCGCGATACCGCCGAGCCATTGAGCTCGAGCCTTCGGATGCGGCGTCGCGGGTTCGCGTGGGCGAGATCCTGGATGCGCGTGGCGATATCGAGGGCGCCATGAAGATGTACATCGAGGCGAGCGGCCTGGAGCCGAGCGCCGAGCTTCGACGCCGGATGGCTGCGCTGGATGCGCGCCTTGCGTACCTGCGGCTGCCGGCCGAATACCGCGCGATCCCGGACGCGCCGTCGATTACGAGAGGCGATCTGGCATCGCTGATCGGTCTCGGGCTGGCGCCGCTGCTGGGCCGGGCGCCGGCCCAGGCGGTCGTGATCACCGACGCCCGTAATCACTGGGCCTCGACCTGGATCATGGCGGCCGCGACGGCCGGGGTCCTGGAACCGTACGAGAACCACACGTTTCAGCCCCGCAACCCCATCACGCGCAGCGATCTCGCGCAGGCCGTCAGCCGGCTGCTGAAGATCATCGCCGCCGGGCGGCCCGACCTCCTCAAGGACTGGCAGAGCCGCCAGCAGAAAATGTCGGATGTCGGCGTCAGCAATCTGCACTATGCTGACGCGTCTCTGTCGGTCGCGGCTGGCGTGCTTCCGCTGGCCGAAGGAGGATTGTTTCAGTTGTCGCGCTCCGTCAGCGGCGCTGAAGCGACCGACGCCATCACCCGGATCGAGCGCCTCTACAGCACCTCGAAATGAGCGTACTCACGCCGGCCAACCAGCTCACCCTGACCCGGGTGATGCTCGTGCCTGCATTCGTCATCCTGACGGTATACGGCTATTTCGGCTGGGCGCTAATCGTGTTCGCCGTGGCCGGCCTGACGGATCTGCTGGATGGCCTCATCGCGCGCACGTTCAGCCGGCGTACTGACTTGGGCGCGTGGCTCGACCCGATGGCCGACAAGCTCCTGATCGTCGCAACCGTCATCGTCCTCACGCTGCCGGGGCTGGGCCTCGTGAACACACTGCCTGTCTGGCTGACTATTCTGGTCATCACCCGCGACCTGCTGATTGTCGCGACCGTCGCCGTCATCAACCTCGCCATCGGCAGACGGGAATTCCGACCCTCGATCTACGGCAAGATCGCGACCGCAACCTACATCATGACGTGCGTCACGATCATGTACTTCAACTATCTGCAGACGACGTCGCCAATCGTGACGCTGGGGGTATACGCCTCGGCGCTCATCACGCTGGTTTCAGGGTTTCATTACGTCTTCAACATCACGAAGATCATCAATCAGACCTGAGGGGTAATAACTAGTGAACTAGGGAACTAAGATCTTTTGATCTTGGATCTCTTGAGCTCTTGATCTTGTGATCTTTTGCGCTCTGCGTTTCGTCGCGCGGTTCCGAGCGACGTGCCCATAATCCTGCGGAGTTGATGCGCTTCGGAGAGCAGGGTGGCATCGCTTGCGATCTTCCCGTCGTGCAGGTGCTCCAGCCATCCAACCGCCTCATCGATTTCCTCCACAGCCACACCCAACTTCGAGATGAATTCGGCGGTCGATCGCCCTCGTTTCGCAGCTCGATAGTTCATCTCCACGGCGCTTGCCGCGCGATAGAACTGATAGCCGGCGTGCTGCGCTTCTTTGCTCGTCGGAAGCTTCTGGTAGAAGTGGAGCGCATCTATTCCGAAGGCGTGCGTGCGCTTGATGAGATCAGCTGGGGTCTGCATGCCGACGAGAAGAGCATTCGGCGTGCCAGCGAGAATTCTGCGAAGAACCTCGTGATCCGACGGCGAAGAAAGCGTAGGTGGAAGTTTTAGATCACGAGTTCACGAGTTCACCAGTTCAAAAGTTACACCCTGGCATCACGTCAGACGTTCATTTTTCTCTTAAAGTACTCGATCGTCTTCACAAGCCCTTCTTCGAGCGTCACCTTCGGCTCCCAGCCGAGCAGCGTGCGCGCCTTGGTGATGTCGGGCTGGCGTACCTTGGGGTCGTCGATCGGCAGATCCTGATAGATGATCGTGCTCGTCGAGCCGGTCATCTGAATGATGGTGCGGGCGATCCCCTCGATGGTCATCTCGTGCGGGTTGCCGATGTTGACCGGCTCGTTCAGGGTCGAGTCCATCAGGCTCAGGATGCCAGCCACCAGGTCGTCGACGTAGCAGAAGCTGCGCGTCTGCTTGCCGTCGCCGAAGACAGTGACATCCTTGTTGAGGAGCGCCTGCGAGATGAAGGCCGGGACGGCACGGCCGTCCTTGATCCGCATGCGCGGTCCATACGTGTTGAAGATTCTGACGATCTTCGCGTCGACGCCGTGGTACCGGTGGTAGGCCATCGTCATGGCTTCGGCGAAGCGCTTGGCTTCGTCGTACACGCCGCGCGGGCCGATCGGGTTGACGTTGCCCCAGTAGGTTTCCTTCTGCGGGTGCTCGAGCGGGTCGCCGTAGACCTCCGAAGTCGACGCGATCACGAACCGCGCGCCCTTCGCCTTCGCCAACCCCAGTGCTTTGTGCGTGCCGAGCGCGCCGACCTTGAGCGTCGGAATCGGGAGCTCGAGGTAGTCGATCGGGCTCGCAGGGCTCGCCCAGTGCAGCACGACGTCGACCGGGCCGTCCACGTTGATGTAGTTCGTGATGTCGTGTTTGATGAACACGAAGTCGCGGCCCGCGAGGTGGGCGATGTTCGCGAGATCGCCGGTCAGCAGATTGTCGATGCCGACGACCGTACAGTCGCGATCGAGGAGCTCTTCAGCGAGGTGGGAGCCGATGAAGCCGGCGGCCCCCGTGATCACAATTCGTCGTTTCATCAGGCTTGTCGCTGCAGAAGGCCGCGGAAAAGCGTCATGAACATGATCTTGAGATCGAGCGAGACTGACCAGTTCTCGATGTAGTAGAGGTCGAACTCGATCCGTTTTTCGAGCGAGGTGTTGCCGCGCCAGCCGTTCACCTGCGCCCAGCCGGTGATGCCGGCCTTCACCTTGTGGCGCAGCATGTACTGCGGGAACCGGTGCTTGAACTGATCGACGAAAAACGGCCGCTCGGGCCTGGGGCCCACGATCGACATATCGCCCTTCAGCACGTTCCAGATCTGAGGCAGCTCGTCCAGGTCCCAGCGGCGAAGGAACCGCCCGACCGGTGTGCATCGCGGGTCATCATCCCGCGCCCAGATGGGACCGGTCACATCTTCGGCGCCCGCAGCCATCGATCGGAACTTGTAGACCCAGAAGGGCCTGCCGTCGAGCCCCATGCGCTCCTGGCGGTAAAACACCGCGCCCCGTGACGACCATTTGATGATCAGCGCGATGATCGAGCACGGCAGCAGCAGCGCAAGCGCCGCGAAGCCGCTCAGCGACACGTCGATGATGCGCTTGATGACGGCGTTCAGCCCCTGCAGCGGAACGTCGTGGATGTTGATGATCGGGACGCCGTCGAGATCCTCGAGCCGCGCCCGGAGCGCGAGGAACTGTACGAGGTCCGGCACGACCTTGACGTCGACCATCTCGCGGCTGGTGTTCTCGATGAGGTCGAGCATCTTCACGTGCTCGTCGAGCGGCAGGGCGACGTACAAGTGGTCGATGTTCTCCTGTCGAATAATCTCGGAGGCATCGGCGAGCGTGCCGAGCAGAGGCAGACCGCGATAGCCCAGGTGATCGCCGCCCGCGCGGTCGTCGACGAAGCCGACGATCTGGTAGCCGAGCTCGCCGTGCTGGAGGATCTTCTCGGCGACGACCCGCCCCAGCTCGCCGGCACCCGCAATCAGAATCCGCTTGAGACCGATGCCCGCCTTCCAGCGCCGCTCCAGCACGTCGCGGACGAGCTCGCGTAGTCCGAACGTCAACGCGACGTTGAGGACCAGAAATACCGCCCAGACAATGCGCGACACCTGGTAGGCGCCGCGGGCCCGGAGGTCGGGAGAGGCGTGATACGCCTCGAAATACAGCGTGCTGACGATGCCGAGTACGACCGCGACGATCGTGCCGATGAACAGGATGAAGAAGTCGTCGACACGCGACCGTCCGCGCCGCAGCAGGTAGACGCCCTGGAACTGATACGCGAGCGGCACGAGAACCGCGATGAACGGCATGACCGCGATGTACTGCTCGAACGGCGGATAGCCGCGCGTCACGGGAATCAGCCCGAGCGAAAAGCGCACGACGTAGGCGAAACCGAACGCGAAAATAGCGAGGAGGGCGTCCGAGATGACATAGAAGGCGACGAGGAGGCGTCCGTATCGCCTAAGCATGAGCCATGCTCTCGATGGTGGTGTGAATCGAACGCTCGAACACCGCGCGGTCGAACTTCAGCGCGTGCTGCCTGATGACCCCGGGATCGAACGCGATCTCCCTGACCCGCGCGATGCCGGCAGCGAACGCCGCGGGAGTCGGCTCGCTGACGAGCACGCCTGTCACGTTGTCGATCACCGTTTCCAGCGCACCGCCGCGGGCCAGGGCGACGACCGGCCGTCCGCACGCCTGCGCCTCGACGGGCACGATGCCAAAGTCCTCTTCGCCCGGCAACAGCACGGCGGCCGCGCGTCGATAGAGATCGCGAACCTCGACATCGGACAGCGCGCCGAGCAACCGGACGTCGGAACCCGAGCCGGCGGCGGCAAGCCTCGTCAACGTCTCACGCTCCGGACCATCGCCGACGATGCGCAGAGGCAGACCGGCCAGACGGCTGGCCTCGATGGCGACGTCGATGCGTTTGTAGGGAACCAGCGCAGACACAATCAGCAAAAAATCTTCCGGGACGACAGGTTCAGCGTCGCCTGCAGGGCAGTAAAAACCGGTGTCGACCGGGGGGTAGATAACAACGGCGTCACGATTATAGTACCGGCTGATCCGGCTGGCAACGTGCTGCGAGATGGCGACATACCGGTCCACCCGGCCGGCCGTGTCGGCGTCCCAGCGAGCCAGGGCGCGCATGACCGGGCGCAGCACCCGATTCGCCAGTGTTCCCACGCGCTCCTCGCCAAAATACGCGTCGAACTGATCCCATGCATAGCGCATCGGGGTGAAGCAGTAGCAGAGATGGCGGGCCCGGCCGGTTTTGACGACCGCCTTGGCGGCGCAGTGGCTCGTGCTGATGACCAGATCGTAGGCGTCGAGATCGAACAGTTCGATGGCGGCCGGGAACAGCGGCAGGCAGTAGCGGTAGAAGCGCCGCGCTCCCGGAAGATGCTGAAGCCAGGACGTGCGCGGGCCGAGCCGCTCGATCGTCGGAGACACGCTGCCCGGGACGTGAAACAGCGTGAGCAGGTCGGCGCCCGGATAGGCCTCGCAGAGGATCTCCAGCACTTTTTCTCCGCCCCGCATGCCGTTGAGCCAGTCGTGGACCAGAACGACCTTCAGGAGAGCACCTCTCCGTAGACCTCGCGCACGCGCCCCACGGAGCGTGCCCATGAAAATTCCTGCGCCCTCTTGAGGCCGCGCCTCCTCAAATCGTCGCGAACGTGCGTGCTCCGCAAGACCGTCAGGATACCGTGGGCGATCGCCTCTGCGCTGTGTGGGTCGACCAGTATCGCCGCATCGCCGACCACCTCTGGCAGCGACGACACGTTGGACGTGACTACGGGTGTGCCGCTGGCCATGGCTTCGAGCGGCGGGAGCCCGAAGCCCTCATACAGCGACGGAAACACGAACACCGACGCCAGGCGATACAGCACGGCCAGCGTCTTGTCGGGCACGTATCCCAGAAAGCGCACGTAACGATGGATGTCGTACTTGTGCACGGCGCGCCGCAGCGCCTGGAGCTGGGAGATTTCGTCGCCGATGATCAGCAGTTCGAGCTCCGATCGTCCCTGCAGGCGAACGAGGTGAAACGCTTCGATCAGGCATTCGAGGTTCTTGTGCGGCTTGATGTTGCCCACGTAAAGCAGGTACGAATGGCTCAACTGATAGCGCTCGCGCGTCTGAATCACGTGCTCTTCGCTAGGCGGAACGCTGAACCGATCATCGATGGCATTCGGCGTCACGACGATTTTGTCAGGAGGCACGTCGAAGAACTTCAGGATGTCGCGCTTTGACGCCTCCGAGACCGTGAAGATGCGGTCCGACTTGTGGGCCGCCGTGTACAGCGAGGCACGCGCATACGCGTACCCCAGGCGGTGCCGCAGATATTCAGGAAACATCAAGTGAATGCAATCGTGAATCGTGACGACGGTCTTCGACGGCGTCAGCGCGGGCAGCACGTAGTGCGTCGCGTGGAAGAGATCGAGGCGCTCGCGCCTCACGCCGAGCGGGATCGAGATCTGCTCCGCGAGGGAGTAGTGCCGGGAGCGGTTCGGAACGGCGCGAAAGTTTTCGCCCAGCGACGCCGCCACGGCGACATCCTGCGGCCTTGTGAACAGCACGTATTCGCTCTGTCGATCGATTTTCGCCAGCTCCCGCAACAAATTCCTAATGTAGGTGCCAATGCCGTAATCGTGAAGCTTTCGCGCGTCAATGCCTATGCGCACTTGGTGATCTTAGTCGACAGTCGGCAGTCGTCGGTCGCCAGTCTCAGTCAGAGGTCTCAGTCGCAAGTCAGCGGGCTGCAGACCGAGACAGATGACTGCGCGACTGGGACAGATGACTGCGCGACTGAGACAGATGACTGACGACTGAGGACTGCCGACTTGTTTCAACGCTCCCACCCCGCCCAGTCCATGCGGTAGCGGCGGCGGATGTCGCGCATCTTGCCGGGAAGCACCGAGGCGCGTCGCGCCTCTTCCTGCGCAGTCGACATCACAGCGCGCAGCTCGGCCGCCACTTTGTCGAGGTCTCTCGCGGCGGATACACACGAGGCATCGGAGCTCGTCAGTGCCGCCCGTCCGTCCCACAAACCGAACCACTCGCGATCGTACCCGGGACCGACGCGCACGGCGCAGTTGCTCTTGATGCGATTCCAGTAGCCGTCGAGCTGCGCCGCCTGGCGCGCGACCGCCTCGACAATCTGGTCGTAGCGTCGCGTGCCGTCCGCGCGCGCGGCGTCGATCGAGGAGCCGGCCGAAAACACGGGCGCGAGCGAGCGACTGGCCGGCGCGGAAGTGCTGAGCGGCGTGTCCTGCTGGCGCCCGCCGCTGAGCATGCCGCGCGCGTGATCGACCGCGACGGCGAAGCCGAGCGACTCGGCGGCGCCGGCAATCTTCATCGTGTTGATGCCGACGACCTCTCCCTGACGGTTCAGGAGGGGGCCGCCGCTGTTGCCTGGGTTGATCGCCGCGTCGGTCTGCAGCAGCACTGTGCGATCGGCGCGCCGGACGGCGCTGATGATGCCGCGCGTGACGCTGTTCTGAAACTCCCCGAGCGCAAGTCCGATGGCGATCACTTCCTGTCCCTGCCGCACGTCGTTGGCTGTTCCGAGCGGCAGGACAGGCTGGGACGGCGACGCGCTGTCCACACGCACGACGGCGAGATCGTATTCGCGCGACGAGGTGTCGACCCTGCCGGGAAGCGTCTGGCCAGTCGACAGCCGCACGGTGACTGACACGTTGTCCTGCACCACGTGCCGGTTGGTGATGACGGTCCGTGGGGCAGCAAAGAACCCGCTGCCGCGGCCTTCACGCGTCTCGATGGACACGATTGCCGGAATCGAACGGCTCACGATGTCCTCGAGCGTAGGCGTTGATGCGATGACGATGGGTGCGACAGGTACGACGGGTGCGTC
>JANNJO010000454.1:0-2249 GCA_031395755.1 Acidobacteriota bacterium
GCCGATCTTCGCACTCGCCGCCTGGAGTTGATGCGGGCGTCGTTGCGCGAACGGCTGGTTGCCGCGGACTTCGACGATGTCAGGGTCGTTGTCGAGTCGCTGGCCGAGGAATTCGATCCCATCGACATCGCCGCGGCCGCGGTGAAGATGGCGCATCAGGCCGTCGGTGGTGATGCGGACGAGCGGGAGATCACGCCTTCTGCTTCGATCTCGCGGGACCGCGAACGGGACGAGAAAGGACCGCGGCTCAGGCGGCCTGACAAGCCGCGGGACCGGGAGCAGGACGATGGCGATGGCGGCGGCGACATGGTCCGCCTGTTCATCGGCGCCGGCCGCGCGCTGGGCATCCGGCCGGGCGATCTTGTCGGCGCGATCACCGGCGAGGCCGACGTGCGATCGCGGTCGCTCGGCGCGATTGAGATCGCCGACAAATTTTCACTTGTGGAAGTACCCAAAGCGCTCGCCGATCAGATTATCGCGGCGCTGAAGGCCACAAAAATCCGAGGAAACAAGGTAACAGTACGCAGGGAGAGAATAGTTTGATCGACAACCAACGTTTGAAGATCGCCGTCTTCATCGATTTCGACAACATCGAAATTGGTGTCAAGACGACGTTACACACGCAGTTTGACATCGCCGCGATTCTTGATGGCATCAAGGAGCGGGGCGAGGTCGTCACGAAAGTCGCATACGGCGACTGGAAGCGAGCCGGCGATTACGGCCGACTGCTGTCGCAGCATGCCATCCGCATGGTGCAGCGGAACCTCACCCCCGGGGGCGACAAGAACGGGGCCGACATCAATCTGGCGCTGGACGCGCTGGAGATGGCATTCACGCACGATCACATCAACGCCTTCGTCATCGTCGGCGGCGACAGCGATTTCATCACGCTCGTCGAAAAGCTGAAGCAGTACGACAAGAAGGTCTTCGTCGTGGGCGGCCGGCAGTTCACCAGCCAGGTGATGCAGAAGAACTGCCACGAATTCATCGCGTACGAGAACCTGGTGGGCGGCCGCAGGCCGACGCTCGCGGGCCCCGCAGGCCCGAAGCGCGAGAACGGCGGATCTGTTGCGGCTGCGCCGGCCGACGTCAGCAAGATCATCCCGCTCGTGAAGCGGGCCCTTAAAGTGCTCGCCGATCGGGAGGTGTCGCCGCAGCTGGGTCTGCTCAAGAGCACCCTGCTGCAGCTCGACTCGACGTTCTCCGAGCGCGACTACGGCGTCAGCACCTTCCGCGATTTCATCGAGAAGATCGCGAAGACCGGCATCATCACGCTGCGGCACTCCGGTCGCAGCATGCTGGTTGACGCCGCCGAGGGGGCGATTGAGGCAGGAGACTCGCAGGTTGTCACGCCGGCGATGGCCGGGATGAGCGAAGCGCCTGCAGCCGAGGCGTCTTCAACGTCGCCCGCGTCAGCAGCGCCCGCTCCTGCCGTCGTCCGCGACCCTGAACAGATTCAGCAGATCATCGAGCAGACGAAGGACCTCTTTACCCGGGCGTCCCAACCGCCGCGATGGCCCATGTACGTTCGGCAGATCAAACAGTACCTGCGCAGCGTCGATCCGAATTTCGACGAGCACAAGTGGGGCTTCACGACCATCATGGAGTTCCTGCGTATCTGCCAGCGCGAAGGATTGCTTCGACTCGAGCGCGACCGCAGAGGTCAGGTGCGGGTGTTCCCCGGTTCGGCGCTGCAGCTCGTATCAGAGACAGCGTCGGCGCCCGCGACCGCGCAGCCCGACGAGCAGCAGGACTTCTTTCCTGCCGCGCCCGTCGATGCGCTTATTGAGTCGTTCCGTGACGCGCCGACATCGGAGTCAGCGGATGGCGAGGCCGTGGACGCAGAGCCGCCGCCTGCGAAGTCTCGTCGCGCGCGGAAGAGCCCGACGGCAGGAAAGCCGGCCGCGCGCACATCCACCGGCGCCAGGACCGCAACGCGCCGTCGAAAGGCCCCGACGCAGGCCTAAGCGACGCGTCAGCTTCTCGTGCGCGAGTCGAGGTCGTCCCACCGCGCGTAGGCCTGGAACAGAGAGGCCTTCAGCTCGTCGAGGCGTGCAAGCGTGCGGGCGATGGCGTCGGGCGATTCTTTGTAGAAATCAGGGCGTGCCACCGTCGCGTTGAGACCCTGCTGCTCGTCTTCCAGCTTCTCGATTCTGGCGGGGAGATCGGCTAGCTCCCGCTTCTCCCTGAAGGTGAGCTTTTTGGGGAGGCTGCTGCCTTGTGGGGTCCGGCTCAAGCCGGACCCCACC
>JANNJO010000488.1:0-7732 GCA_031395755.1 Acidobacteriota bacterium
CCCTGTTTCCGTACTTACTCGAATCCGGTCACCGACGTTGATGAACGGCGGAACCTGGACGACCAGCCCGGTATCCATTACGCCGCCGCCCGACGGTTGCTTCGGGACAGGATCGCCGCACATGATATTCAGTTGATGCACACGGGTCTCGAGCTGGGGGCACACGACGAACGCGACGACGTGTAGCTGGTGGCCGGTAGCTGCGAGCTACCAGCTCCAGCTAGTACCGTTTTCGCGCCGTTCTGCCGATAGAGACACCGAAGGGAAGGTATATGGCAGCCAGAGCCACGTGGAAGGGATTCCTGAAGGTCAGCCTGGTCAACATCCCGATCAAGGTGTTTCCGGCGACCGAGTCGAGCGGCACTATCTCGTTCAACCAGCTCCACAACGCCTGCCAGTCGCGTATTCAGCAGAAGAAATGGTGCCCGACCTGTAATAAGGAAGTGGCCAATACGGAGATCGTCAAAGGCTACGAGTTCGAGAAGGGCCGCTACGTCGTCATGTCCGAAGAGGATATCGAGAAGGTGCGGCCGACCTCGACGCGGGTGATCGACCTCGTGCAGTTCGATAATGCGAGCGCCGTCGATCCGATGTATGTCGATCGCACGTACTATCTCGCGCCAGACGGGCAGGTGGCGGCGGACGCGTTCGGCGTGTTTCGCGAAGGCATGAAAGGGAAGATCGGGGTCGGCAAAGTCGCCCTCTATGGACGCGAATATCTCGTGGCCGTGAAGCCGCACGACAAGGGGCTGGTCATGTACACCCTGCATCACGCGGCCGAGATTCGCGGCATGGACGGGATCGAAGAGCTCGCGACGATTCCGGCCAAAGTGAAGACGCAGGAGGTGCAGCTGGCCAGGCAGATTATCGGGATGTTCGAGAAGAAGCTCGACCTCGCCGACTACCGCGACGAGTACCGCGAAGGACTCCAGAAGATCATCGACGCCAAGATTGCGGGCGAAGAAATCGTCGCGCCCGACGTCGAGATGCCGCACAAGGTCGTGAACCTGATGGACGCGCTGAGGAGGAGCCTGGACTCGGTGAGCGCGACGAAGCAGAAGCCGGTCAAGGCCGCGCTGCCGAAGAAGGCGGCCGTCTCACGCGCCGAGTCGAAGCGCAAACGTGCCTGAAGACCCTCTCACAGAAGTCAAGGAGATCAGGAGAACTTCCTGTTCTAGTCCTAGATTCCGCCCAGGATCCACTGCACCAGCCCGGGCTGGCCCGCGGCCGTCGGATCGTTCAGCCAGTCGGGCGGCGTGAGCCACACGAACGCCAGGATTGCAATCACCCACAGATCGTAGGGAATGGTCGTCCGCTCGTCCCGCCAGAAGAAGGCGCGCGTGAAGACGCCCGTCGCGCCGGCGGTCGACGGCATCGGTCTCTTGTTCAGTTCCAGATACGTGTAGTGGATGCGGTTGGCGACCGAGAGAATCGACAACACGAGAATCACCCACAGCACCCCGGCCATTCTGTTGGTGAACGCCCCGATCATGAACAGCACGATCCGCTCGGGCCGTTCCATGAATCCGACTTTGCACTTGTCGATGAGACACTCGGCGCGGGCGCGCGCGTAGCTGGTCATGATCGAAAAGATCAGCGTCAGCGTGGTGATCAGGACGTAGTCGGTCCGGCCGAGCTTCGAATACAGCCAGATGAGGCCGGTGAACAACGCCAGGTCCGAGAACCGATCGAGCGTGGAGTCCCAGAACGCCCCGAATTCCGACTGCCTGCCGGTGATGAACGCCACCTTGCCGTCGATGAAGTCGAAAATATTCGCGCAGATCATGATGAGGCCCGCCAGCACGAACCGGTCGGTGGCGAGCGCCAGGGCCGCGGCGCAGTTGATGAGGACGCCAATCAGGGTCAGCGTGTTCGGCGAAATGCCAAGCACGACGCTGGCCCGGATGATGGCGCGCAACGGGAACATGCAGATGGTCCCGACGGTGCCTGTAAATGTCATTGATTAGTCGCGGGGGCCCCTCCGCCCCGCTCCTCGCCGCTCGCTTGCGGGGGCCCTGCGCCCCGCGCCGCTCATTCAGTGGGGAGTATAATGAAAGGTTCGGTGAGTCACTAGAGAGCTCGCCATAGTAGCTTATGCCCGTCCAGGATCTCAAGGACCAGATCGCCCGTCTACCCGAGCAGCCAGGGGTGTATCTGTATGCCAACCAGGAGGGCGAGACGATCTACGTCGGGAAGGCCCGATCGCTGCGCGATCGGGTGCGCAGCTATCTCGGGGCGCGCGGTGTGCACCCGAAGACCGACGCCCTGCTCGATGAGGCCTTTGGCCTCGACGTAATCATCACCGATTCGGTCGTGGAGGCGCTCGCGCTCGAAAACCACCTAATCAAAGAGCGCGGGCCGAAATACAACGTGCTGCTGCGCGACGACAAGAACTATCCCTATCTGCAGCTCACGACCAACGAAGCATTTCCGCGGGTGCTGGTCGCGCGTCGAGTGGAGCGCGACGGGACGTACTACGCGGGTCCGTTCATGCCCGCGTCGCTGGCGCGGCGCACCATGGGGCTGACGCACCGGCTGTTCGGCATCAGGTCGTGCAACGAAGTAATCACGGGCATGCGCGACCGGCCGTGCCTCGAGTACGACATCAAGCGCTGCATCGCTCCCTGCGTGGCGGCGCTCTGTTCGCAGGAGCAGTACGCCGAGGCGGCGCAGAGGACCCAGCTGTTCTTCGAAGGGAAGAACGACGAGCTGATCGTGCGGCTGACCGGCGCAATGACGGATGCGGCGTCGGGGGAGCGGTACGAGGAGGCCGCGCACCTGCGCGATGCCGCGCGCACCGTTCAGACGCTGCGCGATCGGCAGCAGAAGATGGCCACCGCGCGGCTCGGCGATCGCGACGCCTTCGGGCTGCACATGGGTCCGGCCGGCGCCGTGGTCCACGTGTTCCTCATGCGCGAAGGGCGTGTGCTCGAACGCGTCGAGCTGGCGGCCAACGAGGGCATTTCCGGATCGGCCGCGGAAATTGTGCAGGCGTCGGTGGAGCAGTTCTACGAAGACCGGCCGGCTCCTGCCGAAGTGCATCTGTCGAGCGCGCCCGAGGATTGCGAGCTGCTCGAGGCCTGGCTCTCGGCGCGCGCGGGCCGGCGTGTGCAGGTGCTGGTGCCGAAGCGCGGCGAAAAACGCGGGCTCGTCGAGCTCGCCATCCGCAATGCGCGCGTGGCGTATCAGGGCAGGCTCATCGACACCGGGCTGTCGCAGTACGACGCGCTCGAGACGCTGCGGGCGACGCTGGCGCTGAAGGCCATCCCGCGCCGGATCGAGTGTTTCGACATTTCGACGATCCAGGGCAGCGAGACCGTCGCCTCGATGGTCGTCTGCGAAGACGGCAAAATGCGGAAAAGCGAGTATCGGAAATACCGAATCTCGCCGGCGAACCATGCCGGATCCGATGATTTCGCCGCGATGAAGGAGGTCGTGACCCGCCGCAACCGCAAACTGCTCGAGCAGGGAGGGCCGTTCCCGGACCTGATCCTCATCGACGGCGGCAAAGGGCAATTGTCGGCGGCCTACGACGCGCTGCGTGAGCTCGGCCTGGCGAATCTCGTCGCGGTCGGCATCGCCAAAAAGGAAGAGCTCCTCCACACACGCGATCGCGAAGAGCCGATCGCGTTGCCGAACGATGATCCCGCGCTGCGGCTCGTGCAGCAGCTTCGGGACGAAGCACATCGGTTTGCGGTGAGCTTCCATCGGAAGGCGAGGAAGATGCGTGACCTCCGATCAGAGCTGGACAGCGTGGCTGGGATTGGCCCGCGACGCCGCAAGGCGCTGCTGATTGCGTTCGGCAGCCTGGCGGGCGTCCGCCGGGCTTCCCGTGAGGAGCTCACGGGCGTCGTCGGCACGAAGACGGCGGACGCGGTGCTCGGATACTTCGCCGGGAAGGGCCGCTAAGTCGGGTATACTTTCTGCTCCTTGCCCCCGATCGACATCCCCGCGTTAGTCATCGCGCTCCTGGTTCTGATTTTTTCGCTCACCGTTCACGAGGCCGCGCATGCGTGGTCGGCGAGCCGACTCGGCGATGACACCGCGAGACGCCTCGGACGTGTCACGCTCAATCCGATCGTGCACATCGACCCGATCGGCACGCTGCTCCTCCCGCTGATCGCGATGACCACCAGTGCGCCCCTCATCGGCTGGGCGAAGCCGACGCCGGTCAACACGCGGAACCTCAGACGTCCGCGGCGCGATCACATCCTCGTGACTGCTGCGGGACCTGTGAGTAACATCGCCATCGCCATCGCGGCGGCCGTGGCGCTGCAGGCGATGCCGCCCGGCACCCCGTCGTTCTCGGAATTCGAAGTGGCGCGCCCGCTCGAGATGATTGCCACGCAGGCACTGGTCCTGAACGTGCTCCTCGCTGTGTTCAACATGCTGCCCATTCCCCCGCTGGACGGGGGGCAGATTCTGATGGCGCTGCTGCCGCCCCATGTCTCCGTGCGGCTTCACTTTCTTTACGAGTACGGATTCCTCATCCTCATGGGCCTGCTGCTGACCGGCATTCTGGGTTCCCTCATCGGCCCGCCGTACTATGTGATTCTCTCGTGGCTACGCTGACCGCAAAAAAACGCGTGGTCTCCGGCATGCGGCCGACCGGGAAGCTGCATCTGGGACATCTGGTCGGCGCCCTTCAGAACTGGGTGGCGCTGCAGGAGCACTACGACTGCTTTTATTTCGTGGCCGACTGGCACGCGTTGACGACCGATTACGCCGACACGAGCCAGCTGAGGCAGTACGCCCACGACAACGCCATCGACTGGATCGCCGCCGGCCTCGACCCGGAGCGCAGCACGTTCTTCGTGCAGTCGATGGTGCCCGAGCACGCGGAGCTCGCCTTGCTGCTGTCGATGGTCACACCCGTGTCGTGGCTCGAGCGCGTGCCGACGTATAAGGAGCAGCAGGAAGCGTTGAGCGAGAAAGACCTGTCGTCGATTGGGTTTCTCGGGTATCCGCTTCTGCAGACCGCCGATGTGGCCATCTACGACGGCAACTTCATCCCGGTGGGCGAGGATCAGGTCGCGCATCTGGAGCTGTCGCGCGAGATCGTGAGGCGGTTCAAGCGCTTTTACGGCGATGTCCTGGTCGAGCCCCAGCCACTGCTGACCAAAGTGCCGCGCCTGCCCGGGCTCGATGGTTTCAAGAAGATGAGCAAGAGCCTCGGCAACACGATCCTGCTGTCCGAGGACGCCGGCAACGTGAAGAAGAAGGTTCGATCGATGTATACGGATCCGAAGCGCACCCGGCCGGATATTCCTGGAACGGTCGAGGGGAATCCGGTCTTCCTGTATCACGACGTGTTCAACCCCGACGCGGCCGAGGTCGAGGACCTCAAGACCCGCTATCGCGCGGGGAAGGTCGGCGACGTGGAAGTGAAGGACAAGCTCGCGATTGCGCTGAACGCCACGCTCGAGCCCATGCGTGAGCGCCGCAGGGAGATCGCTTCACGGCCGGAGCGGATCCATGAGATTCTCGTGGAGGGCTCGAAGCGCGCGCGCGGCGTGGCGCGCGAGACCATGGGCCGTGTTCGGGACGCGATGAAGATTACCTCTACATGAGCGAGCTGCCGCCGGCGCCGGACTTCGAATCTTCGCCCGAGGCCTACTCGGTCAAGCTCGATTCGTTCGTGGGTCCGCTCGATCTCCTGATTCACCTGATCAAGAAGAACGAGGTGAACATCTATGACATTCCGATCGCCCTCATCACTCGGCAGTACCTCGAGTACGTCGAGATGATCAAGGAGCTCGACCTCGACACCGTGGGCGAGTTCCTGGTGATGGCAGCCACGCTGATTCACATCAAGTCGAAGATGCTGCTCCCGCGTCACGACCCGGCGCAGGACAGCCAGTCGGAGGAAGATCCGCGCGACGCGCTCGTGCGCCGGCTCCTCGAGCACCAGAAGTTCAAAGCCGCCGCCGAGCTCCTGCATGAGCGAGCGGTGCTGCGCGGCGCGCAGTGGAGTCGTCCGGACGGCCGCATCGCCCAGATCGCCGGCGACGACTACGCCTACGATCCCGAAGTCGAAGTCGATCTCTTCAGCCTCCTCGCGGCGTTCCGCGGCGTCCTCGAGCGCGCGAAGCAGCGACCGAAAATGCCGCTGCCGCCCGAGGAGGTGCCGGTCGAGGTCCGCATGGCGCAACTGCTTGCGCAGTTGTCTGAGACCGAGGCCTGCGGCTTCGAGGACCTGTTCGCGAAAGACGACTCCCGCGGCGCGATGATCACGACATTCCTTGCGCTGCTGGAGATGATCCGCCTTAAGCTGATCCGGGTGTTCCAGACCGCGGCGTTCGGCCCCATCCGGGTCTATAAGCGCGAGCCGCCCGCGGACGCGCCGTACGCGATGAGTGATCCTGAAAGTAAGAAGTAAGAAGTAAGAAGTAGAAAGTAGAAAGTATGTCTGATGCCCTGAAACCGGTGATTGAGGCGCTGATTTTCGCGTCGCCCGATCCGCTGACGCCGAAGATGCTCTTCAAGTTGCTCGAGAGCGAGCCGAAGGAAGACGTCGAGGCTGCGCTCGAGTCGCTGAAGCAGGATTACGACCGGCCCGGGGGCCTGCAGCTCGTCGAAGTCGCGGGCGGCTATCAGATTGTCACGCGGCCCGATCTGCACGAATGGGTCCGCCGGCTCTTCCACGAGCGGACGACGCAGCGTCTGTCGGTTCAGGCCCTCGAAACATTGGCGGTCATCGCGTACAAACAGCCGATCACGGCGCCCGAGATCACCGAAATTCGCGGAGTGAACACGGCCGGCGTCATCAGCACGCTGCTCGAGCGTCAGCTCGTGAAGATCGTTGGCCGCAAGCCGGTCGTCGGACGTCCGTTCATGTACTCGACCACGCGTGAGTTTCTAATCCGCTTTGGCCTGCGGGATCTGTCGGACCTGCCGAAGATCGAAGAAATGGCCGAGGCGCTCGGTTTCGAAGTCCCCGCCGGGTTGTCACAGCCGGGCCCTTCGCAGGCTCAACTCGATCTGGATGGCGGCGCCCCGCTGGAGACCGACGAGTCTATGTCGCCCGATGTGGAGCCGGGTGAGAAGATACACTGACGCGCTTGCGGCTCGCGCTCTTGAGCCGGCGAACTTCTTCGGCCGTGAGCTCGCGGTACGTTCCTAACCTCAGACTCTTGTCGGCGATGGGTCCGATCCGGACGCGTTTCAACGCGCGTACCGGATGGCCGATGGCATCGCACATCTTCCGGACCTGCCGCGTGCGCCCTTCGTGGATGATGACGCGCAGCACCGAGGTGTCTCCCCCGGTCCGGCGCTCAGGAAGCCGCTCAACCACTGCCGGGCTCGTGCGGCGTCCCTCGATGACGATGCCTTTGGATAGACGATCGATGTCGTGCGCATCAGGCACGCCGAGCACCTCCGCTTCGTACACGCGCTCGACCTCGTGGCTCGGATGGGTGAGCGTTGCCGCCAGGTCGCCGTCGTTGGTGAGGATCAGCAGCCCCTCGGAATCGAAATCGAGGCGGCCGACGGGGTAGACGTATTCGCGCACCCCTTTGAGCAAATCGAGAACGGTCCGCCGCTTCTCGGGATCCGATCGCGTCGTCACATAGCCGCGCGGCTTGTTGAGGAGGAAATACCGGAGTTGCTGCGAGCGCTTGAGGCGCCGTTCATCCACCTTGATGTAATCGACTTCGGGATCCGCCTTGGAGCCGAGCTCGGTGACGGTCTTGCCGTTGACCGTCACGCGGCCGTCCGAAATCAACTTTTCCGC